>NZ_WQOJ01000022.1:6040-70214 GCF_018784545.1 Pseudoflavonifractor sp. MCC625 | reverse complement strand
CCAGGCCAGAATCCGCCCTGCTTTCCAGCGCCATTCTTGACTTTGTCGAAAATCGCTTACACAAAATTTTACGCCCGGCCGAGAAAGCAGCTAAAGAACTAATAACAAGAATCACAAACGAGCTGTCCAATAGAGGCATTGCGGCGAATATTAACGAAATGTATATCGGTACATTTCACTCCCTCTGCCTTCGAATTCTAAAAGAACATCTAGAATATACTCGGCTTCGCAGAAACTATCGCCTTTTGGATGCTTTCGATCAACAGTACATGGTTTTCCAGAATATCCATCGATTTAGAAGTATCCCTCAAATTGAAATTGCTCTGCCGAATGGTGGTGCATGGAAACAAGCAGCCGCTGTCTGCAATTATGTAAATAACCTCTCTGAAGAACTCGTAACCCCCGAAGAATTAATGGCCGATGCGGATCAATCAATTGCAGCTCTTGGGCGAATGCTTAAAGAGTATCGCGACATTCTCGCTGAAGGGAATTTGATGGACTTTTCTTCTATTCAGATTGAAGCCTATCATCTTCTTCGAGAAAATGCAGAAATACTGGATGAATTGCGTTCCCAAATTACACACCTCATGGTTGATGAATATCAGGATACGAACTTTATCCAGGAGCAGTTGGTATTTCTTCTCGCCGGAGACAGAAAGAACATCTGTGTAGTTGGTGACGATGACCAGGGTCTCTACCGTTTTCGTGGAGCAACAATCCGAAATATATTGGAGTTCCCGCAGAAGTTTGCGGATGGTGAGTGTCGTATTATTCCGCTAGTCGTCAACTACCGTTCTAACAGTGACATTGTTGATTTCTACAACAGGTGGATGGCTACCACGGATGGCGCAAAGTTCAAGTTTAGCTGGGACAATTTCCGGTATACCAAGCAGATTGAACCGCACGAGAAAACATTGCTTCATAGTCCAGCGGTCGTGAAACTCGCCAGTGATAATGATCCTGATGAGTGGCATGAGAAAATTCTGAATTTTATCAATGACCTTAAAGACTCAGGCAAGCTCACGGACTATAATCAAATTGCCTTTCTCTTCCAATCTGTAAAGCATCCCCGTGTCACAGCACTTGCCCGTTTTTTGGAACAAAACCACATAAATGTTTATTCGCCACGCTCAGATATGTTTTTTCAGCGTGATGAGATACGCCTAGCTCTTGGATGCCTGATGCTTATGTTCCCGCGCTATGTGCAAGGATTAGAGAATGGCGATTATGTATTTCTCCGTCCAGAGCACCTGACTTACTACCGGAATTGCATCATGCTGGCAAATGAATATCTTATGCGACCAGAAAATTCAGAACTTTTGAAATGGATACGCCGCAGAGGAAAAGTCCATGTCAGTCTGACTGATGCCACGGACTATGCCTATTGCGGATTGATGTATCAGCTTTTTGAGTTTCAGCCTTTTGCAGGGATTCTTGATACAGAGATGGATGTTGGTGTGGTTGACATCCGCCCCACGCGAAATCTTGCGAAGCTGACGCAAATCATCGGCAAGTTTGAATACCTTCACCGAGTGGACGTTTTGGATGCAACCGAATATCGTGGCAAACGCCGTATTGATCAGAATACGGAGATGCTTTTCAACCTTTATTTGCGCCTCCTCTTTGATGGGGGAATCACGGAGTATGAAGATGATTCTGAGTATGCCCCCAGCGGATGTGTATCGTTCCTGACGATCCACCAGTCCAAGGGTATGGAGTTCCCGATTGTTTTGGTAGATTCTTTATCGAATGTACCAAGAAAGAACACAAATGACCTGATGATGCAGATTGAGGAGCGTTACTTCAAGCGTCCTGCTTTTGAACCGCATGAGGTTACGAAGTTCTTTGACTTCTGGCGACTCTACTACACGGCATTTTCCCGTGCACAAGATCTGCTTATTCTGACCTGTAATGAGGACAATCGGACCCCCAGCAACTATTTCAAAGAAATCTATGGGGAACTGCAATCCTTGGACAGCTCTGGATTTGACATACAAGAGTTTGACTTTAAGCCAATCAAAGATGTAAACATCAAGAATACCTACTCGTTCACATCGCACATTTCGGTTTACGAAACTTGCGCCTTGCAATATAAGTTCTACAAGGAATTGGAATTTATGCCGGTCCGTGCGAACGCTATGCTCTTTGGTACTCTGGTGCATGAAACGATTGAGGATATTCACCGGGCTGCTTTGCGAAATGAAGAGCAAACGATTACCACGGAAAATATAAGTCGCTGGTTCGATTCCAATTATGTGTCGCTTACAAAAACAGAGCATACATACCTGGCTGGCCCTCAGCGCGAGGCAGCTTTGAAACAGGTGCTCCGCTATGTGGACAGACAACATGGAGATTGGTCGGCTATTCAACAGGCCGAGGTGGATGTATCTCTTGTGAAACCGGATTATATTATTGAGGGCAAAGTCGATCTGATTCGCGGCGAAGGAGATACAGTTGAAATTGTAGACTTTAAATCCCAGCGCAAACCCGACATGGAGAAGGACCGCGAACAGCTCGAGCGATATCGTCGGCAGCTTCATATCTATGCCCATCTTGTGGAGGAGCGCACCGGAAAGAAGGTCAGCAAAATGCACATTTACTATACTGGCGAAGACAGCGGTGTGCCGACGATTACCTATCCGTACACAAAATCTGCTGTGGAAGGTACAATGGCGGCATTTGATGATACGGTCAAGAAGATTATGAAGAAGGATTTTCGCCGCTGCGCTGAAGACCCGAAGGTCTGTAATACGTGCGACTTTCGATTCTATTGCAGGGGGAAATAACAATGCCGGATATATACGACCCAGAGAGAGGCTTAAAAATTGGTCTTACTGATGAAGACTACGAGGATTACCAAAACGGTAATTTATCGGATAATTTCTATGCGAGACGGACAGACGGCTCAATAGCAAATCGCGTTACTATCAGCCCTTTGAATGATGACAATGATGAGGATGGAGAGCCGTCAGGTGGAATTGATCCAGGCTCTGCGGTGATAGGTGCTTTAATTATGGCTACGATTACCGGAGCCACCTACGGAATAAAGAAATTATGGGATAGGCATAAAGCGAAGAAAGCCGAGACACAGGTCAATGTCCGAAAGGAAGAGGGCACACAATTGTCAACCGAAACTGCGTGCGAAGTTCTTTCAACGGAGACGATGAAGACCAATGATACCGAACCAAAGTCACTAACTCAAGAAGAAGCAATACAAGAGTTAATGAAGATACTTGTCGGGATGGCAGAAATAGCGGCTGGAAAGAAAAAAGTTTCAGAAGGTGTTGAAAATCTCAGCAATGCCGGGATAGTCGATAGAATGGCATTGCTGGAAAAACTCTCTGATTCACAAACGCTTGAATGCTTGAATGCTTATCTGGAAAACAATCCGCAGTTTTTGATGCAAAATCAAACAATACTCGACGGTATATTTGGACGCAGCCTTACCGCGGAGGGACAGTACATTCCGCTGGCTGTATCGGATATCGAACAGCAACTAAGAATCGAAACTATTCAGGAGGATTGACGAAAATGGAAAACAGTGAGCAACTGACTTTTGAATTTGAACAGCGACCGACGATTAAAGGATTCCCGGAACTGCGTTGGACCGGCAAGCGTCCGTACCGTTCTACACAGTATTATCCTGCACAATTGCGGGAGACATATGGAACCGAGCAGAACGGTTGGATCAATAAAATTTTCTGGGGTGACAATCTCCAGGTTATGAGCCATCTGTTAAAAGAGTATCGGGGACAGATTGATCTTATCTATATTGATCCTCCATTTGATAGCAAAGCAGATTATAAAAAGAAAGTTGAAGTTAAAGGGATTGGAAAAACCACAAGCGATGGTTCATCCTTTGAAGAAAAACAATATGGAGACATCTGGACAAATGATGAGTACCTCCAGTTTATGTATGAACGTCTACTAATCATGAGAGAGCTACTATCGGATAAAGGGGCAATCTATCTTCATTGCGATTATCACAAAATGCATTATTTAAGGATTATCATGGATGAAGTTTTTGGGGCAGATAACCATTTGAATTCCCTTGTATGGATGTACTCAACACGTAGTGCAATAAAGTCGACATGGAAACGCACTCATGATGATATTTTGTTTTATAAAAAAGATAAAATGCCAGTATTTAATTGGTCTGATGAAATGGTTATGGAGCCATTATCCGAATCGACAATAAAAAAATATAAATTTGAAGATGAGATTGGTAGATATCGTTTGTGTGGCCGAAATATAGTTGGTAGCCCTATTCGAAGTGCCAAAGATGTAAGCCCTGAATATGAAATTACACATCCAGAATGGGTTGTTAGAGACTATTTGCGAGCAGGAAAATCAGCAAGTGACTATTTCTTTGTAGACATCGAAAATCAAGCGGCTTCTGTTCGTACAGATTACCCCACTCAAAAACCGGAAGAACTTTTGATGAAACTTATTCGTGCATCTACAAACCCTGGTGATCTTGTTTTTGATTGCTTTATGGGGAGTGGCACAACTCAAGCTGTGGCTATGAAACTTGGCAGGCGCTTCATCGGCGCAGACATCAATCTTGGGGCGATTCAAACCACGACAAAGCGCCTGCTGTCGGTGGCCAAAGATTTGGAAGATGGGCAAACTAGTATGGAAGCGGCAAGTGATATCAAATATACTGGCTTCGAAGTTTACAACGTCAACAATTACGACTTTTTCCGCAATCCGGTGGAAGCCCGCGATTTGTTGATTTCTGCACTGGAGATCCAGCCATTCCCGCAAAGTGATGTTTGGGACGGCGAACTGGATGGCCGGATGGTAAAAATCATGCCGGTCAACCGTATCGCTACAAAGGCAGATTTAAAGGAACTTCTTGCCAATCTGCCCTATAAAACCTATGAGAAGCGCAAGGGAGAAAATCCGAACCAACCTGTGGAACGCATGACCATCATTTGTATGGGACATGAACCTGATTTGAAAGGCGCTCTGGAGCAGGAACTGATCGAGTACAAAGTAGATATTCAGATTGTGGACATCCTCCGCGATAAAAAAGATCTCCAGCTCAAGCGTGACTCTGAGGCGGAAATCGTCCGTGAAGGAGATAAGCTGGTTATCCGCGCTTTCTACCCGATGAATCTCCTGCAAAAACTCTCTCTCCAGAAAGAGTATGTGGAGGACTGGCGGCAGTTGGTTGACTCCATCATGATCGACTGGAACTACGACGGTGTAGTTATGCAGCCTGTCGTGACAGATGTTCCCGGCAAGAACGAGATGGTGAGCGGCATCTATGATATTCCTGAAAATGCTGGCACTATCAAAGTGAAAATCACCGATCTGCTCTCCGAGTCACTGGAAGTGGAGGTGCGTTAAATGGCTGCTGCCTTTGATTCAAATTTTTCCTTTAATCAACAGCTTTGGTACTACTACACCACCAACCGTGGAAAAATCCGTTCCCGTTACAATGATCTCACAAGAAAATTTCTTGCGTATAATGACAGCGAGGAAAATCCTCATGCGTTCCTGCGTAAGCCGCAGTTTGAGGCACTGGAAATGTATGTGTTTGTGAAGGAATTCATGAACAACAAACAGGTCTATGAGATGTTCGACGATTGGCGTAACAGAAGGGACCGATTTTCTGATGCATCCTATTATGCTGTTGATAAGGGCGGTCAAATTCGCCTTTTCGATGCACCGACTGAAAAGCAAACGGATACGATCTTCAAGCAGATGAAAAAGTACCGTGAGGATTATCCAAACTATATTTACGCTCTCACCATGGGCCTTGGTAAGACCATTCTCATGGCTACCTGTATTTTCTATGAGTTTCTGCTTGCAAACAAGTATCCACGAGATAAGCGATTTTGCCACAATGCACTCGTGTTTGCACCGGATAAGACCGTTTTGCAGTCCCTCCGTGAAATTATGACCTTTGACAAAACGAAGGTTGTGCCGTCGGAGTATGCCCGTGTATTGGATGCAAACATCAAATTCCACTTCCTGGACGAAACAGGTACGATTCTGCATACAATTGATGATTCCGACTTCAATATCATCATCTCCAACACACAGAAGATCATCGTAAAAAAGAAGCGGAAAGAAACAACAGTTGCCGAAACTCTGTTCAGCGGTTCCGGCTCCCTGCTTTCCGCAGTTTACGGTACAGACAGTGCAGATGTCGAAGACGATGCGTGGGATGATTCCACTCTGATGGATAACCAGAGGTTCAAAAAGCTCTGCCGCCTTCCGCAGCTTGGCGTCTATGTCGATGAGGCCCATCATCTTTTTGGAGCCGACTTGGAAAAACAGATCAGATCGAGCGGCGCAAACAAAACAAGTCTCCGCGACACCATCAATCTGCTTGCGGCAAACACTTCTATTGTTGCTTGCTATAACTATACCGGTACGCCGTATGTTAAGAATCAACTCCTGCCGGAGGTGGTTTATGCTTATGGTCTGCGAGAATCCATCTGGAACGGCTTCTTGAAAGATGCGGACCCTATCGGGTACGAAAATGTAAAAAGCGAGGAATTCCTCACCGCTGTGGTAACTACGTTCTGGGAGCGTTATGGTGGCCGGATTTACGATGGCCTGAATCCCAAGCTGGCCATCTATGCTGCGGGTGTTGAGGAAGCCGCAACAGAGGTAAAACCGGCACTTGAAAGAATTCTGGCCAAGCTCGGTGTTCCGGCCTCGAAAATTCTTTTGAATGTGGGAGACGCAAAATACACCAAGAACGATGATATCAGAGACTTCAACAATCTGGATGTTCCTGGAACAGAGGGTAATGAGAAGCAATTCATTATTCTTGTTGAAAAGGGTAAGGAGGGATGGAACTGTCGCTCTTTGTTTGGCGTCGCACTTTTCCGTAGCCCCAAATCAAAGATATTTGTTCTCCAGGCCACCATGCGTTGTCTCCGTGCCATCACGGATGAGCGTTTGACGGCTACGGTGTTCCTCTCCAAAGAAAACTATGATACTTTGGATGACGAACTCCACAAGAACTTCAACATGGAGATCAAAGATATCAAAAAGCCATCAAATGATAACCGCCACAAATACCAGGTGCGTGTGCTTCCGCCTCCGAGGACAATTACCCTAAAGCGTGTATGGCATGAGTATACCCTTCACAAAAAAGAATACTCCCAGCCGGTAGACTTCAAACTGGCAGGAGCCGACCTTTCTAAATACGCCAGCACCATGTATGAGCGTGACAGCCTTGCACGGGATACTACAGTCAAAGAAAAAAACATTGACTACCTGCAGGAGAATATGAAGTACAGCGAATACTCCCTTGCTGGAGAAGTAGCACGATACTTGAACATTTCCTGTATCCTTGCGGCAAAGATCTTGAGGGAATCCGTAGATGGCGCAGATGTGATCTTGGATGCAGTCAACCGCTATAACGCAGTTCTGGATGACTACATTATCCCAGGCGTGTTTCATGCGCTCTTTGATATCACGGCGGAACTGAAAACGGAGGATAAAGAGCTGGTCCTGCTGCGTGAACCCAAAGAAGCTGGATATTACGAATTTTCTGCAAAGGATGACCTGGTCATTACAAATCGTTATCCCGGCTTTACCCCGGAACAAATCAAGAAAAGTTTCCATGCTGATACCTACTGCTTCGATTCTATCCCAGAGAAAGAATGTTTTATGCAGTATATCACCAGTGGAAAAGTCAAAGAAGTATACTTCACAGGAATGTTTACCTCCAATCAGGGAGATCTTTCCGTGCATTATTATGACCCGGAATCGGGCAGAATCCGTCAATACTATCCGGACTTCTTGGCAAAAATGGCGGATGGGTCCTACCAGCTGATTGAAGTCAAAGGAGATAATAAAATTGACGATACTGTGGTAAAAGCGAAGCAAGCAGCCGCAGAGGAGATGGCCATAGCAAGTGGAATAAAGTATCTGATGTATGCAGGAAGCCAGATCGTTAACTCTCATGTTTTGGAAGATGCCTCTGACACCGCATCAACTATTTCTATGTGCTGATGGCCACTTATACGACCTACTGGGTCACGATCAGCTTACCGCTGATCGTGACCTTTTTCTTTTTCCATGTCGTATGCCATTTCCATATTTAAGAGCCGATCCACATTGGCCTTTGCCGCCAGTAGCTCCCGCATTTCCTCACGGGAGCGCCGGTACTCGGTATATGTCTTTTTCTTTTCCTCTAGGAGCCGGGCGTATTCGGCTTGTAGCTCCTTGACTTTGGGAAGCTTCTTGACCCCCATATCATCAAAGGCATTTTTGGCCGCCTGATGGAGCAGAATCCCCTCCTCATGTTCCTCTCGGAATTTTTTGGAGTAACCAGCCTTCCGATAGGCCACATAGGTGTCACGAGTCTTGGCGTAGTTGATGATGTGAGTCCGCAGGACGGCGATCTCCGCCATTCGTTTCTCCGCAGCCTTGATTCTTGCGGATAGCTCATTGTTGTGGGCCGTGGCCGCAGCAGCCTTTTCCTCCAGCACTGCATACTCCAGCAGGTTATGCTCGGTGAGATAGTTCACGGTCTGCGCCATCTGTTTCAGGTTAAAGACCTTGGCCCATCTCGCATATCCGACACCTTTTCCGGCCTGGAGCTTTGCCTGGATGTCAACTAGCAGATTGACCTTCGGCAAATCTGCCCGCTTGACCGGCTTCTGACGGGGCGTATGCACCTTTTGACCGGCGAGGACGGCCAACAGGTCTTCCAGGGTGTAGCCATCACCCAGACTGTCCAGGCGGGATACTTTGCTCCAGCCTGGGAGCTTCAAACGGTAGGATTTCCCGCGCTTGGATACTTCACAGCCAGATTTTCGGAGCAGCTTCAGCAACTCGTCCAGGTCGGCAGGCTTTTGTTCCAGGGCGTTGTCAATGGCAACACGCAGCAATTCCCGATGGGAGGGCTTGGCCTGGTCGCCCAACCACTTGTTGTAGCTCTTTCCGTGGGGTTTGGGATTCTCTACAATAGCGGACAGTATCGGAGTTGTCGTTGGGAATGGTCTTTGCCCACGCCTTGTTGCGGGGCGAGTAACGACCATCCCAGTCCTGGAGCTGGACGGTATTGGCCAGAACAAACATCACCCGGTCAATACCGTAGGTCTCAATCACATCCTTGGCAGCATCACGGCTGAGATACATCCCGTCGAAGTGCTCCCGCACCGCCGCTTCAATAGGCAAAGGCTCTCTCGCTGGGAAGCAGGCTTTCCCGCTGCAAGTTGCTGTCCACCATGATGATGGTGGCGGCATCATCGTCCAGGTCGCGGACAATGACCGGCATGGTTTCTTTCTCGGCCAGTTCACTGGCCCGGTGCCGCCTGTGACCGGCTACCAGCTCATAGCCACCCTCCGGGTCCGGGCGAGCAATCGCCGGAACCAGAACACCGTACTGCCGTACACTGTTGGCGGTCTCCATCATGGCTTCGTCATCCTTGACTTTGAAGGGATGGTTCTTGAAAGGATGCAGTTCAGACAGCGGGATTTCCCGTACCTTCTCCAGCTTGGCATCCTGGCGGCTTTCTTCGGTGGAAAACAAGTCATCGTATGGAGCAAGCTCTACTTTTTTCGCGCTGCTTTTCAAGTTTCATCACCTCCTGGGTCAGATTTTTGTAACCCTCGGCCACTTTGCCCTTGGGGTCATGGGCAAAAATACTCTTGCCCTCGGCACTGATTTCCTTTGCCCGGACGGAATGGGGAATCTCAGTTCCGAACACTTTGATTTTGCTGCCGTAGGTTTCTCGCAGCAGAGCCGCAATCTCCTTGGCAAAGTTGGTGCGGTTGTCCACCATCGTCAGCAGGATACCGTCGATCTGGAGCTTGGGGTTGATCTGCCGTTTCACCTTATTGACCGTCTGGAGCAGCTGTTCCAAGCCCTTGGCGGGCAGATACTCCGCCTGGACGGGGATTATTACCCTATTGGCAGCAGCCAACGCATTGATCGTAAGCATCCCCAAGGAGGGCTGACAGTCAATCAGGATCTGGGAATACTGTCCCTTGAGGGTGTCCAGATACTGCCGCAGGATTGTCTCTCGGCTCATGGCGTTCACCAGAGAGACCTCCATGCCGGAGAGCTGGATGTCAGCGGGCATCAGGTCAACGCCCTCCGGGTGATGCAGGATACCCTCGCCGGGGCGCAGCGGCTCGTCCATCAGGATACGGCCCATCGCGTCGGACAGGGTAAAGGGGAGCTTGTCCGGCTGGGGGTGGCCCAGGCTGATGGTCAGACTTCCTTGCGGGTCCCCGTCGATCAGCAGCACTTTCTTCCCGGCCTGTGCCAGCCCGATACCCAGGTTTGCGCAGGTGGTTGTCTTGCCAACGCCGCCTTTCTGGTTGGCGATGGCGATAATTTGTGTGTTCATTTCAGTTTCCTCCTGTGTATTGAACAGAAGATGGAATGTAAAGAGGGTAAACTACCCCCTTGGGTTTTCTTAAAATCAAGAACATTTCGGCATCCTTTTGATTTAGGATTCATTTATCACGGTTCTGTACCGGACACTCCCATTGCCTGCGACGCTTTTAACGCTCGGACTGTGGCTGAGTGTAAGTTTTCCCCCTGTCCCTGGATCGTGGCCTCAAGTTATCAAGCTCTTTACCGGCGATAGGGAAGTCGCTCGACCCGTAGGCGTCATGGCGTATCACCGGAGTGGCTCTCCGAGGGACGGTTGTACCTGATGTTCTTCTGAATTTTCAAGGTCCATGAGATGTAACTCTCACTTGTAGGCCACGGCAGAGGCCGTTTGTTGCGCAAAAAATAAAAAAAGGAGCAGAAAAATTTTCTGCTCCCTGTTGTGACAAGGTATAATGACCTTTTATTGTGTGTAGCCACGCTTTTTACTCCAATTCCTAATCAACAGTAAAATCGTGTTGTGCATCTGTTCACTATTGTAATGCGAGGGGAAATACTGCTTGATTTCTTCTTCTTCAACAATCATCGGCTCTCTCTGGTTTGGTTTCTTTTTCGATAAGATAGAAACCAAGGAATCTTCTGTGAAGTCTGATTCACTGGCCTTTTCTCGGATGGCTTTTGCCTGAGAAATAGATGGGGTTGCTTTTAGTGCTACCATCACCTTATATAGTAGCTTTTGTTGCTTCTTGTCCAAGTAGGAAATAGATACAGCTGGATTCAATGCGATTTTTCGATTATCAACCATTTCAAGAATTTCTGGTATTAATTCAGTAAGACGGATATAGCGAGAAATTTGGTTGCGACTTTGACCGACTTGTTCAGCAATTAACTCTCTGGATTCTTTTCCGACACACTTCCGCCCAAGTTGGGCGGAAGTAAATCCTTTACGCCCCTGATGGCTCATAGCTGCCAACTTCATTTTGTATGCAAAGGCTCTTTCACTTGGGAGAATCGTCTCACGCTGAAGGTTTGCATCTACCATGTTTACAACTGCCTCATCATCCGTCATAGACCGGACTAAAACAGGCATCTCAGAGTAACCCAATACTTCACAAGCCGCTTTGCGTCGATGACCAGAAATTAGTTCATAGCATTCCTCACCAATCTGGCGAGCCACCGCTGGATGAATTACACCGTGAATTTCAATGCTCTCAACAAGACGCCGAAATTCCTCATCGTCTCGTACCTGAAAGGGATGATTCTTAAATGGCTTCAGTTGTTCCAAGGGAATGTTTTTTACTGCTTGCCTTTGATCGTCTCGTCCCATAATGGCCCCCTTTACTGAAAGCTGAATTCGTCCAAAATTACGGAACTGGCTGCTGTGAAAATAGCAGCGAGCATGGACAAAATGTATTTTTGAAATCAGAATACATTTTTGCGTTCCCGTTTAGATTTGTACAAACAGCCCAAAATAACAATAAAAAACCCCCGCACATTGCCCAATTGGGAATGTACGGGGGTTTTGGCGATTAGATATAAACCTCCACGGTTAAATCATGCCATTTTGACGGTTTTATGCCGTATCCATGGGATTTATAGAAGGTTTGTGCTTCATCAAATCCAATGGTGAATGACAGAACTCTTACTTGCGGGGGTTCTTGATAGCAGCCTGGGCGGCAGCCAGACGGGCGATGGGCACACGATAGGGAGAGCAGGAGACATAGTTCAGACCCACGCGGTGGCAGAACTCCACGCTGGTGGGATCGCCGCCGTGCTCACCGCAGATGCCCAGGTGCATCTCGGGACGGACCGAGCGGCCCAGCTTGACCGCCATGTCGACCAGCTTGCCAACACCCTTCTGATCCAGGTGGGCGAAGGGATCGGACTCGTAGACCTTCTTGTCATAGTAATAGCTGAGGAACTTGGCAGCATCATCACGGCTGAAGCCGAAGGTCATCTGGGTCAGATCGTTGGTGCCGAAGGAGAAGAACTCAGCTTCCTTGGCGATCTCGTCCGCCGTGAGAGCGGCGCGGGGGATCTCGATCATGGTGCCCACTTCATACTTCATGGACAGACCGGACTCGGCGATCAGCTTGTCAGCGACGGCAACCACCACGTCCTTGACGTACTTGAGCTCCTTGACCTCGCCCACCAGGGGGATCATCATCTCGGGGACCATGGTCCAATCGGGATGCTTCTTCTGCACGTTCAGGGCGGCAGTAATGATAGCGGTAGCCTGCATCTCGGCGATTTCGGGATAGGAGACAGCCAGGCGGCAGCCGCGGTGACCCATCATGGGGTTAAACTCGTGGAGGCTGCTGATGACATTGTGGAGCTTTTCCACGGTGATGCCCATCTCGTTGGCGATCTCCCGGATATCCTCTTCCTTAGTGGGAAGGAACTCATGCAGCGGGGGATCCAGGAAGCGGATGACCACCGGATGGCCCTCCATAGCCTCATAGATGCCCTCAAAATCGCTCTGCTGGAAGGGGAGGAGCTTCGCCAGAGCGCGGCGGCGGTCGGCCTCGTTGTCAGCCACGATCATCTCGCGCATGGCCTTGATGCGGCTCTCCTCAAAGAACATATGCTCCGTACGGCACAGACCGATGCCCTGGGCGCCAAAGGCGCGGCCCTGGCGGGCGTCAGTGGGGGTATCGGCATTGGTGTAGACTTCCAGCTGGCGGTAGCGGTCAGCCCACTCCATGAAACGGCCGAAGTCGCCGGAGGAGACATCGGCGGGAACGGTGGGGATGGCCTCACCGTAAATGTTGCCGGTAGAGCCGTCCAGAGAGATGTACTGGCCCTCCTGATAGACCTTGCCGCCCAGCTCAAACTGCTTCTTGGCGTAGTCCACCACGATCTCACCGCAGCCGGAAACACAGCAGGTGCCCATGCCGCGGGCCACCACGGCGGCGTGAGAGGTCATGCCGCCGCGAACGGTCAGGATACCCTTGGCCGCGTGCATGCCCTCGATATCCTCGGGAGAGGTCTCCAGGCGGACCAGGATGACCTGCTCGCCCCGGTCGGTCCACTCCTTGGCGTCCTCGGCGGTAAAGACCACCTTGCCGCAGGCAGCGCCGGGAGAGGCAGCCAGGCCCTTGCCGATGGGCACCGCCTTCTTGAGGGCGTCGGCATCGAACTGGGGATGGAGCAGGGAGTCCAGCTGCTTGGGCTCCACGCGGAGGACGGCCTCCTTCTCGGTGATGGCGCCCTCGTCCACCAGATCCACCGCGATCTTCAGGGCGGCGGCGGCAGTACGCTTGCCGTTGCGGGTCTGGAGCATATAGAGCTTGCCGTTCTCAATGGTAAACTCCATATCCTGCATATCCTTATAGTGCTGCTCCAGCTTGGAGGCGATGGCGGCGAACTGGTTGTAGACCTCAGGCATCTCCTCCTGGAGCTTGGAGATATTGCTGGGAGTACGGACACCGGCCACCACGTCTTCGCCCTGGGCGTTGATGAGGTACTCGCCGAACAGGTGCTTTTCGCCAGTGGCGGGGTTGCGGGTGAAGGCCACGCCGGTACCGGAGGTGCTGCCGAAGTTGCCGAAGACCATGGACTGCACGTTGACGGCGGTGCCCCAGTCATAGGGGATCTCGTTCATGCGGCGATAGACATTGGCGCGGTCGTTATCCCAGGAGCGGAAGACGGCCTTTACCGCCTCCATCAGCTGCTGCTTGGGGTCCTGGGGGAAGTCCTCGCCCTTCTCGTCCTTGTAGAAGGCCTTGAAGCGCTCCACCAGGGTCTTCATATCCTCGGTATCCAGATCGATGTCGTGTACGACGCCCTTTTTGGCCTTGACATCGTCGATGATCTCCTCAAAGCGGCTCTTGGAGAGCTCCATGACCACGTCGGAGAACATCTGGATAAAGCGGCGGTAGGAGTCATAGGCAAAGCGGGGATTTTTCGATTTTTCAGCCAGGCCCACCACGACGCTGTCGTTGAGGCCCAGGTTCAGGATGGTGTCCATCATGCCGGGCATGGAGGCACGGGCGCCGGAGCGCACCGAGACCAGCAGAGGATTGGAGGCGTTGCCAAACTGCTTTCCGGTGGTCTCCTCCAGTTTGGAGAGGTACTCCAAGATCTCAGCCTGGATCTCCGGGGCGATGGCACGGCCATCCTCATAATAACGAGTGCAGGCCTCGGTGGTTACGGTAAAGCCCTGGGGTACAGGCATACCGAGATTGGTCATCTCGGCCAGGTTGGCGCCTTTACCGCCCAGCAGCTCACGCATTTTGCCGTTGCCTTCACTGAACTGATAAACATATTTGTGGCCCATGTGACATTCCTCCTCAAAGCTTTGACACTTTGCATTATAGCATTTTCACAAAAGAATGCAAGTAAAACTGTCAAAAATTATATATAGTCTAAAAAGAGACAGAGATATTCATTTAATTGCACAGAAAAGAAAAAAAGCGCCTTTTCTTGGATGAGGATTGCAAAAGCAGGTGCCGAAAGCCTGTATGATTTGGAAAAAGAGGAAGGAAAAGATAGCCACAAAAAAGCGGCCTGGTAGAGAATGGCACATTCTCCACCAGGCCGTATCAAAATTCTGCTTACTTCAGGGCGTCCAGCGCCTTTTGTGCAGCATCCGCATCGGCGGCCACTGCCAGCAGGACGGAGTTGCCCCGCTGCTCCAAAATAGCGTTGTCCAGCTTGGAAACCTCGTCGGGCTGGTAATTCTCCAGCGCCTCCTTCTGGTCCGCGACCCGCTGGGTCAGAGCGTCCAAGGCACTCTTCGCGGCATCCTCATCCACCAGGGTGAAGACAGCGATCTCTTCCGCGCCGGCGGTGGGCGTAGTGTAGACGGCACATCCGGTCACATCGGCGCTGTCAATGGCGTAGAGAGTCCCGCAGGCCAGGTCCTGAGACATGGACTCCAGAGGCTCAGAAAAGGCGCCGGAGTCCTGAAGGGCTTGGGCCGTGGCCGCAGGATCAAAGGGGGTGGCAGCTTTTCCGCCGCAGGCAGAGAGCAGGAGACAGAGGGCAGCCAGAGGAAGAAGCCGCCGGAAGAGGGAGGGACGCATGGAGCAAGACTTCCTTTCTATTGTTATAGTGTCATGTAGGTCACATGGGTTACAGGAGAGCGGGGTCCACGGTGTGATTCATCAGATAGGTGAGCCAGGTCTTGTACCAGCTGGTGGTGAAATGCACGCCATCCACGGTGTTTTCCTGGGCCAGGATCCCGTCGGAGTTGGAGAGGGCAGAGGCCACATCCAGCAGAACCACCTGCTTCTCCTCGGCGAGCTGCTCAAAGATGCCGTTGTAGACGGCGACCTTGTCGTTGTTTACATAAGAGGGCCAGTTTTTGGCGCAGAGCGTGGGATTGACCGGCACCTGATTCTGGAGATAGATAATGGCGTTGGGCTGGGTTTCCCGAATGTGATCGATGAGGGCGGCAAATTTGTCGTGGAAGCCCTGGTCGTCGTAATAGCCCAGCTCGTTGATGCCGAGGGAGATGTACACCTTGCTGTACTTCCCGGCCTCAGCGGAGAGCGCGTCCACAATGGAATATTTCTGCCCGTTGATGGTGATGAGCTTTTTGGGATTCTCCTGCATCACGTCAAAAATGGTGATGCCCTTATAGCAGTAGAAGGAGGCGCCCTCAATGCCGCTGTAAAGCTGGAGACCCTCGGTACGGGAGTCTCCGATAAAGAGCGCGTCGGAGAAATAGGACATATCGACCGGGTCAGAGGCGGGAGCCGGCTTGGTATAGTCGTAGGTACCATTACCGGCGGGCGCAGGGGACTCGGCAGCAGGCGCGGGGGTGGGAGAAGCCTGGGGTGCGGCGCTCAGCGCGGCAGGAGGCGGCGTGGCAACGGAAGGGGCCACCGGAGTTACGGAGGGAGCGGCCGCAGAAGGGGAGGGGGTGGGACTGGAGGAAGATGGGGAATCCGACGAAAATGCGCGGGTCAGCGTAGGCGCCAGCAGCAGTCCTGCGCAGACCACCAGGCCGGCGGCCAGCAGAGGGAGAGAGGGACGCCGGGGCGGGCGGCGGTAAGAGGAACGCTTGACGTTAGACATGGGATATGTACCTCATTTCAGGAAATAAAATCAGCACAGGAGCAGCGTGCGCAGCGCGTCAAAATCCGATACCTCAAATGTGGGGAACGGGCCGTTGGGATTGGGAAGCTTCCGGGGATTGTACCAGATGGTGTCGAGACCCGCGTTGATCCCGCCCTGAATATCGGAGAGCAGATTATCCCCTACCACGACGGTACGGGCATGGGACGGGATATGCAGGTCCTGAAGAACTGCATCAAAAAAGGCCTTTTGGGGCTTGCTCACGCCCAATTCGCCGGAGATATACAGCCCGGAAAAGAGGGGCGGGAGGGGCGAGGCATAGAAGCGGCCCCGCTGGGCATGGGAGACTCCGTTGGTGACGATGGCCAGGGTGCAGTGGGGCGCAAGGGCGCGGCAGAGGGCCTCTGCACCGGGAAGCAGATCGCTCCCCTCGGCCAGACGGTCGAGATAGAAGCGGTTGAATTCCTCCGGATCGTCCTCTCCGCCCATCACACGGGAAAAGACGGCAAAGCGCTCCCGCAGGAGGGTATCCTTGTCAATGGTGCCCAGATCAAACCGGTGCCAGAGCGCTCGATTCACGGAGAGATAGAGCTGCTCCGTCAGGTCATTGAAGGGATAGCCGTGGGCCTCCAGCGCAGCCTGGAGCGCCCGGCGCTCGGCCAGATCGAAGTCAAACAGGGTGTTATCCGCATCAAAGAGCACATAGTCGTAGCGGGGCAAGAGATCATCTCCTTTGCGCGGAAGTCCGCCTGGTCCGGCGGCAGAAGAGGGTCCACATACGCATGATGGAGGTCACCAGCAGGATGCCCAGCGCCAGCGCGCCGGCCAGGCTCAGTGTATCCATTCCCTGCTGAAGGAAGAGGGCGGTCTCACCGTGGACGGCATACTCCATCGTATAGTAGATGCCGGCGCCCGGGACCAGGGGGAAAATCGAGATCAGAAGATAGGAAGTGGCGGGACATTTGCGCACCCGGGCCATCCCCTCACAGTAAGCGGTGAGGGCCAGGGAGGCCAGAAAATACCGCACGACCTCACCCGGGAACCAGGGGGCGGAGATCAGATAGACCAGCCAGCCTACCGCGCCGCCCAGGGCGGAAATGGGGATCTCACGGCCGTGGATATTGAAGGAGACGGCAAAGGCCACGCAGCCCACAAAGGCGTAGAGACAGGGGAGAAAGTAGGAGAAGGTGAACAGTTCCAACACATCCACCCCCTTAGACCGTCGGAGCCAGGCTCAGAACAAAGCCGGTTCCCAGTGCGATGGCGGTGGCGATGAGGAGGGCCTCCACCACTTTGTTGACCCCTGATGTCAGATCACCGGCCATGATATCCCGCATGGCATTGGTAAAGGCGATCCCCGGCACCAGGATCATCAGCGCGCCGATGGTGATAAAGTCCGGATTGTGTCCCAGACCCATGCCCACCAGAACCAGTGCGCACAGGGCGGCTACCGCTCCGGCAGCCATGGTGCGCACAAAGGAGTTGGCGCCAAGGGGGCCCAGTAGCCGGAGACACAGCCCGATGGCCACGCCGCACAGTCCGCCGCAGATGCCGTCGGTCCAGTCCCCGCCAAAAAACAGGGAATATGCCCCGCCGCCCACAAAATAGGCCAGGAGCATCACGGGGAAGGGGTAGACGAAGTGCCGGGCGGAGATGGCCTCCATGCGGTTCAGGGCCTCTTCCAGCGGGGGAGGCGACTGTACGATGTTCCGGCAGAATTCGTTGTAGGACTCCAGAAGCGAGATGTCCGTTCCGTGGGCGGGGATCCGCCGCACCCGTGTGCTGGCGTGCCCTGCGGTATCGGTGAGACTGACGATCAGGCAGTTGGGAATGGCAAAGACCTCGCCGGTCTCCACACCGTATGCCCGCAGAATGTATTGTACGGATTCCTCCACCCGGTAGATCTCGGCTCCCGTCTCCATCAGACGGAAGCCAAGCTCGGTGGCCAGATCCAGAAGCTGGTCATAATTGATGCTCAAAGTGCGCCGCACCTGCCTTTCCATAGACTGACGGCAGGGGTAAGCCCTGCGTCCGATCGCTACCGAACACTAAGCTTACCTCTTTTTGACGCACGGGACAAGCAAAAAGTTGTTTTTGAGAAAAATTTTATAATCTTGCTTAATAAAATAGAGGATTGTCGAAGTCAATCGGGAGAATTGCCATCTTCGATGGCCTGCCGCTCCTTACAGAGCTCCTGATAGAGCTGATAGAAAGACCAGGAGGCATTTCCAGGGGTCAGGACGGCCTTGTAGACCGAGCGGGGGATCCCGGCCTTGCGCAGGGCGGCCAGCGTCTGATCCAGCGCACGCCCCGGAAGGCCGGAGAAGACCAGAATGCTCTCCTCAATGGAAACAGGATCGGCAGCGGGAGGGGGCGGTACCTCCAGACCCGCAAAGGAGCCCACCGCCTGTCCCAATTCTTCCATGGAGATCAGCTTGATCCGCAGACCCATACGGATGAAAACGAGGCGGGCTTTCGCGGCTTCCTGCGGGGTGGAAGCGTTATAATAGAGGACAAGTCCCTGGGATTTGGGCATGAAGAAGACCTCCTGGCACAATAGATTTTCCACAATGGAGCCGTAAAATGTGGAGAATTCAGTTTACAATTTCAGCCTTCGGATAGATCCGTTCCATCCGTGCGTCGGGGAAGCGGGCATCCAGGAAAGCGGTCACGGCATTCTGAGGGGCATCCGGCTGAGTCTGGCGCTGCGAGTAGCGGGCCAGCGCCAGGGCGGAGAGGGACATATTGCACACCATAAAGACCAGAAGCACCCAGGTTCCCACACGGCCCCAGCGGATGGGAATGCGCTCGATGAGACGGGAGAGCGGGGGGTAGATGTACTTGAGCCAGACCACCGCAGCGATCCCCCAGAAGAAGCAGAAGAGCAGATTGATCCGCCCGCCCAGGTTGAAGGGGAGGTGGCTGTAATCCCAGAAGATGGTGCCGAAGACCAGCTCGGTAAAGACGCTGCACACATATTCATAGGCGCCGCCCAGGATGGTCCCGGCCAAAAAGATGGAGCCGTCGCTCTTATCCTTGTATTTATAGAGGGCCGCGGTGAGCATGACTGCGCCCAGTCCCCACACCACGCTGAAGGGGCCCCACACCACGCTGGAACGGCTCATCCACCAGCCAAGGGTAAAGCGGCAGAAGACCGTCTCAATGATATCGCCCAAAAAGGCGGCGATGACAAAGAGCCACACCAGCTTGTGAAAGCAGCAGCCCTGTGCAAAGACAAGGGACTTTTCCCGGCGGTTAGCTTCCTTCTGTGTTTTGACGATTTTTTCGGTTTCCAGGTTGGGATAGGCGTGGATCACACGGCGCTGAATGCGTCCGGTAATGGCATTTCCGAACTGATTGGACAGATTGCGGAAGTCCTCCTCCAGTTCGGTGAGCTTTTTGACCCGGAAGCGCAGCTGGAGGACCGAGACCAGGGAGAGCAGGAAGTCCAGCCCCACCAGTCCGTAGACCACAGCCAGAATGGTCTGGCCGACGGAACGGGGGATGAGCTGTGTCAGATGCAGAAGAAGGGGATTCCCCAGCCGGATGCATACCACGGCCAGGGCGCCCCAGAGGGCCAGAAGGGGAACCGAGATATACCCCTCAAACTGAAAACGGTGCTGGGTGAAGTCCCACCATTTCCGGTGAAAAATGCGCTCCAGCAGGAAGCCGGTCACAAAGATCAGGAAGGCAGAGAGTACTGCGCCGCCCAGGAAGAGGAAGAAGAGGTTTTGGGCCAGTTCCGGGAGAAAAATGGAAAAGAGGACGGCGGCCGTGCCATAGATGGGGCACAGGGGCAAGTTGAGGAAACCGGTGTTGATAAAGGCATGTTTGCGCAGGGAGGACGCCACGACGCCGGCACACCAGCCCAAAAGGGAGTAGAGCAGGAAGAGCCAGAGAAGTTGATAGAGAGAATAGGTCATAAAGACTCCTTTTCAGTGTGCCCCGGGTCAGCAGGGGCGGACATGGCGGACGGTGAGGACGCCTTCCCAAATGGTAAATTGGATATCCCATCCGGCGAAGGCCAGGCCGTAGAGACGGTCGGAATCCTTCTGATAGCTGGGACGGGGGTCCCGGGAGAGCACCCCCAGCAGGGCGGAGCGGTGCACCTCGGGGATCTGCTCCAGAAGAGCGGGGGGAAACTCCACCTCCAGTCTGCGCTCGTCGAGACCGGAAGTAAAGCCGCCCGCGGCATCCGGATGGAGGTCGGTGGCAATATAGGGCTTGATGTCGTAGATGGGCGTGCCGTCCATCAGGTCAGCCCCGGCCACCTGGAGTACGGGGCCCAGCTCCGGATGGTGTTCCACGCCCAGAAGGCGCACGGAGGAGAGCCCGATGGGGTTGGGGCGGAAGGGAGAGCGGGTGGCAAACACACCCATCCGCCGGTTGCCGCCCAGACGGGGCGGGCGGACGGTGGGGGACCAGTTCTCCCGTACCGCACCGGAAAACTGCCAGATCAGCCAGATGTGGGAAAAGGCCTCCAAACCCCGCAGGGCGTCGGGATTGCGGTATTCCGGCTCAAAGACCACCGTCCCCCGCAGTTCTTCCACCAGACCACTCTGACGGGGGATGCCGAATTTCGTGGGGAACTGGGTGTGGATGTGGGCGATGACATGGATGGAATGGGTATCAGACATAGTATCCCTCGTTTCACGGTTGGGCGTCGGTACGCCCTCTGGCCACGTCGCG
Source organism: Pseudoflavonifractor sp. MCC625 (assembly GCF_018784545.1). Classification (NCBI taxonomy): domain Bacteria; kingdom Bacillati; phylum Bacillota; class Clostridia; order Eubacteriales; family Oscillospiraceae; genus Pseudoflavonifractor; species Pseudoflavonifractor sp. MCC625. Next base: position 49,183 of record NZ_WQOJ01000022.1, on the reverse strand, counting down.
GAGCAGGGCGGCGAGCTTTTCAAATTCCACGGGTTTGGCGATGTGGCCGTTCATACCTGCCGACATGGCCTCGGAGACATCGCTGGCAAAGGCGTTTGCAGTCATGGCAATGATGGGAACGCTGGAGGCGTCGGGGCGGTCCAGCGCCCGGATGGCCCGGGCGGCCTCGTAGCCGTTCATCACCGGCATCTGGATGTCCATGAGCAGGGCGAAATAGGTCCCCGGCGGGGTGGCCTGGAACCGCTCCAGAGCGACCTGCCCGTTTTCCGCCACATCTACCAGAAGACCCTTTTCCTCCAGAATAGTGGCTGCGATCTCCTGATTGAGCTCATTGTCCTCCACCAGCAGTACGCGCTGCCCGTCAAAGTGGACCTCCTGTGCCTGCTGTCTGTGATGGCGGGCCGACGAGGTGAGTACGGCGCGCAGATTGTGGGGCTGAAGCGGCTTGGAGACAAAGAGGTCCACACCGGCCTCCCGGGCTTCTGTTTCGATATCACTCCAGTCATAGGCGGACATGACGGCCACCAAGGTCTCGCCGCCGGTCAGGGTGCGGATCCGCCGTACGGTCTCGACGCCGTCCATGCCCGGCATTTTCCAGTCCACCAGAACAATGTCGTAGTGCTGCTGTTTTTCCAGCTCATGTTCCAGCATGCTCAGGGCTTTGGCGCCGCTGCCGGCGATCTGAGCCGTGACCCCCATCTGGGAGAGAAGGGTGACAGCCTGTTCCAGAACGGTGGAGTCGTCATCCACCACCAGGACCCGCAGGTCCACGGGAAGATCATCCTCGGCAAAGCCGGATTGGACATCGGGATATTTCAGGGGGATCTCCACCGTAAAACAGCTTCCCTTGCCAAATTCACTCTCCACAGAGATGTTGCCGTTCATGAGATGGACCAGGTTTTGAGTAATGGCCAGGCCCAGGCCGCTGCCCACCCGGGCGTCGGTCTGGCGGTCCTGGGAAAAGGCGTCGAAGATATGGGACAAAAAGTCCTGCGTGATGCCGATGCCGTCGTCCTGCACCTGGAAGGTGAGCAGATCGGAATCCGCCGTCAGCCGTTTGCAGTCGGCGCGGAAGGAGATATGGCCATGCTCAGGCGTATACTTCAGGGCGTTTCCAAGCAGGTTCATCAGGATCTGATGGAAGCGCAGGGCATCTCCGGTATAGGTGCGCCGCAGCTGGGGAGAGACGGTCATGCGAAACTCCTGCTCTTTGAGCAGGGCCTGGGAGGAACACACCGCGTTCAGATCCTCGATCAGCTGTAACAGATCAAAGGGCTCCTGCGCAATGGAGAGCTTGCCGCATTCAATGCGGGAGAGATCCAGAATATCGTTGATGAGAGAGAGAAGATACCGGGAGGAAGAGGTGATCTTCTGCAGACAGTCGGCGATTTTTTCCGGCTCCTCCAGATGGGAGGAGGCAATGGTGGTCATGCCGATGATGGCGTTCATAGGTGTGCGGATGTCATGGCTCATCCGGGAGAGGAAGTCCGTCTTGGCGTCGTTGGCCTGTTCGGCCAGCTTGAGGGCGTCCCGCAGGGCCTGTTGCCGGCGTTCCTGTTCGGCCTTCTGCGCCTCGATATCCTTGAGGTAGAGCATGATGCGCAGAACATGCTCCTCCCGCTCCACCAGCTGGACCTGGAGGCTGAACCAGTGGTATTCACCGGAGACGAGAAGGTTGGGCGCCTCCATGGAGCACTCCTGCCCGCCGCTGAGAAAGAACTCCAGCAGCCGTTCCTGGGTGAATTGGGCCAGGAAGCGCTCCCGGTAATCCGGATGGACAAAATGGTCGGCCACCGTCTGGATGTGCTCGGACAGGGTAACACCGCTCTCCATGGGGGTGAGGACCCCCTCCGACTCCTTCCAGATAATCAGATCACCGGAATAGAGCTCTGCCTCATAGATGGCATCATAGAACCGGCTCACCGCGCTGGAGAAGCGGCGGTTGGCCCGCCGGTTTTCCTCCAGAGCCTCCGCCAATTGGTGCTGGGCGGTCTGGATCTGGGCTTTTGGCTCGTCAATGAGGCGGAAGGTGCCGATCACCCGGGTGATCTCCCCGCCGTCCAGAAGCGGATTTCCCTGGAGCAGATACCAGTGGGGCTCGGCCTCCTGGTAAGGGATAATGCGGACCTCAGCCTGCCGGAGACTGCCGCACAGGACTTGTTGGAGCCGCTCCAGGTCTGCGCCGGAACAGCGTTCCCGCTGCACGACATCGCCCAGATATCCGGGAATGGCAAGGCTGGATTCGCCCTGGCTGTATTGGATACAGAGGTGGTCCTGATGGGGGAAGTACTCAAAGACGATGTCGGCGGCCCCTTCCGCCACCAGGCGGTACTTGGCCCGCTCCTGTTCCAGCGCCTCCACAGCTTCGTGGCGCAGAGTGATATCCAGCAGCAGGAAGAGATAGACCGGATATCCGCCGTCCTCCTCCACACAGGTCCCCTCGCACTGGACCCAGATGGAACGGCCATCCCGGCACAGCATGGGAAATTCCAGCGAGATGGGCAGGCGGCGCCGGGCCTTGCTGTGGATTTCCGAGAGAATATGGGCCCGGTATTCGTGGAGGATGCTGTGCCCCATACCCTTGTGGGGCGGGGTACCGAACATCTCCAGGAAGGTGGAACTTCCGCCCAGGAAGGTAGTCTGTTCATCAATCCGGAACTTGGCTACCCCGCCGGGGAGAGAGTCGTAGAGCGCCCGCTGCTCGGCGGCATGCCGTCGGGCAGCCATGGTCTGGTGCTGGGTGCGGCCGGTGAGCAGGACGCGGTCCGGACCACAGGCGGCGGGAGAGAGGGGCAGCAGGGTGAGGACGGCATGGTGTTCACTGCCGTCGCTTTGCTTCAGATCCAGCTCCAGCGGGGGGAGGGGAGCGGTCAGTGCCTGACGCAGCTGCTCCGGGGAGAGGAAATGCTCCAGCAGAGAGACACGGTCCGAGGAGACCTGGCTGCACAGCTGCGTGCGCAGCTCTTCTAATGTGCCCCGCTGACCCGAGAGAGCGGGCGGACAGATGCAATATGTGCCCGCGGTAAGGTCCAGCACGTAGGAAAACAGATCGCAGCAGGCGGAGAGTGCCGATACCGGTACCGCACCGGTACAGGGGGAGGAAGTGTCCCCAACCTCCCGCGGAAGTGTGCGGGAGAGCATCTCCGCCTCGGTGTCGTCCTGCCAGTGAATGGGCGCGACAGAGGCGTCCGGAAAGGCGGGACAGGGACTTCCGGGCATCAGTTCGGGTGTCAGGGCAGCGGCGGCCTGATTGCGGAAAAGAAGTTCCCGGGTCTGGGGATGGACGATGTAGACCGCAGTGGTCTTTAGGCCGTCCAGAATCTCCGTGAGAGAAGAGCGGGGATTTGTCATAGCAGTACCTCCATGGGCACACAGCAAAAGTCCGGGATAGGCCGGCCCGGAAGGCGCTGCGAAGTATCAGTGAATGTAGTTGAGGCGGAGCGGTTGACTCAGCGGCTGGCCCGGATGAGCTGACAGACCGTCTCCACATGGGCGGTGCGGGGGAACATATCCACGGCCACGGCCTTCTGGGTGGAATAACCGCACTGGGCAAAACGGGCCAGATCCCGTGCCAGCGTGGCGGGATCACAGGAGACATAGACGATGCGCTGGGGAGCCATGGAGGCCACCGTCTCCACCACGTCCTCCCGCAGGCCCTTCCGCGGGGGGTCCACACACACCACACCGGGGCGGAGTCCCTCCTGCGCCAGACGGCGGGCGGCCTCACCGGCATCTCCGCACAGGAAGCGGGCGTTGGTGATGCCGTTGCGCTGGGCGTTGGCCTGGGCGTCCCGGATGGCCTCCGGGACCACCTCAGCGCCGATGATGGAGCGGGCCTTTCCGGCCATGGTCAGACCGATGGTGCCGATGCCACAGTAGAGGTCCAGAACGGTTTCTCTTCCGGTGAGGGCCGCAAATTCGGCCGCTTTGCCATAGAGGATCTCGGTCTGCTCTGGATTGACCTGATAAAACGAGGGGACGGACAGGCGGAAGGTAAGTCCGCAGAGGGTATCGTCCAAAAAGTCATTTCCCCACAATGTGCGGTAGGAGTCACCGAGGATGACGTTGCTGCGCTTCTCGTTGACGCCCAGTACAACACCGATCAGGCCGGGCTCGGCGCTGCGCAGGGCCCGCACCAGCTCCTCCTCGTGGGGGACACTGGTTCCGTTGACCAGAAGGCAGAAGAGAGACTGGCCGCGGCGGTTGGTGCGGACATAGACATGGCGTACCAGGCCCTTGCCGCTCTTTTCCTGATAGGCGGGGATGCGGAAGGCGGTCATCCACTCCTTGGCGGCGGTGCGCAGCCGGGCGGCCGCTTCGCTCTGGAGAAGGCAGTCGGCGACATCGGTGACAGTATGGGTCCCGGCCTGATAGAATCCGATCCGGGGACCGGGACAGACGGGGAACTGTGCCTTGTTGCGGTAGCGCTCGGGATGGGCCGCACCTAAGATCTCCTCCACCGACAGATCCAGTCCGCCGATGCGGCGCAGAGCATCTTCTACCCGCTGGCGCTTGGCGGAGAGCTCCTCCGCATAGGTCATGTGGCGAAAACGGCAGCCGCCGCACTGGGCGTCATAGGGACAGTCAGGGGTCAGCCGGTTGGGGGAGGGAGTCAGGACCTCCACCACATGGCCCCAGACCGCGGTGCGTCCCACCTTGTCCAGGTAGACCCGGCAGGTCTCACCCCGCAGGCCGCCCGCCACAAAGACGGCCGCGCCGTCCAGATGGGCGACGCCGGCGCCGTCGCTGGAATAGGCGTCGACAGTCAGTGTTTGTATGGTGTGTTCCATCATCCGATCCATGAGACAAGATACTCCTTCAAGGCAGAATAGGGGACGGGGATCTCCACGGGGCTGTTGTTGGCGCCCAGATCCCCGGATTGGAACCAGAAAACGAATCCATCCTTGGTCAGATAGAAGTTCTCCGGCTGAAAAGCGGCCTGGAGCTGAGCTTTCTCCACGCCCTGCTGCATCAGTCCGGCAGCCGTATCCGAGGCGAGAATATACTCCAGCGCCTGTTCCGAGGCGGCAATGGCGTCGGTAAAGCACTGGGTAAAGGTCAGCGAGGCACCGGTGGTCAGGTCAAAGAGCTCCCCCATACGGAAGACAGTGGGGTGCGCGGCCCCCTCCGAGGAGGCATAAAATTCCCGGGCAAAGGAGATGACCTGCTCATTCTGATAGAGGGAGGTATAGGTCATTTCCTCTTTCATGGGCTGAAACGGAAGCCCGAGAGGACCGGAGAGCTCATAGTCACTGAGGGCGTCCTGGGCGGTGGTGGCGGTGGTATTGTCCAGAAGAGCCTGTCCCTCAGCGGCATACCAGGCGGAAATGGCGGCGAGGGCGGGGGACTCGGATTTATTTTCGAAATCCGGCAGAGTATAGGACACCGACAGTACAGTGGTGCCGTCGTCGGCTGTGTAGTCCTGGGTAAAGACCTGCTCGGAGAGAACAGGTGCAACATAGGTATAAGTGGGGGTGGGAGAGGGGGTGGGGGGAGCCGAAGGTGTGGGGACTGGTGCCGTGGAAGAAGACGGAGCAGGCGCTTTGGGAGAACAGGACACCAGGGCCAACAGCAGAGCGGTCAGCGGGAGAAGTGCGGATCGTTTCATACAGATCTCCTTTCCGGTGCGGCAAGATCCGCACCTTAAGAGCGCTAGAATATCTTATTATACTCTTCATCTGAGCTGGCGTAAATGGGCAAAGCTTGCATATGGGGGAAAAGAGCAGTAAAATAAAAAAATATAGAATAAATTAGGGAGGGACGGTCGAGATGGACTGGTGCAAAAAGGCGCAGGAATTTGGGTTTGAGCATGTGGGAGTGGTGCGTGCACAGGACCTGGAGTGTCTGCCGGAGGTGCGGGATATGTGTGCGGCAGGCCGGTGCGGGGCCTTTGGTACCCGGTGGACCTGCCCTCCCGGCTGCGGAAGTCTGGAGGAGTGCGCGGCCCGGCTGAAGGAATACGGGGAGGGCGTGCTGGTACAGAGCACCGGCATGCTGGACGACCCCTTTGACGCAGACACCATGATGGAGACGGAGCGGATCCACAAGGAGCGCTTTGCCGCTCTGGCAGAGGCGGCCCGGGCGGAGGAAGCCGACTGCCTGCCCCTGGGGGCTGGGACCTGCCAGCTGTGTGCTCAGTGTACCTATCCGGATGCGCCCTGCCGCTTCCCCCAGCGGGCGGTCATCTCCATGGAGGCCTTTGGACTGCTGGTATCCAGCGCCTGTGAGCGGGCTGGCGTACCCTATTACTACGGACCCAACACCATTACCTATACCAGCTGCGTGCTCTTTCACGGGAAGTGTGAGACAGATACGCCAAACGGCTAAAAGCGCAGCGCCAGTTTGCCGCCGCAGCGGCAGCGATAGCGCTCCGGGTGCTGGGTCAGGCGGGAGGCGCGGGAGCGGGGAAATTCCCGGCCGCAGGAGAGACAGACCACCAAGTGACGCACCGGCTTTTCGTCGGCCAGCCCCAGAGAACTGGGGAGTGCGGTGCGGGTGATGGAGTAGCCGTAAGCGGCATTCATCTCTCCGGCATAGTGCTGCCAGAGCGGCCCGTGGTTCTGGCAGCCGGGACAGGTGTGGAGCAGTTCGTGGGCCAGTGTCTGGCGGATGGCCCGCTCCGGCGCATCCAGAAGGCGGTGGGTCAATTCAATGTGGTATGCTCCGTCCCGAAAGGAGCAGCGGCCAAACCGGGTGAGTGCCCGGGTGTTGATGTGCACGTGGGGGACGATCTGAGCAGAGATCGGGATGCTCAGAGCATGTGCCTCCTGCTGTACCTGGAGCAGGAGCCTGTCAAATGGATGCAAAAGATCCCCTCCTTTTGGAGTATGATACCATGTGCTTCGGTGAAACAGAAGTGGGTAGAGGGATCCTATTTTTCACACAGAAGTTGAATGAAACGCATTGAAACGTATATGTTTCAATGCGTTTCATTTTTTGAAACAAATTGTGAAACAAAATGAAGCAATTGTTCTAAAGCGCAACTTCATAAAAAAATTGAAAACTTTTTGTTAAGAATTTCTGGGAGGAAATATAAGGACATTTTTTGAAAAGATACAGGATAATTTGTACAAAAAACACCGAAAGAGAAAAGAGAAGTTTGAAAAAATGGGAGATTGGCACAGGCGTTGCTTTTTTATTCGGGCAGAATGAGGCCCGCGTGAGGGTCTTGACCGCCTGCAACTGCATCGGAGGAGGGTAATGTACAGTCGATATGCGGGAGCGGGCAAACTCCGGCGACTCCGCCGGACGGCTGGGGCCATAGGAGCACTGGCCGGAAGCAAGAGAGGAGAGATAGAACGTGGAGAAAAAGAAACTCAACACACGGGCACTGATCCCGGTAGTCACTGCCATTGTGGCCATCTTGTTCATTGCAGTCGGCATGATCGACTTTGGATTTTGGGACGCGGGTCCCACCCCTGGATTTTTCCCCATCATCATTGCGGTCGTCCTGCTGCTGGCCAGCATCGCCAGCTTTATCCAGGTGGCCCGGGATAAGGACGGGAAGGACGTTCAGTATAACCGTGCGGAGCTGATGGTCATTCTGGGCGCCGCCGGTATCATCATCGGCAGCATGGTGATCGGTCTGATCCTGAGCTGCCTGGTGTACCTGGTGCTGTGGCTCAAGCTGGTGGAGCATGCTCCCTGGAAGCATGTGATCATCATTGAGGCCATTCTGGCCGCCATCATCATCGGCGTGTTTGTGGTCTGGCTGCAGGTTCAGTTCCCCATGGGCCTGTTTGAGCTCTTCATGTAAGGAGGTCTGAAAAAGTATGGAAAACTTTGCAATGCTGTTTGCCGGATTTCAGACCGTTCTGGATCCCGTAAACATCGGCGCCTGTATGCTGGGCGCTATCCTGGGCCTGGTGGTCGGCGCCATGCCCGGTATCGGCAGCCTGGCCGGCGTGGCCCTGCTGCTCCCCCTCACCTATAAGTTCAACCCCACCACTGCCATTATCATGCTGGGCGCCCTCTATTACTCCAACATGTACGGCGGCTCCTTCAGCGCCATCCTGCTGAACATCCCCGGCGATACCCCCGCAATTACGACTGCTCTGGACGGCTACCCCATGGCCAAGAAGGGCCGTCCTGGCCAGGCGCTGGTGGCCGCCAACCTCTCCAGCTTTATCGGCGGCACCATCGGCATCCTGATCCTGACTATTACCGCCTCCGGTCTTGCCCAGGTGGGCCTGATGTTCGGCTATGCCGAGATGACCGTGGTGCTGCTCATCGCCATGACCAGCATCAGCTGGCTCATCGGTGAGAACCCCATCAAGGGCATCGTCATCACCATGCTGGGCATTCTGGTGGCCAGCATCGGTATGGACACCCTCTCCGGCGTGCCCCGCTACGACTTCGGCAACATCTACCTGCTGGGCGGCATTACCTTTACTCCCTTTGTCATCGGCTGCGTAGGCTTTGCCCAGGTCATCAAGCTGGTCAATGAGCGCAAGGCCGATGAGGAGAAGCGCCAGAGCGAAGAGCGCAAGATCAAGCTCTCCATCCGCGGAAGCCTCCTCAAGGGACACGATTTCCGCCGCATCCTGCCCCCCATCCTCCGTTCCGGTGTGCTGGGTACCTTTGTGGGCGTTCTGCCCGGCTCCGGTGCCACCACCGGCTCCATGGTGGGCTATGCCATGCAGAAGAAGTTTAAGAGCGAAGAGCCCATGGGCACCGGTGCCATTGAGGGTATCGCCGCCTCTGAGGCCGGCAACAACGCCGCTGCCGCCGGCGCCTTTGCTCCCCTGCTGGCCCTGGGCATCCCCGGTTCCGGCACCGGCGCCGTTCTGCTGGGCGGCCTGATGATGTGGGGCCTGAATCCCGGTCCCCTGCTCTTTGATACCAACCCTGAGTTCTGCTGGAGCCTGATCTCCTCCCTGTATCTGGCCAACGTGTTCACCCTGCTGGTGGCCATCCTGATCATCCCTGTGCTCATCAACATCCTGAGCGTGCCCGTCAAGTACATGATCCCCATCATCACCTGCGTGTGCATCGTGGGCGCTTACAGCACCTCTTACTCCATGTACGGCGTGGTCATCATGTTTATCTCCGGTATCATCGGCTACCTGCTGGAGAAGAATGGCTTCCCCACCGCCCCCATGCTGCTGGCCTTTGTTCTGGCCCCCATGCTGGAGGAGAACATGCGCAAGGCCTTTATCGCCTCTCAGGGTAAACTGGGCATCTTTGTCAACAGCCCCCTGAAGCTGGTCCTGCTGGCCATCTTCCTGGTGCTGGTCCTGACTCCCGTGGTCAAGAGCATCCTGCGCAAGGTCAAGGGCAGCAACACCAAGGCTGCGGTCTGATATTCTCTGGACGTATCCTATATCAAATATAAGAATCCATAAGGAGAAGATAATCATGAATATGAAGAAGAAACTGCTCTCCCTGTCCTTGGCGGCCATGATGACCGTCTCTCTGGCGGCCTGCGGCGGCGCCTCCGACATCAATGAAAACGGCGAGTTCAATCCCACCAAGAACATCACCTGGATCTGCACCTCTTCCGCGGGCGGCGGCTCCGACCTCTTTACCCGCAAGCTCAGCGACATCATGAAGAATGAAGACCTGGTCAACGGCCAGACCATCGTGGTCTCCAATGAGACCGACGGCGCCGGTGAAGTGGGCCGCAACAAGATCGCCACCATGAAGAGCGGTGCGGACTACAACCTGCTGACCTTCAACTCCGGCGACCTGATGCCCATGGTGGACAACACCAAGAACCGCGCGGAGAACTTCCGGATCCTGGCCATCATGGCGGTGGATAAGCAGCTGCTCTTCACCAGCGAGACCGCGGCCGAGCACAAGACCGACTATGCCAAGGCTGGCGGCGACCTGACCGACTTTGCCGCTGCCATTGAGGCCGCCAAAAACGGCACCTATGTGGTCATCGGCGGCTCCAAGGGCGACGATATCGCCACCTACAACGCCCTCCTGGAGGAACTGGGCCTGACCCAGGATCAGATGGGCTACATCACCTATGACTCCACCGGTGACGCCATCACCGCTGCTCTGGGCGGCAACCTGGACTTCGTCATCTCCAAGCCCGCCGCCGCCTCCCAGTATGTGGAGTCCGGCGACCTGACCCCCACCCTGGCCCTGTCCACCGAGCGCTTCACCGGCAACCTGGCCGACGCCCCCACTCTCTCTGAGATCGGCGACTATGAGAACGTGGAGAAGCCCGTGTGGCGCGGCGTGGCTGCCCCTGCTGCCATGAGCGATGAGGCTGTCACCTACTGGAGCAACGTTCTGGGCCAGTGCGCCGAGAGCGAGGCCTGGCAGGAGTACCTGGAGCTCAACCAGCTCATCGACGAGTACAAGGCCACCGAGGAGGCCACCCAGTATGTGGCTGACTTCCAGGCTGACTACCTGGCTTCCAAGGAAGGTTGAGCCGAAGGCTAAAATATAGTATCATGGGAGCGGACCTGCGAGATCAGAGGGTTCGCTCCCTATTTTCTGTGAGTGCCCCGGCCGGTGGACCGGGGGGAATCAAAACGGATGGGAAAGGAGAGGTCTGATGGTCAATGTCATCGTATTTGTCCCTGCGCCGGAGATGCTCAAGCCGGTAGAACGCCTGGTGGAACGGATGCAGAGCGATGAGGTCCACATTGACGCCGTCCATTGCTTCGGCACGCCGGAGATCCTGCACCATCTGGAGCGCTATGACGTCATTGTAGCCCGAGGGATCACCTATGGAAAGGTCCAGGAACTCTATCCGGAAAAGCATGTGACCCACCTCAGCTTTGACGGGATGGACATCATGGGCGCGCTGCTCCAATGCCGGGAGGACTTTCACCCGAACCGGATCGGCCTGTGCCTCAAACGGGAAGAGGTACAGAGTATTCTGGGCGGTCTGGAGGAATTGTGCCGGGCAAAGATCCGCATTTATGAGGTGACGGATGAGCAGAGTGCCATTCAGGCGGTGGACGCCTGTCAGAGCGACGGGATGGACGCCGTGGTCTGCGGCGGCACCGTCGGGCACATCTGCCAGGGCAGAGGGATGCCATATACCTATATCCACATTCGCTCCGAGACGCTGGAACATGCTCTGGTGGAGGCCAAGAATACGGCGATCAGCATCAATACAGAGCGGACTAAGAGCAATATCATCCGCATGATCCTGGATGGGAATGAGGACGCTGTGCTGGCCGTGGATGAATCCGGCCGTATTCTGGAGGCCAATGACCAGGCCTACCAGCTCTACCATCTGGCCTTTGTGGCGGACTGGAAGGGCCGGCGGGTGAGCGATATCCACCCGGACCTCACCTTTATTGGAAACCGGGAAAATCCCTGCCGGGACGGCGATGAAAATTTCCTCAATCTGTACGGGCAGCGCTTTCTCGTCAAATACAAGCTCATTTCCGGCGAGACCTCCGGTCTGGGAACGCTGATCACCACCCAGGCAGCAGATAAGATCTTGCAGGAAGAGCGCAAGATCCGCCGGGGCCTGCTCCAGAAGGGGCTGAGCGCCAAGTACTCCTTCCGGGACATCATCGCGGTCAGTCCCGCTATGCAGCACAAGGTGGAGATGGCAAAAAAATTCAGCCAGGCCCCATCCAACGTGCTGATCACCGGGGAGACCGGCACCGGAAAGGAGCTCTTTGCCCACAGCATCCATGCCGCCAGCAGCCGGGCGGGCCAGCCCTTTGTGGCGGTCAACTGCGCCACCCTGCCTGAAACCTTGCTGGAGAGCGAGTTGTTCGGCTATGAGCCGGGGGCCTTCTCCGGGGCGTCCCGGGAGGGAAAGACGGGCCTCTTTGAGCTGGCCCACCACGGGACCATTTTCCTGGATGAGATCGGGGAGATCCCCGTCACCCTCCAGGCCAAACTCCTGCGTGTGCTCCAGGAGCGGGAGATCCGTCGTGTGGGAAGTACGGTGGTCATCCCGGTGGATGTGCGGGTCATTGCCGCGACCAATGTCAATATCCAGAGCCAGATTGCCCAGGGGAAGTTCCGCAGCGACCTGCTGCACCGGCTCAACACCCTGGAGATCTATATTCCGCCCCTGCGGGAGCGGCCGGACGATATTTTGCCTCTGGTAGAGAGCCAGATCCGTGTGTTGGCTGCCGAGCAGGGAAAAAGTCCGCCTCTGCTGACGCCGCAGGCCAGGGACCTGCTGCGCCGCTACGCCTGGCCGGGCAATGTGCGGGAGCTGCGCAATGTCTGTGAGCGGCTGGTGGTGCTCAGCAGCGCCCAGGCGGTGGATGAGGAGGCCCTGCTGGATCTTCACCTCTTTTTCCCGGAGCGGGAGAGTCCGCGGACGGTGGAAGTGGAGCGGCCCATGCAGGAACCCATCACCTTCCAGATTCCGGTCACCATGAAGAAAAAGGACCTGGCCAAGGAGTTGGGGATCAGCCGTACCACCCTCTGGCGTATGACCAAGCGGCAGGAAGCCCTTCGAAAGCAGCAGGAAGAAAAGACACCCTGAGCTCTCCTGCGGCATACCCTGAGGCAGGAGGGGATGCCATATGCCGTCACAGAGACCGCCCGGATGCTGCCTGTGCTGTGTCCCGGGCCCGCCGGGTCCACAGGGGCCAGCAGGCCCGCCGGGTCCAACCGGCCCGACCGGCCCCATCGGGGCAACCGGACCAGCTGGCGCTGCCGGCCCCACCGGCCCTCAGGGGTTGTCTGCTTTTACGGACTATGCCCAGTTCTTGGTCAACCAGGGCAGCTACAGCGATGGGACCTATGTGCGCTTCCATGATTTTTTGCCTGGTCAAGGCACCTTTACACTCCAGAACGGAGATACTGTGCTGACTCAGCCCCGGCGGATTGCCTACTGCGCCTGTCATCTGGTGGCGCAGCTGCCGGCCGGGGGAAGCTGTGCGGTGATTCCGGTGACCGGTCTGGCGGAGGAGGATATGCTGCGTGCCGTGATACATGCTGCGGATGAGCAGCCGCTGTCCATGGGAACACAGTTTCTCTTTGTGGTGCCGGTCCAGACCGGACTGCGGTTTCTGGTCCGCAGCAGCGGGCCCGTGACCCTGGATGGCGCACTTTCTCTTTTTTCGGTCACAGAGTACTGAAAATCCCCCGGAGGTATCCTCCGGGGGATTTCAAATGAACATACGTTATCCAAACAGGGGCTGTGCGGTAAGCGTGGGGCCGTGCCCGCTTATGCCATAAAAGGCGTACTCATCTGCCCGCAGCTCCGAATGGGAGAGGAGCGAGCGGGCTTCGTCGGCCGCGTCAGGGGCGAGACGGACGGCAATGCCACAGCTGGCCGAAATCTCCCGCAGGACCGGCATGGTCTGAAAGGGAAGGTGGCCTTTCAGGGCCCGCTGAGCCTGGATGGCCCCGCTGGAGGAAGAGAAGGTAATCAGACAGTAATCCATGACTTAGAGAGAGATCACCTTGCCCGCTTCCTGCATACGGGTGAGAATGTCATACATATTGCTGACGGTACCGGCGGCGAGCTGATCGGCGATCCCGTAGAAGTTCAGGCAGGTACCGCAGACCAGTACCTCCACGCCGCGGTCAAGCAGGGTCTGGAGGTGCTGGGCCACCTGCTCATCCCCGGCGGGCAGCTTTACACCGGCGTTCATGAACAGGATGGAGCGGGGGAGATCGTCGGACTGGGCCAGCGTATAGAAAAACATCCGCATGAGATTGGTGCCGAGCTCCCGGTCACCGTCGCCGATGATGTCCCGGCCCACAAAGATGGCGTAGCCGGCAGAGGGAGCGGGCGCGCAGACCAGCTCCTCCGCAGAGGCAACAGGCAGGGAACCATTTTTCAAAAAGGACAGGCAGTAAGCCCCGTCCTTCTCCTCCACCGAGGCGTCAAAACCCTGGTTCGCGGCAAGACGCTGGAGGTTTCCAACAGCAGTGGTATTGTCCACCAGAACGGTGAACTGACTCTCGCCCGCGGAGATGGCCTCCTTGGCCATGAGCACCGGCATGGGACAGGCCTTTCCCTTGGCGTCAATGATACGAGACATAGTAAAATCTCCTTCAAATGGTTTCTTTTCGTGAAAAATATTATAGATTTGAAGCGGGAAACTGTCAACTGGAGTGGAATGGCATGGGGAGAAGAAAGCGGTTTTCTTCCGGAAAAACCGGACTGGAGAGGAGCACTTTCCGCGAAAATAGAGGGATATGATCCTTTTATAAAAAAAATCAATATTAGCTCGCGACTTTATTGAATAAATGACGTGAAATGGACACTGGAAACTGTTGTGTCGGATACGAAACTTCTTGACAGGGGAAGCGCTTGGTTCTAAAATAGATTCGGTGTAATATTTTGAAAAACAAGAGGGGAAGTTTTTCGAATTTTGTGTGGATTGGCCAAAGGAAACCGATTCCACAGACATCATAACAACAAAAATTACAAATAAACTATATGGAGGTGTGTTCAAACCTTGATGCAGACAATCATTGCCTGTGTGATCACAGCCGTGGTCGCACTTGCCATAGGAATCCCCGCCGGCATTCAGTGGCGGAAAAACGTGGCCGAGAAGGAGATCTCCAGCGCGGAAGAGGAAGCCAAGCGCATTATCAACGAGGCCATCAAAGGCGCGGAAGCGAAAAAGCGCGAGGCCCTGGTGGAAGCCAAGGAGGAGATTCTGCAGGCCCGCAACGAGTACGAGCGCGAAGTAAAGGAGCGCCGTGCCGACCTGCAGAAGCAGGAGCGCCGGCTCCAGCAGAAGGAAGAGAACCTGGACCGCAAGACCGAAAATATGGAGAAGAAGGAAGAAAACCTTCAGAACAAGCTGACCGAGCTGGAGAATGCCCGGGAAGAGGTGGCTGTGGTCAAAAAGACCCAGATGGAAGTTCTGGAGCGGATTTCCGGCTTTACCGCGGAGGAGGCCAAGGCTTACCTCATCCATCAGATCGAGGATGATGTGACCCACGAGGCTGCCATGAAGGTCAAGGAGATCGAGACCCGCTATAAGGAAGAGGCCGACACCAAGGCTAAGGAGATCCTCTCGCTGGCGATTCAGCGCTGTGCGGCTGACCATGTGGCCGAGGCCACCGTCTCTGTGGTTCCCCTGCCCAATGATGAGATGAAGGGCCGCATCATCGGCCGTGAGGGCCGCAACATCCGCACGCTGGAGACCCTGACCGGTGTGGACCTGATCATCGACGATACCCCCGAGGCCATTACGGTCTCCTGCTTTGACCCGGTCCGCCGGGAGATCGCCCGCATCGCCCTGGAGAAGCTGATCCAGGACGGCCGGATCCATCCCGCCCGCATCGAGGAGATGGTGGAGAAGGCCAAGCGCGAGGTGGACGCCACCATCAAGGCCGAGGGCGAGCGCGCCGTGTTCGAGACCAATGTGCACGGCCTGCACCCCGAGCTCATCAAGCTCCTGGGCCGCATGAAGTACCGCACCAGCTACGGCCAGAACGTGCTCAACCACTCCATCGAGGTGGCGCATCTCTCCGGCCTGCTGGCTGCCGAGATCGGCGCCAATGTGGCGGAAGCCAAGCGCGCCGGCCTGCTGCATGATCTGGGCAAGTCCATCGACCACGAGGTGGAGGGCTCCCATGTCCAGATCGGCGTGGAGCTGGCCCGGAAGTACCGGGAGAATGAAAACGTGGTCCACGCCATTGAGGCGCACCACAACGATGTGGAGCCCCGGACCATCGTGGCCTGCCTGGTGCAGGCGGCCGACGCCATCTCCGCGGCCCGTCCCGGCGCCCGGAGAGAGAACCTGGAAAACTACATCAAGCGTCTGGAGAAGCTGGAGGAGGTCACCTCTTCCTTCCCCGGGGTGGAGAAGTCCTTTGCCATCCAGGCCGGACGTGAGGTGCGCATCATGGTCAAGCCGGATCAGGTGTCTGAGGATCAGATGGTCCTCCTGGCCCGGGACATTGCCAAGAAGATCGAGGACGAGCTGGAATATCCCGGACAGATTAAGGTTAACATGATCCGGGAGACCAAAGTCGTCGAGTATGCCAAATAAGCCGCGGCGGACAGTCGCTGCGGGACACCAGGCGGAGGCCCCGGCGGTAAACGCCGGGGCCTCCCCGCGCAGAAGGAGAAAATACTATGGCAGACACACAGGCAGTCAAGAAGGAGAATGAGCCGGAGGAGCAGGCGACCCTGGGGCAGAGTCTGTACAGCTGGCTTCAGGCAGTGGCGCCTGTCATCATCGGGATCGTGCTGGTCTTCACCTTTGTGGGACGGCTGACCCCCGTGGACGGACCGTCCATGGAACCGACCCTGTGGCATGGGGATATGATGGTCGTGCGTAGTCTGGGGTATACCCCCAAGCAGGGGGATGTGGTGGTCCTCACCAAGCCCTTTGAGAATATCACCGGGCCCATTGTCAAGCGCGTCATCGCCGTGGGCGGACAGACGGTGGAGATCGACTATGCGGCCAATACGATCTATGTGGATGGCGAGGAGATCCCCCAGGACTATATTCTGGAGCCCATGGAGCAGAAATCCTGGCAGACCATCTCCACCATTACAGTGCCGGAGGGAGAGGTCTTTGTGATGGGAGATAACCGCAATGTCTCCAACGACAGCCGAAATCCCGATCTGGGTACGGTGGATACCCGCTATATCCTGGGAAAGGCGGAGCTGGTCCTCTTTCCCTTTGGAGATCTGGGACTGATTCGCTGAGCCACAGAATCATTCATCCATAAAAGCGGCAGAGCGTCCCCGGAGCCATCGGCTCCGGGGACGCTTTCTTTTCCAATCCGGGACGATGTTGCCAGTTTTCGTGTAACCCGCTATAATAAAAGCATATTTGTTCCACGCAATTGGGCATGGCGGAAAGGCGGGAATGCAAGGTGGAGTGGAAGGGGAAAGAGAAGGAAATCATGCCATGGGAAGGCCGGGTGACCCTGGTTTCGGGTCTGGTGCTGGTACTCCTTCTCATTGCGTTCGTATTTATGACCATTCTGAACACCTATCGTCTGATGGAGCAGTTGGAGCAGATCTCCGAGCATCCCTTCCGGGTGCTGGACTCCGCCTCCATCCTGCAAAATGACCTGGAGCGGATACAGGTCTATACGGAACGCCTGCAATATAACAACGATCCCGACATGGTGGCCGAGGTCCGTGAACAGATCGAAACGATCTATTTGGAGGTGGAGGAGCATCTCCAGATAGTGGAAGAGCGCTATCTGGGAGAACATTCGGAGGTCGCCGCCCTGCGAGAGCAGCTGGAGCGGCTGAAAACAGCCAACGAACAGCTCTTCCAATATGCCGCCGCAGAGGAGCGCAGCGAATCCGAGATCGTTGCCTTCACACAGCAGGAGATCACATCCAGCCAGGCAGAGATGGAGGAGATCCTCTCGGGCATCATGGACTATGCCAGAGACCGTTTTGATTACTATTATAGCGCGGCGGGAGACATCCGTACCGAGGGTACGATCTTTGTCATCCTTATTACGGCCGCAGTGGTAGCGGTATTGAATTTTTACCGCACGCGGATCCGCCGGCAGACCAGAGAAATCCTGCGGCAGAACCGGCTCTTTGATCTGCTGGGCAGAACCGTGGATACCGTCTTCTTCATCAGCTCTCCCAGAAGCGGCCGGGAGGACTATATTTCCCCCAATGCGGAGCGCATTCTGGGCGTACCCGTGGAACAACTGATGAAAGACCCCTATGTCCTCAGACCCTATATTACCGAGAAGGAGCGGGAGAGCATTGCGGCCGCGCTGAAAGACGGCGGGGAGAGCTGTTGGAAGAGCACGGTGTGTTACCGCCATCCTCATACCGGTGAGGACCGGGATCTGTTGATTCAGGTCTACCGGGTATCCGGTGGAGGAAAAGAGGATGAGCCCCAGTATATCACAGTCTTTACCGACGAGACCCAGCTGCTGCGCACCCAGCGGGAGCTGGAGGAGGCCACCGCCCGGGCGGAGCAGGCCAGCCGGGCCAAGAGCGAGTTCCTCTCCCGCATGTCCCATGAGATCCGCACGCCTATGAACGGCATCATCGGCATGACCCTCATCGCGCTGCAAAAATCCGATGACCGGGAAAAGGTGGTGGAGTGCCTGCGGAAGATCAGCATGTCCTCCAAGCACCTATTGGTGCTCATCAATGACGTGCTGGACATGTCCAAGATCGAGAGCGGAAAGCTGGAACTCAAGCGGGAGCCCTTTGATCTCCGGCGGCTGCTGGAAGGCGTGGCGGATCTGGCCTATGGACAGGCGGCCCAGCGGGAGATCACCTTTGGAATGCAGCTGGTGGGGGATATGGATGAGCAGCTCATCGGCGATTCGCTCCGGGTGAACCAGATCCTGATGAATCTCCTCTCAAACGCGCTGAAATTCACGCCGCGGGGCGGAAAGGTTGCTCTGCGTGTGGAGCTGCTGGAGAGCAATGTCCAGACCCAGCAGATCCGCTTTGAAGTGCAGGACACCGGGTGCGGCATCGCGGAAGAGAACTTTGGAAAGATCTTTGAGACCTTTGAACAGGAGAGCGCCGGAGTGGCCCACCAGTATGGCGGGACCGGCCTGGGCCTTGCCATCTGCAAACGCTTTGTGGAGATGATGGGGGGCCGGATTGGGTTGAGCAGTACCCTGGGGAAGGGGAGCACCTTCTTTGTCCACATTCCCTTCCAGCGTGTGGAGAGTGCCGGTACACCGCCGCGGGAGGAGTACCGACAGCTGCGGGCTCTGGTGGCAGATGACGATCTGGAGAGCTGTGAGCACATCGCCCTGCTCCTGCGCAAGCTGGGCGCCCGGTGCGACTGGGTGGACAACGGCTATGAGGCCCTGGCCCGGGTGGAGCGCGCCCGGGATGAGAGCGATCCCTACGGTCTGGTACTGGTGGATTGGAAAATGCCCTTCCTGGACGGCGTGGAGACCGCTCGCAGACTGCACGGAGAGGCCCCGGAAACGGCGGTCGTACTCATCACGGCCTTTGATGAGGATGAGGTGCGGGAGAAAGCAAAGAACGTGGGTGCCCGGGATGTGCTGAACAAGCCGGTATTTGAGTCGGCTCTGGTGGACCTGCTGGACCGGCTGTGGTCGGAGCGGGGGGCCTTTCCGGCCCGGGAAGAGGGCCCGGCCGACTATGATTTCCGGGACAAGTGCATCCTGATCGTAGAAGATAACGATTTGAACCGGGAGATCGCCGTGGAGCTGTTGGGACCATCCGGCGCCCGGCTGGAGACGGCCTGCGACGGCCAGGAAGCGGTAGAGCGGTTTGCGGCCTCCCGTCCGGGACACTATGATCTGATCCTGATGGATGTGCAGATGCCCCGGATGGACGGATATGCGGCCACCCGGGCCATCCGCGCCATGGAGCGGCCCGACGGAAAGCGCATCCCCATTCTGGCCATGACGGCGAATGCTTTCTCTGAAGATGTGGAAAAGAGCCGGGAGGCCGGGATGAACGGGCACATCTCCAAGCCCATCGACCTGGCTGAGGTGTACCGCACCCTCTCTGCCGCACTGGGCGGCGGAATGTGAACGCCCCTTCCGGGAAGAATGAAAACTGTGTGCCTTTTCAATTGCTTTTTCCCACGTCATGGTGTAAAATGAGGAGAAATCAGACTTGAAAGCGCTGCGATTGCCGCGTGAAAGGAGACTTCCGCATGGACGAGCGTATGCAAGAATTCCTGGACCGAACGAAAGCGGCGGCGGCCACGATGGGAACAGCAGCCCAGGCGGCGGCGTGTTATGCCGGGAAAAAGACCGGGGAAGCCCTCGGCGCGGCCAAACTGAATATGAAGGCGCTGGAGTTGGAGCGGGAGTGTAAGGGCCTGCTGCGTGACATCGGAGAAAAGGTCTATGAGTCTCTCCAGACCGGGGAAGACCACAGCGATTTTCTGGAGGAGCGCATGGAAGAGCTGGAAAAACGCTACGCCCAGATCGAGCATCTGCGGGAGCAGGCTGCCGCGCTGCGGGATGTTAAGGTGTGCCCGGCCTGCGAAAAGCACTGCGGTTTACAGGATCGATACTGCAAACACTGTGGAGCGGTTCTATAAGAGACCAACCAACACAATCAAGAGGGGAGGACGCCGGACGGAAGTTCCGTCCGGCGTCCTGTTCCCCCATCCATTAGGAGGAATTGAACGATGAACTATACCTTTGCACAGTACCAGGAGAGCGCCGACTACATCCGCGGAAAGATCGGAGATTTTAAGCCCCAGGTCGCCATGGTGCTGGGTTCCGGTCTGGGCTTTATGGGCGATGTGGTGGAAAATCCCATCGTGGTCTCCTACCGGGATATCCCCCACTTCAAGGCGTCCACCGCGCCCGGTCACAAGGGCCAGCTGGTCTTCGGTACCCTGGAGGGACGCCGGGTGGCGGTCATGCAGGGCCGGATGCACCACTATGAGGGCTACTCCTACGAGGAGGTGTCCTATGCCGTGCGGGTGCTGCGTCTGCTGGGCTGCGACACCCTGGTGGTCACCAATGCCGCCGGCTGCGTGAACATGGACTGGAAGGCGGGCGACCTGATGCTCATCACCGACCAGATCAAGATCTTTATGGAGTCTCCTCTGCGCGGCGAGAACCTGCCTGAGTTCGGCGTCCGCTTCCCCGACGCCTCCAAGCTCTACACCCCCGCCCTGCGCCAGGTGGCCCGCAATGCGGCCAAGAACCTGGGCATCGAGCTGAAGGAGGGCGTGTATATGTACTTCCCCGGCCCGCAGTATGAGACCCCTGCCGAGGTTCGGTTTGCCCGCATCGCCGGGGCCGACGCGGTGGGCATGTCCACCGCGCCCGAGGTCATTACGGCCGGCCACTGCGGCATGCAGGTGCTGGGCTTTACCCTGCTGTCCAACATGGCGGCCGGTATTCTGGACCAGCCCCTGAGTGAGCAGGAGGTGCTCGAGGCGGCCGAGGCCTGCAAGGATAAGTTCTCCCGCCTGGTGCTGGAGTGCCTGAAGCAGATGTAAGGGGGCGCGGTATGAAGACCCTGATTTCCAATGTCCGTGCCGTGCTCATGGATGCGGCAGACACCGTTCTCTCCGGCGCCTTTGTGGCGGTAGAGGACGGCAAGATCTGTTCTGTGGGCACCCAGCGCCCCGACGGTCCCTTTGACCGGGAGATCGACGGTGGAAACAACGTCCTGATGCCCGGCTTCGTCAATGCCCACACCCATGTGCCCATGACGGCCATGCGTGGCTACGGCGACGGCAACAACCTTCAGGACTGGCTGGAGAAATATATTTTCCCCACCGAGGCCAGATGGGATGACCGGGCGGTAGCATGCTGCACCGATCTGGGCCTGGCCGAGATGATCGCCTCCGGCGTGACGTGCATTGCCGATATGTATATGCGCACCGGGGTTATCGCCCAGCGGGTGGCCCAGTCCGGCATCAGCGCCAACCTGTGCTGCGGCGGGGTGCTTTTCTCCGATACCTTTGACCCGGAGACCGACCATGAGTGCCAGGTGCAGCGTGCCCTGACCGAGGAGTGGCACGGCTACAACGACGGCCAGATCCGGATCGACGCCTCCATCCACGGGGAGTACACCTCCCGGGCCGACCTGTGGGAGTGGATGGCGGCCTATGCCCGGGAAAAGGACTTGGGCATGCACGTGCATATCTCTGAGACCCGCACGGAGCATGAGGCCTGCAAGGGGCGCCATAACGGCCTTACGCCCATCCAGACCCTGAACCAGTACGGCGTGTGGGATACCCGGGCCATCGCGGCACACTGTGTCTGGACCACCCCTGAGGATTGGGCCATCATGGCCGAGAAGGGGATCTCGGCCATTCACAATCCCATGTCCAACCTGAAGCTGGGCTCCGGCATCGCGCCGGTGTCCGCCATGCAGAAGGCGGGGGTCAACGTGGCACTGGGGACCGACGGCGTCTCCTCCAACAACTGCACCGATCTCTTTGCGGAGATGAAGCTGGCGGCCATTCTCCAGAACGGCGCCAACTGCGACCCGCTGGCCGTTCTGCCCGCACAGGCCCTGCGCATGGCCACCGCCAACGGCGCCGCCGCTCTGGGCCGCAAGACGGGGCGCATCGAGGCGGGCTATGACGCCGACCTTATCCTGATCAACTTTGACGCGCTCAACCTCACGCCCTGTCACGACGTGATCTCCAATCTGGTCTACGCCGCCCGTGGATGCGACGTCATCATGAATATGGCTCGCGGTCAGGTCATATACCAGAATGGTGAGTTCCTCACCATCGACATTGAGCGGGTCAAGCGGGAGGTCCAGGACTACGCCCTGCCCCTGCTGTTCCAAAAGTAAGGGGGAGAACCGTTGTCCAGTCAGCAGAAAAAAAATACCTTTTTCGGCGGTGTGGCCGTGCTGATGGTGAGTACCATCATCATCAAGGTCATCGGCGCCATTTATAAGATCCCGCTGGGCATCATCCTGTCCGATGAGGCCTACGGCGATTTTGGCGCGGCCTACAACATCTATTCCTTTTTCCTGACGATCTCTACCGCAGGCCTGCCCGTGGCCCTCTCCAAGACCGTGTCGGAGGCTAATGCCCTGGGGCGGTATAATCAGGTGCAGAAGGTCTTCAAGGTGGCTTTCTTTGCCTTCCTGACCATGGGCCTGTTCAGCTTTATCTGTATGTCGGTCTTTGCGCTGCCCGTGGCCACCTATGCCCTTCAGAACGAGAAGGCAGTGTGGTGTGTGGTGGCCCTCTCGCCGGCAGTGCTCTGTACCTGCTGCTGCTCGGCCTTCCGGGGCTATGCCCAGGGGCATATGAATATGATGCCGACGGCCATCTCCCAGGTCACCGAGAACCTCTCCAAGCTGATCATCGGCATGGGGCTGGCCCTCTTCATCGGCTCGCTGGCCATCCAGCCCGCCGATCTGGGCGACCGGATGATGGCGGTGGGCGCCATTGCGGGCGTGTCGGTGGGCAGCATCCTGTCGGTCTTTTATCTGTTCTTCAACCACCGGCGCACCAACCGGCTGCGCCCCGGTCCCTTTACCGACCGGGCGGACAGCTCCAAGGTGATCCTGGGGCGGCTCCTGAAGCTGGCCATCCCCATCACCATCAGCTCTTCCACCAGCGCCATTGTGACGCTCATTGACACCAACCTGGTCAACGGACAGCTTCAGAATGTGTTCCAGAGCATCCAGGACGCGGGGCCCACGGTCACCGAGGGCGTGCGCGGACTCTTTGACATCGGCAACAAGGCGGTCCTGATCCTCCAGCAGAACATGCAGGCGGCCCTGACCGATCCCAGCGTGGTCCCGGTGCTGGACTCTGCCCGCGGACTGTATGGCGCCTATCAGAAGTGTATGAGCATCTACAACCTGCCCTTCAATCTGATGGTGCCCCTCACCGCCAGCATCATCCCCGCCGTGTCGGCGGCCCGTGCCCGCCGCAATGACCTGGAGGCCCGGAAGGTCTCCGAGTCGGCTCTGCGCTTTGCCGCGCTCCTGGCCCTTCCGGCCGGCGCCGGACTCTTTGTCCTGGGTGAGCCCATCATCCGCCTGCTCACCGGCGGCAGCACGGACTACACCATTGCCGGTCCTCTGCTGTCCATCCTGGGCCTGGCGTCCATCTTCGTGTGCGTGCAGCTCATTGCCACCTCCATCCTGCAGGCCAACGGCATTGTGAACCTGCCCATCGTCACGGTGGTGATCGGCGGCGTGGTGAAGATCCTGGTCAACTATACGCTGGTGGGCAACCCCAACATCATGATCTACGGCGCACCGGTGGGCACCCTGTGCTGCTTTGCCATTGCGGCAGTGCTCAACCTGCTCATCATCAAGGCGCGGGTCCCCAGCGCACCCAGCTATACAAAAGTCTTTGTGAAGCCGGTCATCGCGGCGGCCATTATGGGCGGCGGCGTATGGGCGGTCTACGGAATGATGGAGCGCATCCTGGGCGGCGATCAGCTCAGCTTCCTGGGCAATGCCGTGGCGGTGGCCGTGGCCATCGGCGTGGGCGTGGTGCTCTATCTGGTGCTGGTACTGGCCCTGCGTGTGATTTCCAGGGAAGATTTGGAACTCATGCCTAAGGGAGAGAAACTTGCAAAGATTCTGCACATTCATTAAAATGAAGTGTGGGAGCTGTTGCAGGAGGAATGAAAATATGGTAGATTTTGAATACAAGCAGCACTATACGGTAAAAGATTTAGAAGAGATCGTGCGCATCCTCCGGGCACCCGGAGGATGCCCCTGGGATGCCGAGCAGACCCACGAGTCCATCCGCCGCAACTTCCTGGAGGAAGCCTATGAGGCGGTGGAGGCCATCGACGAGGGCAGCGCCGAGCACCTGCGGGAAGAGCTGGGAGATGTCCTGCTCCAGATCGTTCTCCACGCCCGTATGGAGGAGGAGCAGGGACGCTTCGACCTGGACGGTGTGGCGGATGGGATCTGTCAGAAGCTCATCTACCGCCATCCCCATGTCTTTGGGGATATGAAGGTGTCGGGCACCGGGGAGGTTCTCTCCAACTGGGAGGATCTCAAGCGCAAGGAGAAGGGCCAGAAGACCAACACGGATGCCCTCTCTGCTGTGGCCCGGAGCCTGCCCGCCCTGTGGCGGGCCGAGAAGGTCCAGAAGAAGGCGAAGAAGGCCGGATTTGACTGGCCCGATGTCTCCGGTGCGCTGGACAAGCTCTCCGAGGAGATCGAGGAGCTCAAGACCGCCGTGGCCGAGGGCTCCAACATCGAGGAGGAGCTGGGGGACCTGCTCTTTTCTGCGGTCAATGTCTCCCGTTTTGTGAAGGTGGACACGGAGCAGGCGCTCACAAAGGCCACCGATAAATTCATCGACCGGTTCCGCAAGGTGGAGGCCCAGGCCAAGGCCGAGGGACGCCCCATGGAGGAGATGTCCCTGGCGGAGCTGGACGCGCTCTGGGAGCGCGCGAAACACGCATAAAAGCGGGAGACTTCCGGCCCAGAGAGGGAACGGCGCGATTCGCGCGCCTGGAAGCCGCTTTTAGGATACAGGGTGAAACCCGCCCGCAACAATGCACAGGAGGAAAAAACCATGAATAAAACTGAACTCATCGCCGCCGCTGCCGAGAAGTCCGGCCTGTCCAAGAAGGATACGGAGAGCGCTCTGAACGCTGCCATCGACGTCATCACCGCCGCCCTGACCGAGGGTGACAAGATCCAGCTGGTGGGCTTTGGTTCCTTCGAGGTGAAGAACCGCGCCGCCCGTACCGGCCGCAACCCCAAGACCAAGGAGCCCATTGAGATCCCTGCCTCCAAGCTGCCCATGTTCAAGCCCGGCAAGGCCCTCAAGGACGCTGTTTCCAAGTAAGCATTGAAACGGATCGCGGCCCCGGGCATCTGCCCGGGGCCGCTGTGCAGCTGGAAGAGGAGGTATGCGGATGCGTCTGGACAAATGGCTGAAGGTCTCCCGTCTCATCAAGCGCCGTACCGTGGCCAATGAGGCCTGTGACAACCAGCGTGTCACAGCCAATGGCCGCCCCGTCAAGGCGTCTTACGACGTGAAGGAGGGGGATGTGCTGGAGCTGCGGTTTGGAGAGCGCACCGTAAAGGTGCAGGTCCTCACCGTGGCCGAGCACGTGGGTAAGGCTGATGCCCCCGCCATGTACCGGGAGCTGTAAGAAGCGCACCAGAAACAAAATATCCCGCTCCGGTAGAGCCGGAGCGGGATATATTTTTTTACTTTCGGCCGCCGCGGCGGGAACCACGCTTGTCCATGTAGCGCAGCTCAGAGAGCTTGCTGTCCGAAGCCTGCA
The DNA here is from genome assembly GCF_018784545.1 of Pseudoflavonifractor sp. MCC625. NCBI lineage: Bacteria > Bacillati > Bacillota > Clostridia > Eubacteriales > Oscillospiraceae > Pseudoflavonifractor > Pseudoflavonifractor sp. MCC625. The sequence continues at coordinate 23,638 of NZ_WQOJ01000022.1, read as the reverse complement.
TGAACTGCTTGAGGCGATCCTCAAAAGAAGTGGGCTCCTGGGGAGCCGCACGGCGGAATCCGGCGCCTCCGCCGGCCGCCCGAGGGGCGCCATTGGGCCGTCCGCCGGGACGGGGACCACCGGCGGGACGGGGAGGAGGATCCATAGCCTTCTTGATGGAGAGATTGATCCGGCCGTTCTCGTCGATCCCGATGACCTTGACCTTGACCTCCTGTCCCTCCTTCAGATGGTCCTTGACATCACTGACATAGGAATAAGCGATTTCCGAGATGTGGACCAGACCGGACTTGTTCTCCGGCAGGGACACGAACGCACCGAACTTTGTGATACCTGTTACTTTACCTTCCAGAATCGAACCAACACCGAACTCCATACTGACTGAAATATCCTCCTTTAAGTTAAAACGGGGACACAAGGCCCGCGTCAGTCGGTGAACAGGATGACCTGATCGCCGGGAGCAGCCAGCCCAAGCTTGGTGCGGGCCATGTCAGCCTGACGGTCGGGATCGTCGCTGTTGTCTACGGCGTCCTGCAGATCGGCGTTGATCTGAAGCTGAGCATCCCGCTCCGCCTGCAGTGCGTCCCGCTCCGCCTGGGCGCTGAGAATCTGGGTGCGCAGATTGAGCAGTGCGCTTGCGGTGACCACCAACAGGGCAAACACGACCAGTTTGGTCAGAAATCCCGCCGGTTTTGTCTTCATGGGCTCCGCCCCCCTTTCGCTGCGCGGCCCCGCGGGGCACGGCATCATCCATTTCACCGATTAGTAGCTTTATTCTATACCATTTCCGGCGATAATGGAAGTTCTTTTTTGTGTTCTGTACTATTTTTTTACGGATCCGCCGCAGAAGGATCAGAGGAGAGACCGCCAGACGAAAGAGAATGCCGGCAAAATCAGCCATCCGGTAACCCAGAAAGAGAAACAGAGGACTGAGCAGCAGGAAGTAGCCGATGGCGCCGCCCAGTACGGCGGCCACCATGTAGAAGCGGAGGACCCCGCCGCCGGTATCCAGGGCGTGGAGGAAGAGGCCAAGAGTCACCAGAAGCCAAAAGAGAAAATCCAGCAGACCGCCCAGCCAGCGCCACCGGCACCGGCATCGGAGGATGCGGAAGCAGTCATACACCATCCCGGTCCCCAGGCCCAGGCCCAGGGCCGAGAGGAGGGCGGTGAGCTGGCCGGAAATGGAGACACCCATGGCTCAGCGGAACAGGCGGGCAAAGAGACCGCCCTGTGCATTCCGGCGTTCTTCGTAGGTCAGGGAGTCAATGCTGCCCTCTACTTTCAGATCGCCCCCGTCCAGACTGAGCTTTTCAATGTGGAGGTTTTCCCCCCGCACGATCAGAACGCCCTTGATGGTATCCATTACAATGCTGTTTTCGTCAAAGCTCTCCACCTCTTCCACGCCGGAGACGGTAAGCTGCTCCCGCCCTTCGAGAATGATGTGGTGGAGCACATCCGCACCGGGGCGTGCTTCGTCATATGCCATGGTACATCCCGCCTTTCCCAAATCTTGCTACTATGTATATGGAACGACAGGAGAGGATATGCCCGGGAGGGAGTTGACGTAAGTCCCTGCCAGCAGGTACAATGGGGGCAATGGAAACAAGAAGGAGGAACCGATATGCTCCGGGAAGATGTGCTGAAACTGCTGAAAGAGGGGGAGGGGCCCCAGTCCGGGGAGGAGATGAGCCAGCGGCTTGGAGTGAGCCGGGCGGCCGTCTGGAAGGCTGTGAGCGCCCTCCGGGACGAGGGCTATCTCATCTCGTCCGCGCCCAATCGGGGCTATCGGCTGGAGGCCTCTCCCGACCGGATCTCTGCGGGAGAGCTGGCCGGAAGTCTGGCGGGATGCGTTCTGGGCCGGGAACTAATATGCTTGGATACGGTGGACTCCACCAACAGTGAGATCAAACGCCGGGCGCTGGAGGGCGCCGCGGAGGGCCTGACCGTGCTGGCAGATCAGCAGACGGCGGGCCGCGGACGGCGGGGCCGTGGATTTGTCTCCCCGGCGGGGAAGGGGCTATATCTCTCGGTCCTCCTGCGGCCGGAGAGCGCCCTGCGGGAGCTGCTCTGGCTCACGGCCTGGACCGGCGTGGCGGTCTGCGATGCGGTGGAGGAGGTCTGCGGCTTCCGTCCGGGCATCAAATGGACCAATGACATCGTCTGGAATGGGCGGAAGCTGTGCGGCATCCTCACGGAGCTGGGGATGGAGGGCGAGGGCGTCCAGCCCCAGTATGTGGTCATCGGCGTGGGAATCAATGTCTCCCAGACCGCCGAGGACTTCGGGCCGGAGGTGGCGCCTCTGGCCGTGTCGCTGGGAGAGATCCTGGAACATCCACCCCGCCGGGCGGAGCTGGCAGCGGCGCTGCTCCGGTCGCTGGACACCCTGCGGGCGGAGTTTCCCCGGAGCAGGGAGCGCTATTTGGAGCAGTACCGGAGAGACTGTGTGACCTTGGGGAAAGAGGTGCGGATCCTCCGGGGCAGCGAGAGCTGGACCGGTGTGGCGGAAGAGATCGACGAGGATTTCCAGCTGGTGGTCCGCCGGAGCGATGGACGGCGGGAGATCGTCAACGCGGGCGAAGTCTCTGTGCGGGGCATGCTTGGTTATGTATGAGAAGAGCCGGCAGGCCGGAATTATTCCGGCCTGCCGGCTTTTGTATCGCATATCGCGGGACAGGAGCTCAGGGGAGGGAGTGGATGCAGATCCCATCCTTCCGGTGGTGTTTGACCTGATAGAGCAGCTGATCCGCCTGGACATACAGGGAAGAAAAGGAACGAGACTGGTGGAAGAAGAGTCCCCCAATACTCATGCCGGCCTGATGGCCTGTACAGAGGGTGGACAAACTCTTCCGATAGGCCTCACAGAGAGACTGGGTGCGAAGCTGAAAGACTTCAAGCTCGGAGAGGTTGGGGACCAGGACCACAAATTCATCCCCGCCCAGACGGGCACAGATGCCATCCGGGAAATGGGCCCGCAGCTGTGCCGCAGCCATCTGGAGTACCCGGTCTCCGGTCGCATGGCCAAAGCGGTCGTTGATCTGCTTGAAATCGTCCAGATCCAGCAGTAGGAAACCATAGGACGCCCGCTCTGCCGTCAGGAGGGCGGACATGCATTCCTCCGCACCCCGGCGGTTATAGATCCCGGTCAGGAAATCCCGGATGGAATTGTCCTTCAGCAGGGTTTGATAGGCCACCCGCTCCGAAATATCCACCAGGACGCTGATGATCGCGGGGCGCCCTTCTTCTGTGACGATCTTTCGCCCCACGTCATGGACCCAAAGATAGGAGCCGTCTTTTTTGCGCAGGCGGTATTCCACATCGTACTTGTCACTGGCGGCAAAACTATCCGCGATGGCCCGGATCACGCCGGGGAGGTCATCGGGGTGGATCGTGTTGGCGATCTTTTCCTCTGTGTCGGCGCAGAATTCCAAATAAGTATAGCCCAACATATCCAAGGCGTGGTCGTTGATGATGTAGAGGGGAAAATCCGGCTCCAGATAGCCGCCCATGATGCCGCCCGGTACGATTTCATTGAAGAGCTCGGCGAGTTTGCTCTGGGAGTCGGCATTCATTTTTTTCAGTTCCTGAGCGGCGTAATGGAGCGGGAAAAATTCCCGCTCCTGCTGAATGGGATTGGCGCAGGACATGTGCAGGCTGAAGGCCCGGTATTTGCCCTCCTCGGCCCGAAAGCCGGCCGTAAGACGGGTGGAAAAGTAGGCGCGGCCCTCACCGGGGACCTCGGCGGAAACCTCGATTTGACAGAGGCAGCTGTAAATCCCCGGGGCAACTTCTTTTTCCCAATAGGAATGGATCTGATAATGATTGGGGTTTGGTTCCGAGTGCAATTCCTCCTGGAGCAGGGCGGCAAATTCGGCCCGGCCATGGGCTTCCTCGTGAACACCGGTTCCAAGACTGTAAATATCCTCTGTGACCTGGGCAAGGGCGGCATCCAGATCGCGGCGGACAAGATAGGCGTCAAAAAACGCGCAGAGAGACTGATATACGGGGGAGGAGGTCGATAAGTTGGTTCCCAGCATGATATGGCTCTCCTAATAATGAATGGTAGATGCGCGAAACGCAAGAGTTTATTTACAATTATACTAAATACAGATAGGAAAAGCAAGTTTATATGGAAGGTCGGGAAATGGGAAAGCAAACTGCCTGCACGGTTACTGCCTCCATACGATCTTGCGGGACCCCAATCTAGGAAATGCAAAAAATGCCGCCCAGAATGGGCGGCATTTTTGAAAATCCAAAAGGAAAAATCAGCGCTTGCTGAACTGGGGAGCGCGGCGGGCAGCCTTCAGGCCGTACTGCGCGAGTTTTTGAGCTGTTTTTCCTTGATATTCCGGGCTTTTCCGGCTTTCTGCTTCTCAGTTATCCGGTGTGCGGACCATAAAAAACGGCCTTTTTTCATTCAGCGATAGCCTGATGAAACGCACCATTTACTACCCCAAACAACTCCTCTGGTTTATTATACTTCACTTTTGCATAGATGTCCATAGTTGTTTTGCTGTTTTCGTGTCCGGCAAGGTATTGTACTGTCTTTGGATCAACGCCCGCATAGAGAAGATTGGTGATGTAAGTGTGCCGCAGCTGATGAGGTGTCACATCAAAGTCCAGCGTATATTTGATTTGGGGTTGATTCTTCTGGGTCATACCCAGCGTTGGAGTAACCGTATATTTGATACTCTCCCCATTTACATACTTATAATAGCTCCGGGGCTTAGTGGAGCGGACAACGACATACTGCCACACTCTTTGGAACTGCGAGGCAGCCAGTGGCTCTCCTTTGCTGTCAGCGATCACATAATCTGATATGGAATTTTCTTTCGTTTCTCTCAGACAGTCCACCAAACACTTCGGTATCGGAATATCCCTTTTTGCCGCCGGAGTCTTTAGCACCGTAGAAACCACGGGTCTGTTATGCTCTGTACGCCATGCCCGCCTCACCGATAGATAAGGTGTATCCTCGTCCAGAAACACACAATCCCATTGCAGTGCAAGAATTTCTTCCCGACGCAGACCGGAATACAAACCGAGCATAATAAACAAATATGGAGGAAGCCCCTTGACTGTATCCAGAAGCACGGCTACCTGCTGATCTGTCAATGCCTCCTTCTTTTTTGTCGGTTTTCCGCCTTTACCGGATATTCCCGCACAGGGATTGTGTTCAAGAATTTGGTTTCTCTCTGCCGCATAAAAAATGCACTTGAGCAGCATATTGACCTTATTGTATAAGCCTTCCGATTTCTTTGACAATGGAACAAGAGCCAGCCGAATATCGTCAGCAGTCACTTCTTCCATATACATCTCTCCCAGAGGTTTGATGATATAGTTTGTCATATCCCTCGTATAACCTCTGAGTGTAGACGCAGACACCTTTGCCGACTGCATCAGCAGCCACTTCTCTCCATACTCAGCTACTGTCGGGTGCTGCCGGTGAAAGATAATTTCTTCCACCTTCTTCCGGGCCTCTAACTGCTTCTCATACAATTCTTCACAAGTAGCGGCATACAAACTCAACTCTTTGCCATCTGCATCCGTAATCCTGGTTCTGTAATACTGGATTCCTTTCAATGTAATGGTCCCATACTTCGGGATCTGTGTTTTCTTTTTTGCCATCTTTGATCGTCCTTTCTTGATAATGTGTAGTCTCCGTATCTACACTTTCTTTTTATCAGAAAGCCTCGATTTAATCAAAGATACGGCTGATGTAAAACAAAGAGCGAGACATCCTTGCCTCGCTCCTGCTTTACTTCCTATTTTATTATTACTGTGCTGCGTCCCAGCTTGCAAACGCGCAACTCATTGATCTGACCAGCTCATCTGGTCTGTTGTACTTAACCTTTGCATAAATGTCCATGGTAATCTTGCTGCTTTCATGGCCTGCCAGGTATTGAACCGTTTTGGGATCTACCGATGCATGAATGAGATTGGTAATGTAAGTATGCCGCAGCTGATGGGGTGTTACTTCAAAGTCCAGACTGTAAACCACTTTTCCGTTATGAGCAGCCTTTTCCCCCAAGACAGGTGTGACAGTATGCTTTACTCTTTTTCCATCTTCATACCGATAATAGCTCCGCTCCTTGACCGTCCTCGTAACAATATACTGCCAAAGTCGCTTAAACTGCGTGTAGGACAGCGGTTCGCCGTCCCGGTTTGAAACCACATACTCCGAAGTCGATGTTTCCTTTGCTGCTTTCAAACACTCAGCCAAGCAAACAGGAAGAGGGATATTTCTCTCCGCAGCCTTGGTTTTCAATTCGTCTGAGATTACCGGTCTGTTGTGTTCTGTGTGCCATGCCCGCCTTACCGTCAGATATGGAGTATCCGTATCCAGATATACTGAATCCCATTGCAGAGCAAGAATTTCTTCCCGGCGCAGCCCTGCGTATAAACCAATCATGACAAAGACATAAGGCGGCAAATCTCGGATAGCATCCAAAAGGCGTGCTGCCTGTTCATCTGTCAAAGCCTGACGATCCTCTTGTGGAACACCGCCACCTTTTGTCGTGAGATAAATCGTCGGGTTATGGTCAATGATCCTGCTTTCCATCGCTGCGCGAAAGATAGATTTGTAAAGGATTACCACAGATTTATAAACCGATGCAGATTTCTTGGAAACCGGAACAAGGGCAAGCTGAATATCATCCAGGCTAACCTCACCCATCCGTTTATCTCCCAATTCCGCTATAATATGCCGCCTGACCTTTGAGGTGTAATCCGTCAAAGTAGTAGCTCGTACATGAACCGACTGCATCAGCAGCCACTTTTCACAATACTCTGCAACTGTGGGCGTTTTCCGATGAAAAGTGGCATTCTCAATCTGTTCCAACGCAAGCGTTTCTTTGTTGTATAGTTCTTCAGGTGTTTTTGCGTAGATAGCTACGAGCTTACCATTCGTGTCTTTGATTCTGGTCCTATAATATAGGACACCTCTTTTCATAACTGTGCCATATTGAGGAAGCATTATTTTCCTATTTGCCAATTCCTCCACCTCCTAAGAATATACTCCAGCGCTGTATCTATGTTTTATCAGACCATTATGATTTCGACAAGGATACGGACCGGCTCACACTCCAGCTCTGCGAGGTTTACGATAAGTTGCGTTCTTTTCTGCTGGCTTTGCTCTGTGGGTGCATTTTGCGATATACTCCTGAAGGCCCGCTGAGGTAAAGTACACACAGCCATTCTGCACATATTGCACATAAGAAATAAGACCATTGTTACGGGCCGCGTCCAGCGTTGCAATGCTGATACCCAAAATTTCTGCTGCTTCTTTTCGCGTAATAAGTTTTTCCATAAAGCATATTTCCTCCAATCCGTCAAGTTTGTCATCGTGTTTGTTCAAAATCACATGAATACGCTGGCAGCCGAAACCACCAGCGCATGGTATCTGATTTTGAACAGAAAGCGGCAAACGCTTCCTATTTATATTTCTCAGCTTTCGTCACATTTGCCACGCCCCCTGACGATGGGAACACAACAGGTCTCCGCTGGCGCGGATGTCATAACTCCGCAGCATCGTTCGTATCGTGTGCCGCAGGGTTCCCCCCAAGTCTTTGGCGGGCCGTGAGGAAGTATCTTTAAGCCCCCATGTAGTCATCGCGCCAAATCTGCCACCATTCTTTTATGAAATCGTAGATCGCTCCGAAGCAGTGCTTTCATCACCTCCCTGACTGCTCCATCCTCGCGGCGTTTCATATTCGCTCGTACATGGGTTATGTACCTGTTGTGCTGTCTATTCGATTGTCAATGTGCAGATGAAGGAGGAAAATTTGTCCTTCTTATTAACACTGACAAAAAAGGCAAAAAACAGGCGCATCAAACGAAACTTTATCAAAAATATTTTCCGAGCTGCTTTAAGCCGCGCCGGATACTGTCTCGGACACGGCTTGGGTCTACACCTTCTACCCCGGCAATTTCATTTACCGTCATTCCCAGGTAATATCGGGCATAAATCCTCTTTGCCTGTTTTTCCGGTAAATTCATCACAGCAGAATAGACCTGCTCCTGAAGCTGTTTTTCCTCCAGAAGCATCTCCGGTGTTTTCGGCTTCAACAGCACCGCATTTTCAATGCCATTCTCGCAATCCAGAGAATACTGTGCTTTATAACGATACATCTTTCGCTCATACGCAGCCTCCGCACGTTCAGCTGCTCGAATAGTCTCCATTACTTCCTCTGTCACATCTACAAAAAAGTCTGTTGTATAAACATCAGGATAAAGTTCCCGAAGGTTAATTTTCTTCATTATGTACCTCCATTTCGATTCACGGGTGATTGACGAGTGAATCGAATGGAGGTGGGGAACGACACCGGTATACAGCCGGATTATCTCCGAAAAAAAGGCAACAAAAAACGCCAGATTCCCGCAATGGGAAACTGGCGCACCAAGAACAGTCATTATTATGCTGAATCACATGGAACGATAATGCCGATGCAATGCTATACTGGCCCGGAGGAGGGGCAATGCTTTTTTTAATTGATGTAGATCATGGGAGCTTTGAAAAAGCAAAAGAGACACGGCAAATTAACCTCCAAGCGGCTACCGTGTCCCTGCAAGTCGTCATTAGTTTGTGTAAACGCAAAGAAACGGCGGCTCTGAAATTGTCCTTCAAAACCGCCGATTGAGTTCAAACCTTAAAATAGCGCACGAAATTATCTGCCCCAGTCAACGGTTTTTTTCTTTCCCCGGACGGGGCAGATAACTTATTATGCAGAGCAGAGCGGAGCCGATGTGCGCTAATCGGTTCCTTGTACTTTCTCCTTCAGCTTTCGAAAAGATGTATCACTGATGGCGTGTTCCATCCGGCAGGCGTCTTGTTCCGCTGTTTCCTGATCGACGCCAGCAGCGATAAACTGCTCCATAAAAAACAAATGGCGTTCATAGATTTTCTCGGCAATCTCCCGACCTATGACGGTCAGATGAAGGAACCCATCATCATCCACGGTCAGAAAACCTCCATTTTTCAAAACGCCTACCGCATGGCTGATACTCGGTTTGCTAAAGCCCATGTGCCGGGCAAGGTCAATGGAGCGGACCATGCCTTGCTTCTTTTGGAGTATCAGCACAGCCTCCAGATAATCCTCCCCGGACGCATGAATCTTCATCGTAGCCTCCTTTTAGGCGGAAAGCCGCTGTTCTGCGTTCCACATGGCAGCGTACTTTCCATCCTTTGCTAACAATTCTTCGTGTGTACCAGCTTCGGTGATCCGACCATCGGAAACCACCAGAATCTGATCGGCATTTTTTACGATGGATAGGGTATGTGCGATCATCACCACGGTTTTTTTCTCTTTCAGTAGGTTCGCAATCGCCTGCTTTACCGCCAATTCATTCTCAATGTCTAGGGAGGCCGTCGCCTCGTCAAGCAGCAGGATCGGGCTGTTTTTCAAAATGGCACGTGCTATGGAAAGGCGCTGGCGTTCGCCGCCGGACAGGAGATTTCCATTTTCCCCAATCGGCGTATCATAACCCCTCTCCATCTTGCGGATAAAGCCGTCACAGTTTGCCTCTCGGCAGGCCACTTCAATTTCTGCGTCCGTAGCATCCGGACGGGCATGGCGGATATTCTCCCGCACTGTATCATCAAACAGGAACACATCCTGGTCCACCATAGAAATCTGGTCTAATACCCGTTCCGCAGCTACATGATTGATCGGCCTGCCTCCTATGGAAATCGTGCCGCCAGATACTTCATAGTATTTTGCAATCAGGTTCAGGATGGTAGACTTGCCGGAGCCGGAATCCCCCACAATGGCGGTCAGCTTCTGATCCGGCACAGTAAAGGAAGCCTGTTTTAACACCGGTTCCCCGGGAACATAAGAAAAGTTCACATGGTCAAATACAATCTCATGGGAGGCTGCCTGTAGCGGCTCCATGCTGCCGGTTTCTTCCGGTTCCTTCATCACAGCCATGATTTTATTTTTCGAGATCATCAGATTCTTATAGCTGGTGAGGTCTACAAAAATGGAATTTGCCAGCTTCGCACAGAACAAAGGCAGCATACAAATCAAAAGATAGGACACGGTATCTAAAGTTCCGGCTGCCCAGGGGCCATAGGCCGTCCAGATCACAACCGGGCAGGACAGCCAGCTCAAAATACCAAATCCCGCACCTATCGGGAGAACCTTGGCTTCATACACAAAGCTGATCCTGCTAAACTCCTGCATGGCATGGATCACGGTTTTGTTTTTCAGACCGCCAACGCCATAGGCCCGGAAAGTCTGGATACCGGATACATACTCCACAATGCTGCTGACATTCTCTGCACAAATATCGTTCTTCTCTTTGCCATACTTCGCTACCTGCCGGAAAGAAAGCCACAATCCGGGGATCAAAAGCAGGTCGGCAATCAGGAGGATCAGCCCGGCTGGAAAGTAGATCGTCATCACAAAAACAATCAACATCAGCGACAGGGCAAAGCTCTTTGCAATGTCCCCGATCTTATGGGTCAGAATTTTTTCATAGTTATTTACATCACTGGTAATGGTGTTGATATAATCGCCTGTCTGCCCTTGTGTAAACCGGGAAAGCGGGATACGCTTGAGATGGTCGCCCATAAACAAGCGGATATTTTTACTGACTTTTGCGCCGCCGATCTGTGCTTTGGTATAGCCATAGCTGTATATCAAAATACGGAGCAGAAAGATAAATGCAATAACACCTGTCAGGACCAGTACACGGTTCATATCAAACTGACCGTCCCATAAAAACCGCATGACGGAATAAAGCAGCATAAACAGGCTACCAGAGAACAGCCCCTCCAGGACAGTCCCGGCAACGCCAATATAAAACTCCCGGTTCTTCTTCCATACGTTATTTGGATTCATTCTGCCCGCCTCCTTCCAGTTGATAAGTAATTCCCCTCGCTGTTTCGTAGTCCTCCCATGCTTTCCGATAATAAGCGTTCTCTTTCCGCACTTCCTCATGGGTACCGACGCTGGTGATCGTATGATTCTCTACCACCGCCACACGGTCGCACATTTTCAAGGCGCTCAGCCTGTGCGCTACCACAATGACCGTCCTGCCTTTGCAGAGGTTCTGAATGGCCTTATCAATTTCCATCTGATTTTCCGGGTCAGAGGCGCTTGTCGCTTCGTCCAGAATCAGGATGGGAGCATTTTTCAAGATTGCCCTTGCAATAGCAATCCGCTGTTTTTCCCCACCGGAGAAACGGGAGCCGAAGCTGCCTACCTTTGTGTCATAACCATCCGGCAGCGACATGATGAAGTCATCAATCTGCGCCTCCCTGGCGGCAGCCCGTACTTCCTCCAGGCTGGCGTCTGAACCCATGCGGATATTTTCCAGTACACTGTCACGGGTAAGGAATGTCTTTTGAAATACAATGGCAATATTCTTCAGGATGGTATCGTAGTTCAGTTCATTCACGTTGATCCCGCCGATCAGCACCTCCCCCTCCTGCACATCATAAAACCGGGAGATCAGTTCAATCACGGTACTCTTGCCCGCGCCGGACTGTCCCACAAGTGCCATGCGTTCCCCATCCCTGATCTTGAGGTTGACGCCTTGCAGGACATCCGTTTTCCCATCGTAGGAAAAACGTACATTCTTAAGCTCAATATCATGGTTTTCCGGGAAGTCCATTCCACCTTCATAAACAGGAACGTCCAATATTTCTTTCGTTTTGGTAATGGCGCCCAGGACATTCGCAAAGTTTGTCCCCAATTCCTGTAAAGGCCGGATCTCCGTCAGATACATGGAGCCGACATAGACGAACAGCAAAAATGCACTGGCCGCCAGGGAGCCTTTCAGAAAGAACATCCCGCCCAGGGGAACCATCAGCAGCATCCCACATTCAATCAGAACCACAAAGGTTGCATAAGGAGGCCCCATTCTCCGGGAGGTTTCATTCCACATGGCATTCTCTTCCTGGATCGCACCGGAAAATTTCTGGAACGATTTGCTCCCCATGTTGTACGCTTTAATCAGTTTCATGCCGCTGATATACTCGATCATAACGGAATTGAGCGTTGTAATGGATCGATTCGCCCGGTCCATCAAACCGTCCGTATTCCGAAACATAACCCCCATTACCACAACGGCCAAAATCAACGGCACCAGGGAAACCAGTGCCAATGGGATATTTACTGTCATCAAATAAATGAAAATTGCTACCGGCCCTACCATATAGCACACAAGGTCTGGAAGGTTATGGGCTAAAAACAACTCCAGCTTTTCAATATCTTCATTCAGAACCGTTTTAATATCCCCGGTCCGCCGCTCATTCAATGTACCAAGGGGGACTTTTGCCAGATGTTCCGCCACCATGCAGCGCACCTTGAACAAAGCACCGTAAGCACCTTTATGGGCCGCCACACCGGAACACCCGAATAAAACAAAGCGCAGGGCCACAGAAACGGAGATCATCATTACCGTCTGTACGACAAGCTCTTTTGTGCAGATATGCTGGAAAGCGGCATCCATCAGGCGATAAATCCCGATATACGGGACAATGATACACAGGCCACTTGCCATGGCCAGCAGGATTGCCAGCAGCAGCCAGATTTTTTGCTCACCGGCCCATTGAAGCAGCAGTGCAATCCTGTTTTCTTTTTTCTGTTTCATCACTTCACATCTCCTTTCTCTCTGAAACAGAGAACAGTTCCCGGAGCTTTTGAAGGGAATCCATCACAACAGGGATGTCATCCGGCATTTCCCCTTCATCAAAATGCAGGACACGGGAGCAGGTACGGCAGACAAATTCAAAATCGTGGGTGACAATAAAAATGATTTTCCCCTGTTCGGATAACCGTTTTATCAGACCTGCCACCTGCGCCATGCTGTCAAAGTCCAGGCCGCTGGTGGGTTCATCGAACACCAGCAAATCTTTTCCACAGATCATGCTGACTGCCACAGCCACACGTTGCTTCTGTCCACCGGAAAGCGTGTTGGGATGGCGTTCCCGGTAGGCTGTAAGCCCCAATTCCTTCATGGTTTCCTCTACTAAATCTTGATCCGGGTTTCGGATTCCGAAGGAACATTCTGCCCCCACACTCTCCGCAAACAATTCATAGTTCACATCCTGCATAACCATATAAGAGCGTTTCAACCTCGCCTTGTGTTCCATCGGCTGGTCGTCCCAAAGGAACGCGCCTTCACAGTCTTTATGAAGCCCACACAGGGCGCGAGAAAACGTGGTCTTTCCGGCTCCATTATGACCGACCACCCCAATGACTTCCCCCTTTGCCGCAGAAAGAGCAATCTGGTGTAGAATCGTCCGTTTTTTATAGCGCAGAGTAACATCATGGAGTGCTAATGTGGGAGAGGAAATAGGCGGATGACTGGCCGGAGGGAGCACCCTTGCCAGATCAACCGCCCGCAGCCCCATGTGTTCCCGTTCGGTTTCGGGCAGCCGGAGAAATTCCTCCGGCGTGAAAATCCTTGCTATTTCTCCATCTTCCAGATAAACAATGCGATCTGCCAGCTCCATCAGATAATAGAGTCTGTGCTCCGCAATCAAAATGGTTTTCCCCTGGCTTTTTATCAGCCGCAGATGTTCTTTCAATTCCTGGATGGAAGCCATGTCCAGATTCGAGGATGGTTCGTCCAGCAGATAGATTTCCGGGTTCATGGCATAGACAGACGCAAACGCGATTTTCTGTTTCTCCCCACCAGACAATTCAAAAATATTGCGGTTCCGTAGCTTTTCAATATGCAAATCTTTTGTTGTCTGTTCTACCCGTTCCTCCAGTTCCTTTACCGGCCTGGCTTCATTTTCAATTCCAAACGCAATCTCACTGTCCGTATCCACATTGAAAAACTGCGTCCGGGGATTCTGAAAGACGGAGCCCACCTTTGCGGCGATCTGATACATGGGCAGGTTGCTGATTTCCTGTCCGTCCACCAGCACACGCCCTTGAAGTTCTCCCTGGTAAAATTGTGGAATCAGGCCGTTTACCAACCTTGTGACCGTTGTTTTTCCACACCCGCTACGGCCACAGAACAAGACACATTCCCCGTCTGCAATTTTCAGGCTGATTCCATGCAGACCGCCATGCTCCTGTCCCTCATAAGAAAATGATACATTTTCAAATTCAATCACCCGGTCACACCTCCCCGCATACATAATTCAAAAATAAAGAAAGCAACAGCAATCAACATCGCCATCCAATCTGCAATCCCGCATTTTATCTGGACAAGGCAGGTCCGGGGATTGGGATTCTCAATCCCGCGAGTAACAGAGGCAATGGAAAGCTCGTCCGCTGCTTTGGAGGCCATCATCATCAGCGGCACATAAATACACTCTACCGTCATCCCCGGATGGGAAAGGAATCCGCCCAGGGAGGGCGATACATCCCGCATCCGCATGGCGTCCTTAACAAAATGCCAGTCCTCCTGGATAGTTGGAATATAGCGCAGCATGACCGCAAATGTGATGACAAATTTTTTCGGGGCATGGATGCGGTTCATGGCAGATAAAAACTCACTGACTTTCGTTGTGGACAGGACAATCCCTGCCAGCATCCCACAAGCATAAACTTTATGGTACAGTCCAAGGAACGCAACAAACATGGTCCGTAGCGTCCCCGTCATGGCCGCCATGATCCAGACCGTCAGTACACAGACCACGGCATAAAAGCAGACCCCTTTTATGGAATATTTCCACTTTCCGCAAAGCACTCCCAATACAGCAATCAGCAGGACAAGTGCAAACTGATACGAAAGGGAAGGTGCGAACATGGAACACAGTACGCACATTAAAATAAGAAAGAGCTTGGCCCGCGGGTCAAGCCAAAGCCCTTTCTTGACGGTGTTACCCATCATGCTGTAATACCTGCTTTTTCAAACTGCTTCTTCAGCATTTTGCAGCCCACAAATGCACTGATAGAAGCTGTTACAAGGAGAGCGGCAAACATGGCGATAAAGATTCCCGCGTTTGCGGTCGCCTGCATGGTGTCGATATAGCTTTGCTCGGTTCCATTTCCCAACATAGTCTGTGCCCAGCCCTGGGGATCAGCGAAGAAAACAAGGTACGACCCTGTTCCGCCCAGGGAGAAAAGGATATAGGACAGGCTGTTGATTTTCTTGCTCTTGTACTGCTTTGTACCGGCGACAAAATCCGCTACGACGGCCATAATGAGATAGCCCAGCGCAAACGCCCAGTGCATACCGGTGACAAACCAGATGATGGCCATTATAACGCCCATGATCGTGATACTCCAGCGCTTATGTACTTTTGCGATCATCAGCAGATAAACCGGCCCGGCAAGCAGAGCACTCCCGGCGGGCATGAAAAAGGTCAGCATCGGGTTGGTAGCAAAAAAGACGCCACCCACCATGATGAATACGAACAAAAGTGCGGTGAAAATCCCTGTTGTTACTAAGTCCTTGACGGACAATCCTGCCTTTGCATTTACTTGATTACTCATATTTTTTCCTCCTGCTTCAAGAACGGTTGACCTACCGCCTGAAATCTGTTATATTATGATTAGTCTCTGCTAACCACGGTCTATATGATACTAACTTTCCGGGCGGTCTGCAATACGTTCCGGGCATCTTCGCCCTTTCATTGCAAAGTTCCGTCCAATCGTTTCAAAGGAGGCCGTCATTTGAACAATAGCATTATTGCGGATTACTATGAGCCGCTTTTAACAGATAACCATTTTATCCCGGTAGATAGCAATAACCGCTTCAATTCTGCCGGACAATGCTGGCGGTTATCGCCTGAATTTGGGGAAGGCCTTTACTGGGTCTATGCGAAAAAAGACCTGTACGACATTAAAATCCACGATTTTTATTTTCACGAAGATTTCTTCATGGAATTTAACCTGCCAGAAGCCTTAAGCATTACCCAGTATGAATCTATCTCCGGGGAGGAATTAAATCCCTATCGGCGGATGTCTGCCGGATGTATTAAAGCCTTTATCGGCGGTTATAAGCCATACAAGGCGCTGATCCACAAAAAAATCCCCATCCGTTCCATCGGTATCGAAGTCATGCCGGCATACTATGAGGATTATCTCCAAAAGCAATATCCAGGGGATTATATCAGCCCGCTTGCAGCTTTCCGGCAGATCGATCAGACAACAGATTTCCCAGCTATGGCTAAATTGCTCCATGAAGTAAAGGTCTACCGTGGGGATGGGATTGCCGCAGGATTATTCTATGAAGCGAAAGTAGCCGAGGCCGTATCTCTTGTCGTGGAAGAACAGAAAAAAATTCTGTCCCGTAAAGAGAAACGTTTGTCCGAGCAGGATGTGGCGCAACTGAAAAATGTGATTGCTTATCTCAATGACCACTATGCTTTTGATATTCCATTAGAACGTCTTGCAAAAATCGCCTGTATGGGAACCACTAAGCTGAAAACATCTTTTAAGCAGCTGCAAGGCTGCACGATCACAGAGTACATTCAACAGCGCCGCATGAGCCAGGCAGAGCATTTGCTGATCGATACGGATTTCACAATGGGACAGATTGCGGAAATGATCGGTTACTCTACTTCTAGCCGGTTTGCGGAATTATTTCGCAAGAGTACAGGCCTCCTGCCGATTGAATATCGGAAAATGGCTCAGCAAAAATAAATTCACAATGTAATGCCACGACAGATCACTCTACAACGGAGTTTCAGTCGTGGCATTTTTCTGCTTTTCTTTACGGATATAGCCATTTTCCCCTTTTCAAATTGTAGTATTAGTAGAGAGAAAAATAGAAGGTAAGGCTTGATAACAAGCACAGCAAGCGAGTACCCGCTTGCGATTTTTCGTATTTTCAGATCTCTTGACCGAAAATGAAAAATGTTTGTTGAGATAATCTCAAACTCTTATGAAGAATGGAGGCAGCGCATGGCGAACCGGAAACGGAATATCCAGATGAATTTTTATGTCACAGAGAATAAAAAACGGCTCATAGATGAGCGGATAAAACTGCTAGCCTCCCTACTGCATTCAATATCATTCTCGTTTGGCAACGAACTAAAAGCTGAAATCTGCAATTCATCCTCATAGTTCAATTAGTAGCCGGAAACGCCATAATCATGGAGCAACCATGTTATCAAAAAGGAATCGGCATAATCAGTCCTGTTCTCAAGCACAATAAGGTTATTCCTTTGTGCAAATCGGAACGATAAAATATATTTGAGGTGAACGATTATGCCGATTGATGATTTAACTGCTTTAGGGCAAAAAATGCGGGAAGCCCGAAAGAATAAAGAACTGACACAACAGGAACTTTCCGATCTAAGCCATGTTTCTGTAAAGCAAATTGCCAATATCGAAAAAGGGAAAATGAACCCGTCCTATTTGATTTTGAGAGCATTGGCAAAGGTCCTGCACATCTCTTTAGATACGCTTATAAATCCAGATGTTTCTCTGGAGGATGAGGGTGTTAATCAGATGAAAATGCTTTATTCCAGCTGTCCGCCAGAAATGCGTGACACCCTGCTGCATCACACCCAAGAAACGGTGAAGGAACTGACAGAGTTATCCGAGAAATTTGAAACGAATTGAGCCAGTGAGTGAAATTTAACGATTCTCTCACTGGTTCTTTTCATTTTCGGAGAAAAGAGGCAAGCAATGCCTGTGTTAATACACACAGGCCCGCAGGGAAGAAAATCCCTTTGTGATTTTCCTCTCTGCT
>NZ_WQOJ01000022.1:0-5893 GCF_018784545.1 Pseudoflavonifractor sp. MCC625 | reverse complement strand
GAACGCTTTTGACCAGGACCAGCTTACCGCTGGCCGTGGTCTTTTTCTTTTTCAACATCCTGTTCTACCTCCATTTTCAGGACCCGATCCACATTGGCCTTTGCCGTTAAAAGCTCTCGCATTTCTTCACGGGAACGCCGGTACTCGGCATAGGTCTTTTTCTTTTCTTCCAGCAATTTCGCATACTCTGTCTGCAACTCTTTGACCTTGGGCAGCTTCTTGACGCCCATCTCATCAAAGGCATTCTTAGCAGCCTGGTGGAGCAGAATTTCTTCCTCATGCTCTTCCCGGAATTTCTTAGAGTAGCCGGCCTTGCGGTATGCCACATAGACCTCACGGGTCTTGGCATAATTTACGATGTGAGTACGCAGAACAGCAATCTCTGCCATGCGCTTTTCAGCCGCTTTGATCTGCGCCGAAAGCTCATTGTGATATGCCGTGGCAGCCGCAGCCTTTTCTTCCAAAACCGCATACTCCAGCAGGTTATGCTCTGACAGGTAATTCATGGTCTGCGCCATTTGCTTCAGATTGAAAACTTTGGCCCATCGAGCATAGCCAGCACCCTTTCCGGCCTGCAATTTTGCCTGAATGTCCACCAGTAGATTGACCTTCGGCGGCTCCGGCTGCACGACGGTTTTTTTACGGGGCGTATGCTGTTTTTCTCCGGCCAGCACCGCACGAATTTCCGCTTCACTGTACCCGGCCCCCAGCTTGTCATCCATGCGGGCTACATTCTTCCAGCCGGGTGCTTTGAGCCGAATCGCTTTCCCGCGCCGGGATACCTCGCAGCCCATTTCGGAAAGCAGTTTCAGCAGCGCATCAAAGTCC
This sequence comes from Pseudoflavonifractor sp. MCC625, assembly GCF_018784545.1. Classification (NCBI taxonomy): domain Bacteria; kingdom Bacillati; phylum Bacillota; class Clostridia; order Eubacteriales; family Oscillospiraceae; genus Pseudoflavonifractor; species Pseudoflavonifractor sp. MCC625. Next base: position 5,065 of record NZ_WQOJ01000022.1, on the reverse strand, counting down.
GCTGGATTCTGCTCCAGCGCACGGTCAATCATTACTCGCAGCAGCTCTCGGTGAGAGGGCTTTGCCTGATCGCCCAGCCACTTGTTATAGCTCTTTCCGTGAAGTTTCGGATTTTCTACAATGGACAGTCCGTTTTCAATGCAGATGGTATCACTTAACCTGCGAACCGCCTTGGTACTGCCCCAAAAGTTTCGGAATTTCCGGTCATATTCTAAGCTGACCGATGACCAGATAATGTGATTATGAACGTGCGACTTGTCTATGTGAGTGCAGACCACAAAGGCATGATTGCCTTTAGTAAAACGCTTTGCAAATTCTACGCCCAGCCGGTTTGCTTCTTCCGGGGTAATCTCACCAGGGCGGAAGGACTGGCGCACATGATAGGCGATCACATCATCTGCGCCGCGCACCCGTCCGGTAGCGGCAATGTACTGCCGCTTTGTCAGAAGGAACTCCGCATCCGCAGTCCGGCTGTCACAGCCATAGCCGGTAATTAGTTTTCCGTTGTCAGTCTTTTGCGGATTTGCCACATAATCAATAATATCGCTGATTGCTCGGCTCTCAATGCGTCCCTTGCCAACATGAAGCGGCATGATTCTTGTAGTTGCCATAATAGAAAGCCCTCCTCTCATAAATATTTTTTCGCTGAACTCTTTGCTTCTATCGTTGCAATAACTTTCTCCGCTGGGTATAATAAAAAAGAACATTCTACAACCTCAAAGGAGGGATTTTATGATAGAACAGCTCATTGCCGAAGCAACGGAATGTGATTTCAAAGTTGCTCTCGAAACAAAAAAGCCAAAAAGCTGGTTAAAAAGTGTCAGTGCCTTTTCCAATGGGATCGGCGGCACTCTGTTTTTCGGAGTCTCTGATGACCGGAAGCCTATCGGCTTGTCAGATGTTCAAAAGGATGCTGAAGCGATCAGCCGCTTAATCAAAGAACGTATCACACCATTACCGCAGTTTATCTTAAAGCCATTGCAGGAAGATGGTAAAAACCTGTTGGCTCTGGAGGTTTCTCCTGGCCGCAGCACCCCATACTATTACAAGGCAGACGGAGTAATGGAAGCATACATCCGTGTTGGAAATGAAAGCGTAATTGCACCGGATTACATTGTGAATGAACTGATCTTAAAGGGAACCAATCAGTCCTTTGATACCCTAACAACAGACGCGGTAAAAAAGGATTACAGCTTTACACTTCTGGAAGCAACCTATCTGGAACGGACCGGTCTCCGCTTTGAGCCATCCGATTATGTTTCCTTTGGTTTGACTGATAAAAATGGACTCCTGACCAATGCCGGAAAACTCATGACCGATCAGCACACGGTTTATAACTCCCGTATGTTCTGTACCCGGTGGAATGGCTTGGAAAAAGGCTCTATCTTTGATGATGCGCTGGACGATAAAGAATACGAGGGAAATTTGATTTATTTACTGAACAGCGGCAGTGAATTTATTCGCAATAATTCCAAAGTCCGTTTTGTCAAAAAGGCACAGTATCGTGTAGACAAGCCGGATTATGCTGAACGAGCTGTGACAGAGGCTCTTGTTAATGCGCTTATCCATCGTGATTATATTGTGCTTGGCAGCGAAATCCATATTGATATGTTTGATGATCGGGTGGAAATCACATCTCCGGGCGGTATGTTTGGCGGCGGCTCAATTCAGGAATACGATATTTACAGTATCCGTTCCATGCGACGAAACCCTGTGATTGCTGACCTGTTCCACCGCATGAAGTACATGGAACGCCGTGGAAGTGGCCTACGCAAAATCGTCAGTGAAACTGAAAAGCTGCCTGGATACACAGCGGCATATAAGCCTGAATTTTCCTCAACAGCAACAGATTTCAGAGTTATTTTGAAAAATGTGAATTACCATCTTAGTCAGAAAGACTTAGTCAGTGACCAAGATTGTGACCAAGTTAGTGATCAAGATAAATCACAGGACATCCTACACGCAGTCTTGGATTTTTGTATAACAGAAAAAAGCAAACAAGAAATTTGCTCGTTTATTGGTTATCGAAATCTCACTTATTTTACAAGAAAATATTTGAATCCTCTACTGGCAAGTGGCCAGCTTAAAATGACTATTCCAGATAAGCCAAACAGTCGAAAACAAAAATATATTACAGTTCGTTCCGAATAAACAGAGAAGCAGGGCATTGGGTCTCATCTCCCATTGTCCTGCTACTTTTCATTCTAAATTATATTCACATCATTTACCCATACACCCAATCCTGGATTGCAAATTTCAAACTCTGTACCTTGCCCAGCAGCCAGATCGCAGCCAGCGGCAATCCCATCGGGCTAATCAAAAAAGCTATAACCAGCAAAATCACACCATTCTGCGGGGAATAGGTAATAAGCACAGCCACGCCAAGCAGAGCAATTACCGTGCTGAGCAGACCAAGCACCAGACCGGATATGTAGATCAGCCCCATGCAGAGCCAGACAAAAAGCGTCAACACCAAAATGACCGGTGCAGTTACAATCATCAGCAAGCATTTCAAAATCTTCATTCCAGTTCTCCCCTCCAACGCTCCAGATACCGTTTGCACAGGGCATCCGCTTCTCTCTCATCATCTTCCGTCAACTCCCGTCTGCCTTTGGTCAGTTCAATCTCCACATAAGTCCGGTAATCATCAGCTAAGAGATTGAACAGTTCCTTGGGAGTATGGCACACCTCGCCAGAGCAATAGTGAAAATCTTGGTCAAATTCCACCCTTACACATCCGTGACGGCTGATATAAACTTCGATGGTCTCGTCTGCGGCCAGGTAGTCCGCAAAAATCTCCAGCACCTTTTCAAAGGTCAGCATCTGTTTTCACTCCTTTGCTACGCTTCTTATTCTACTCATATTATCCGGTACGGACAGCCAAAAGGCAAGGATACCGCCAAAAAGAAAAAGCGGAGGAAGGTGCGGCGAAGAAACGCCGTTCCTCCCTCCGCAAATGGAGTATCTATCCCTGTTATGAAAGTTTGGAGAGTTGGGTAAGGATTTCCTTCACACCCTCCCACAGTTGTTCCTGCCGCTGGGATATATCCTCCAAGTCAGCATCATAAATCCGCCCGGTCTCATGCACTTTGCGGGTCAGCTGATTCAAGTTGTTGCTGCTTCGGCGCATCAGGGAAACCAACTCCTTCAGCTCCGGCAGATCCAGTTTGACCACATACCCATCCAGTGCCATTTTCCGCAGATAAGCGCTCAAATTCTCTGTCCCGTATTGCTGCATCTTTTGCTGAATCAACTCCATTTCATCAGCGGATACCCAAAACAGAACCGGCACATCCCGCTTGCGCTTGGGGCTGCTCATCGCTCCGGCTCCTGTTTCTTCGGGGCGGCAGGCTTATGGGCAGGCGGTTCCTGTTTGAGCTTTTGCAGGACAGAACTTTTCTGCTGTTCCTGCATGGTTTTTCTGGCCTGCCTGGTAAACAGATCGGTCAGACCGGGATTGACCCCATCCACAACCAGATAGGCGCAGTGGCGGGAAGCGCCGCTGTCCTCCGGCATGGGAATGGTTTTTGCCCAGGCTTTATTGTCCTGAGAGATACGCCCGTCATGGTTCTTGTGCTGGATGGTGTTTGCAAGAATGAACTGTACCCGTTCCGCCCCGAACTTTTCCAGCACATCTTTGACCGCCGCCTCCGTATCCAGCCGGTTCTCTGCATAGTGGGCGTTGATGGTCTGCTCAATGGCTTCTTTGCAGGCGCTGTTCACCTGATATGAGAGGTTGTACTGTGCCATTTCCCAATGTTCTCTCGCATAGGCAGCTGAATGGGGGTAGAGAGGGGCAGTTCGTAATTCTTCCTGCGCCTTGCACACATCATCGGCACGGTTTTCAATGCTGTCCCGGATCACATCCATGTAGCCGGTCTCCAGCTTTTCAAAATAACGGTACACATCAGCCAGTGGCGAGGAGGAATCCAAAAGCGCCTGTGCCTGTGCGTCGGTCAGCTCCAACTCCTCCATTGCCATCACGATGTCCTCCCGGATGGTGTACTCATAGGCATGGTTTAAGACTTCTTCCGGGGGCTGGCTTTTCAGCCATTCCCGGAACTTGTCCTGTTCGGCAGCCATCTTTTCATAAAGGGCTGTATTCAGATCGTTAGTATTCATGTTATCGCACCTCCTCATGCTGTTTTGGTTTCTTGTCTGTACTGTGGGGTTGCACCGGGCGTTTTAGGTTATCCAGCACCGAAGGCCGTGTGCTTTTGGCAACAACAGCCTCGGCGTGTGCCTGTCCCTTTCCGTCGATGTTGAGCAGGGTATCCAGCTCCACCAGACGAGCGTTTTTGCTTCGCAGTTCTTCTTCATAAAGGAATGGCTTTCCGACTTCCTCCTTTGCCGCAGCCTGCTGCTGATAGAGGTTATCCAGCTGGGCCTTTGCCGCCTCCAGACGCTGGGGCATCTGGGCGAGGGCATTGTCGATACGGGTAAGGTTTCCGCGAGGGTCTGTACCAAGGGTTGCCCGGTGGGTCATCTGGCCTTTCAACAGGAGCGTATATTCCTGTTTCCATGCGGAAAATTCCACGGACATGGCATAACCCCGGTAGCTGCCAATCTGCACCGGATCAGAGGTTTTAACCTCCTTGCAGGCATCCAAAAGGGCTGCACCGGCGTTCTCCTTATCGGTCAGCAGGTCTCCACGAATCTCCATACCGGCAAAGCCGTCCTCCGGGTGCGGGTGAGCTGCCAAAACCTCCAGATCAGATTCAAAGCCCTTGATAAAACCTTTGTGCTTTTCAATCTCCTCCGGGAAGTATTTGAGCAGCTGGTCCTCCAGACGATATTGCTTGCTCTGGTGGTCGGCTTTCATCAGCTTCAGGCGGGATACCTCCACATCTAAATCCATACGCTCCTTGATGCGGGGATCTCCGGCGCACAGGGCTTTGATCTCGGCAAAGGAAAGCGCCGTTTCATCCACATCATCGCAGGAGCGCACCGGCGATTTAGAAGTCATGATCTGGGAAATGAATTTCTGCTTATTCTCCACCGTCTGCCAGAGGTATGCGTCAAAGGTTCCTTCGGTCACATAGCGGTACACATGGACAAGAGGATT
>NZ_WQOJ01000021.1:0-5229 GCF_018784545.1 Pseudoflavonifractor sp. MCC625 | reverse complement strand
TTCTCGATCTGCTCCCCGAACATGTACACCCGCGTCTTCAGCTTCCGCAGGCTCTCGATGTACTCCTGGGATGTCATCATATCGTTCTACTCCTCTTCTTACTTGTTCTCAAAGGTGGCGGAACGCTTCTCCAGGAACGCGGTCATGCCCTCCTTCTGGTCGGCGGTGGCAAAGCACATGGCAAACAGCTCGTTCTCCAGGGCGATGCCGTCGTCGATGTCCATCTGCATACCGCGGTCGATGCAGGCCTTGGAGTACTTCACGGCGATGGGGGCGTTCTTCATAAAGGAGCGAGCCATCTCCACGGCGCCGTTCATCAGCTCCTCGGGAGCGTAGACAGCGTTGGCCAGACCGATCTTCTCAGCCTCGTCGGCCTTGATCATCTTGCCGGAGAAGATCAGCTCCTTGGCCTTGGCGATGCCCACCCGGCGGGGGAGGCGCTGGGTGCCGGAGAAGCCGGGGGTGATGCCCAGGCCCACCTCGGGCTGACCGAACTTGGCCTTCTCACTGGCCAGGATGATGTCGCAGCAGAGCGCCAGCTCACAGCCGCCGCCCAGAGCGAAGCCGTTGACCGCAGCGATGGTGGGGATCTCCAGCTTCTCAATGCGGCGGAACAGAGCGCTGCCGCGCTGGCCCCACTTGCGGCCGCCGTTCAGGTCCAGGGGCATCTGCTCGCCGATGTCGGCGCCGGCCACGAAGGAGCGGCCCTCGCCGGTGAGGATCATGCAGCCCAGGGTGCTGTCCTGCTCCACCTGAGTGATGACCTGCTCCAGCTCGCCGATGACGGTGGAGTTGAGGGCGTTGAGGGCCTCGGGGCGATTGATGGTGATGATAGCGATATTGTCCTGCTTCTCAAAGCGAATGGTCTGATACATAACCGTTCCTCCTCAGATAATTCTGTTCCGGAGACCCAGGCAAAACAAAGAACGGGGTGCCGCCAACACAGGCGGCACCCCGTTGCTGTCATACGGACAGCGGCGATCTCACAGGGATGTCGCGGCCGTGTTTGACTGGGTCAAAACGTCGTTTATATTCCCTTACTGCTCGTCGGCCATCTTGCGATAGCGGGCATAGCGGGCCTTCAGCTCCGCGATCTCCTGCTGATAGAGCTCCTCCGCGCGCTCGGGGAAGTTGTTCTTCAGGGAGGCGAAGCGGTTCTCACCCATCAGGTAGTCCATGAGCTTATCGGTGTCGGGCTCGGGAGAATCCAGCTGGAAGGGATTCTTGCCCTCGGCGATGCGGCGGGGATCGTAGCGGTACAGGTGCCAGTAACCGGCCTCCACGGCCTTCTTCATCTCGGTCTGAGTGCAGCTCATGCCGGCCTTGATGTGCTGCTCCAGGCAGGGGCAGTAGGCGATGATGATGGAGGGACCGGGATAGGACTCGGCCTCACGGATGGCCTTCAGGGTCTGATTCTGGTCATAACCCATGGCGACCTGAGCCACGTAGACATAGCCGTAGTTCATGAGGATAGCGCCCAGGTCCTTCTTGGCCACCCGCTTACCGCCGGCGGCAAACTTGGCCACAGCGGAGATGGGGGTGGACTTGGAGGCCTGTCCGCCGGTGTTGGAGTACACCTCGGTATCCAGAACCAGCAGGTTCACGTCGCGGTTCTGCGCCATGACGTGGTCGATGCCGCCGAAGCCGATATCGTAGGCCCAGCCGTCGCCGCCGATGGCCCAGATGGACTTCTTGCTCAGGTACTCCTTGTTGTCCAGGATGTACTCGATGTCGGCGTTCTTCTCCACGGCCTCCAGGGCAGCGACCAGAGCGTCGGAGACGGCGCGGGTCTGATCCTTGTCTTCCCAGTTGGCCATGTAGTTGTCAATGGCCTCCACGGCGATGCCGGCAGCCTTCAGGCTCTCCATGCGGATGAGCAGCTCCTTGCGGATGGCATCCTGAGCGTGGAAGAAGCCGTAGGCGAACTCGGCGTTGTCCTCAAACAGGGAGTGCTCCCAGGCGGGACCATGGCCCTCGCAGTCGCGGCAGTAGGGCAGGATGGGGGCGCCGCCGCTGATCGCGGAGGAACAGCCAGCCGCGTTGCCGATGTACATACGGTCGCCCACCAGCTGGCTGACCAGCTTGATGTAGGTGGTCTCGGCACAGCCGGCGCAGGCAGCGGAGAACTGGAAGTAGGGCTTGGCGAACTGGATGGACTTGACGGTCTTGTCGCTGATGACGTCCTTCTTCAGGTAGGCGTCGTTCATGGCGACCTTGTCGAAGTTCTCCTGCTCGGGCTTCATCTCCTCGAAGGGAGTCATGACCAGAGCGTCGGCGCTCTTCTCGTTCTGGTTGGCGGGGCAGGCGGTCAGACACACGCCGCAGCCCAGACAGTCATAGGGAGAGACCTGAATGCGGAAGGAGTAAGCGGGGGCGTCCTTGCCCAGGCCCTTGGCGGGCACGGTGACGAAGGAAGCGGGCACGCCGGCCTTCTCCTCCTCGCTGAGGAGCACGGGACGGATGGCCGCATGGGGGCAGCACATGGAGCAGCGGTTACACTGGATGCAGGCGTCGGGGTTCCACTTGGGCACCGCAGTCGCCACGCCGCGCTTGGAGTAAGCGGAAGTACCGTTCTCCCAGGTGCCGTCCAGCACGCCGTGCTTCTGGAACACGGAGACGGGCAGCTTGTCGCCCTGCTGACGGTCGATGGGCATCACGATCTCCTTGACGAAGGGAGTGGCCTCGATCTCGGCAGCGGGAGCGTCCACGGCATCGGCCCAGGAAGCGGGGATCTCCACCTTCACGGCGGCGTTGATGCCCACGTCCACAGCCTGGTTGTTCAGGTCAACGATCTTCTGACCGGCCTTCTTGAAGTAGGAATTGTAGTTGTTCTTCTTCATGTCCTCCACGGCCATATCCAGGGGGATGACCTTGGTCAGGGCGAAGAAGGCGGCCTGCAGGATGCTGTTGGTGCGCTTGCCCAGGCCGATCTCGCCGGCCAGCTTGGCCGCGTCGATGATGTAGAACTGAGCGTGCTTGTTGGCCAGATCCCGCTTCATCTTGGCGGGCAGGCGCTCACCCAGCTTCTCCACGGACCAGGGGCAGTTGAGCAGGTAGGTGCCGCCGTCCTTCAGATCGGCGGTGGTGTCGTACTTGTTGACATAGGTGGGGGCATGGACCGCCACAAAGTCAGCGGAGGACACGTTGTAAGTAGCGCGGATGGGGTGATCGCCGAAGCGCAGGTGGGACTGAGTCAGACCACCGGACTTCATGGAGTCATAGGAGAAGTAAGCCTGCGCATACTTGTTGGCCACCAGGCCGATGGTGCTGATGGCGTTCTTGTTGGCGCCCACAGTACCGTCGCCGCCCAGGCCCCACAGCTTACAGGCCACCTCACCGGGATGGGCCAGCTCCACTTCCTTGTAGTCCAGGGAGGTGTGGGTCACGTCGTCGATGATGCCGATAGTGAAGTTGTTCTTGGGGTTCTCCTGCTTGAGGTTGTCATACACGGCGATGAACTGGCCGGGAGTGGTGTCCTTGGAGGACAGGCCGTAACGGCCGCCCACCACGCGGATGTCGCCGCGGCCGGCCTGGTTCAGAGCGGTGACCACGTCCAGGTACACGGGCTCGCCCACGGAACCGGTCTCCTTGTTGCGGTCCAGGACAGCGATCTTCTTGACCGTGGCGGGAATGGCCTCGGAGAAGTGCTTGACGGAGAAGGGACGGTACAGATGGATCTGGACCATACCCACCTTGCGGCCGTTGGCGTTGAGGTAATCCACGGTCTCCTTCACGGCCTCGGAGGCGGAGCACATCACCACGATGACCTCTTCCGCGTCGGGAGCGCCGTAGTAGTTGAAGAGCTTATAGTCGCGGCCAGTGATCTTGTTGATCTCGTCCATGTAGTGCTGAACGGTCTCGGGCACGACGGCGGCCTTGACATTGGCGCCCTCCTTGCACTGGAAGTAGACGTCGGGGTTGACGTTGTTGCCGCGGTTGGTGGGATGCTCGGGGTTGAGGGCGTTGCGGCGGAAGTCCTTCAGGGCCTCGTAGTCCACCAGGCCGCGCAGGTCCTCGTAGTCCAGGGCCTCGATGCGCTGCATCTCGTGGGAGGTACGGAAGCCGTCAAAGCAGTGCATGAAGGCGTACTTGGAGCCGATGGCGGACAGGTGGGCCACAGCGCCCAGGTCCATGGCCTCCTGGGGAGAGGAGGACATCAGCATGGCATAGCCGGTCATACGGCAGGTCATGAAGTCGGTGTGATCGCCAAAGATGGAGTGGTGGTTCGAGGTCACCACGCGGGAGGCGATGTGCATCACGCTGGGGAGGAACTGACCGCCCATGGCATACATGGCGGGGATCATCAGCATGAGGCCCTGGGAAGAGGTAAAGGTGGTGGTCAGGGCACCGGCCTGCAGGGAGCCGTGGCAGGTACCGGCAGCACCGGCCTCAGACTGCATCTGGATGACGTCCACGGTGGAGCCGAACAGGTTCTTCCGGCCTTTCGCGGACCACTCGTCCACCTTCTCCGCCATGGGAGAAGAGGGAGTGATGGGGTAAATCGCCGCAACCTCAGTAAAGGCATAGGCCACATGGGCCGCGGCGGTATTACCGTCCATAACGACGTAATTTTTTTTGCTCATAATGATCCTCCTTGTACTACAAAACAGTAGTTTCCAAAGGCCCTATGAAGGGGTCTGTGGGGGCATCAAACGAAAGGGGGAGCACCCGTTCCGTTCAACAGATTCTTTCTCTTTTCCTCGCCGGGGTCTATATATCCCACGTATGTGGATCACTTTCTCTACGGCACACAAGAGAAGATACCCCAGCCGGAGCGTTCCGGCGGGGTCTCTTCTCTATGTGATGCTGCTGTGAAAGGAAAACGAATTACTTGGAGGCCTTCAGGGCCTTGATGGACTCGATGAGCATGGGGGTGACCTTGAAGAGGTCGCCGGTGATGCCGTAGGAGGCCACCTCGAAGATGGGGGCGGTCTCGTTCTTGTTCACCGCGATGATGCACTCGGAGTCCTGCATGCCGGCCTTGTGCTGGATGGCGCCGGAGATGCCCAGAGCCACATAGATCTTGGGATGCACGGTCTTGCCGGTCTGGCCCACCTGGTGGTCGGCAGAGATCCAGCCCGCATCCACCACGGCACGGGAGGCGCCAACCACGCCGCCCAGAACCTCAGCCAGCTCCTCGGCCAGGGCGATGCCCTTCTCCACGTCCTTGCTGATGCCGCGGCCCACGGACACCACCACGTCGGCGCCGATCAGGTCCACCAGCTTCTT
>NZ_WQOJ01000020.1:0-4666 GCF_018784545.1 Pseudoflavonifractor sp. MCC625 | reverse complement strand
TAGTGAGCATGACATGGGCGTGGGGATTGTGTCCCGGCGGATGGGGGTCATGGATTGCAAAATCAGCAATCATGCCTTTGGAAACAAACTGCTGCTCACAAAACTCCCGGACAAGGACAGCATACTGGTCGGGCGGTATCTCTCTGGGGATGGTAAGCACCCACCGCCTTGCAAGCTGGGAGTTCCATTGTTTTTCCACCGCTTCGGCGGCGTTCCACAAAGTATTGCGGTCTGCATATTCCTGTGGGGCATTAGGTGGGAGCAGGATTTCATTGTGGACAATACCACGCTTTTCCGGGTAGTGCTTCACTTGCTGGTCGTATTCACAGAACAGCTTTTCGCCGCTTTGGTAAGCAGCGGCGGCAACCGCAGACTGCCGCTGGCTGCGCTGAACAATCGTGATTTCGTTGTGTGGGCAGGGCATTTCGTGTCCCTCCTTTCGGTAATTGGTGGATGGGGTGGCGTTTTACCACCTCATTTTGGCAGAAAAAAAGCAGGAGACCTTTTTCAGATTTCCTGCTCGGTGTGCCGCTGTGAAGGCGGCGGATATTTAGCTGTAAAAGTTCGGGACAAGTTGACCCGATGTGTGGGTGGCAAACTTGAATTTTACGATTTTTTGTTTTTCAAAAAGTCAATAGTTCTTTTCACGATAAATACGATACATATCAAACCTACAATCCCACAAACAATAGAGTCCTTTAAGTCTGCAAATCCTCCTGTGTACTGCATTGCATAATAATAAACTGTCCATATCAGTATCAATACGAACACACTAATACTTAACCAATAAGACTTTTTCTTCATCTAATTTTCCTCACATTGAACTTCCGATTAGTCGTTGACTTCATTATACTTTATTCGACCGTCAAAGTATAGAGAGATTTTGTAAAACTTGTCGGCTGGGAACAACTTGCAACGCAAGGTGTCCCCAGATGGCAAGTCCACAAAAGGGTAGCTGGCGGCAGCCAGCGCAGGGGAAGCGTAGCGTCCCCTGTTTGATTTGGAGCAGACCATGACTGCGGAAAATCACAGCCCTCCGGTGAGGAGCCTTCGGAGAACGCAATGCACCAACCTCTGGGTGGTGTATAATTGCGCCCTTAGTAAACTAAGGGGTTTTCGGCTTCTTCCGTTCCAGCAGTTTTTTCAATAGTTCCTGCGTGTCCTGCCTGTGAAAAATGAGTTTCAATAACAGCATGACATCATCATCTGTCAGGCGTTCCGGCTCTTGCAGAAAACTTTCCAGCATACCGCCACGGGTACAGAGCCGGTGCGTCCGTTCCTTTCGGGTAAGCTGCTTTAACTGGTGCTGCAATGCCTTTTCATCATTGATGGCTTTCCGCAGTTTCTTTTCGCTTTTCTCCAGCTCCCGGTTGAGCTTTTCCAGCTTTGAGGTATCAGGCAAGGGCAGCGTCCTCCTTTCCCGGTATCAGCACATAAATCCTGTTTGGTTCTCCAACGCCCTGACGCACCCGCATGATAAGTCCGGCGGTTTCCAGTTCATTCAGAGAACGCTTGACCGTCATAGAGCTGCGGGACAAGACTGCGGCAATGGCTGTAACAGGGAAGCAGACAAACAGGATTCCGTTTTCGTCCTCCTGCCCTTTGGATAGCATAGCGTCCAACATCCGGCAGTACATGACCTTTGCGGTGCTGCTGACTGGAAATCCTGTCAACGCTCTGGGAAAGGGCATACAGGGCGGCAATGGTGTGTCTATCGTCATAAATTCAAAATTCATTCTGTGTGTTCCTCCTTTTTCTTTGCTCGTTTGGATAAATAACGGGGGCAGTCAATCACAACCGCCCGGAAGCTCTGCCTGCACCCATGCTGGCATTTCCGGCATAATTCGTTGTAAGTGACACGCCCCCGGTCATTGAGGTAAAAGGAAAGCTCATGCTTCCTCTTTTTGCTCATTCTCGGCATATTGCGCTTCCTCCCGTTTTCGTGTATGGTTTCGGGGCGATTTTCGGCAAAATTACAGCCATAGAGCCGCTTAAAATCTCCCGAAGTATCAGCGATAGGGTAGACTGTCCCCCTATCAGATTGTCGTGTTTCGGTATCATTTCGGTGTCAGTTCGCCAGTTCTCCCCGGTGTCGTTCCTCCCCTGAATCTCACAGCGGCGTATCGCTCCCTTTGGTATGCTCGTTTTGGTAAGGGTTCCTCCATATCCCTGCCAAAAGTCATGGCACTACATCGCCGGGGAAGCATATCCCACACAGGCTGGTCATTCGATTGGAATAATCCATCGATGAACTACCTGTATCATAGAACATTTTTGTGCCCTGTGCCGTATGTCCACAAAGTAGGAATTAGGGGTAAAAATCAGAAATTTCCACGATTGCGGAAAGTGTGATATAATCCAGATAAGCGGCAGCAATCAAACCACCGGAAAGGAGCGTGCGCCCATGAAAGGAGCGACAAGCATACAGGAACGCCTTTGGGAACTCCGCAAGGACAAAGGCTTAAATCTGGAAGAGTTGTCAGAGTTGACGGGTATTTCCAAATCAGCTCTTGGAAGTTATGAGAAAGAGGATTATAAAGAAATCAATCATGGCAACCTTATCACACTGGCAGACTTCTATGGGGTTTCCGTTGATTATCTGCTGTGCCGGACAGAGAACAGGGAGCAGATCAACACGCCATTGACGGAGTTGCATTTGAATGATGAGATGGTTGCTCTCCTGAAAAGCGGTCGGATTAACAACCGTCTGCTCTGTGAGCTTGCCACACATAAAGATTTTATCAAGTTTCTTGCGGACATTGAGATTTATGTGGACGGGATTGCCACCATGCAGATTCAAAACCTCAATGCCCTTGTTGATACTGTCCGACATGAAATCATTGAACGGTATCGCCCTGGCGAAGACGACCCCCATTTGAAAGTGCTACAAGCCGCCCATATCAGTGATGATGAATATTTCAGTCAGATGGTACGGGATGACCTCAACCTCATTATCCGGGATATTCGAGAAGCCCATAAAAAGGACAGTGAGAGTGCACCCCAGACCACTGTTGCCAATGAACTGAAAGAAAATCTGGAAGCGGTCGAAAATTTCAAGGGCAGCCGGGATGAAAAGCTGGTTGTCCTTTACTGTAAACAGCTCGGTATCAACTATAAAAATCTGTCAGACGAAGAATTTCGCTGGTTGATTCGGATTCTCAAAAAATCAAAGAAAATGGGAACGCCTATCAGCCAAAGGAAAAAACGGTAAAGAAAAACCGCTGTTGCATGGTTTGTTGGCTTCCATGTAGCAGCGGTTTTTGCTGGGATTATTCAGTTGAATTTTTAGAACGACAAACTGGAATTTGGTTACTTCTTCTTATCGTTGAAGTAGATGATAAATCCACCCATAACTGCAATTGCAAGAACAATACCCCATTCGGGTGCATTGACCCAGTTTGCAAAGATGGCACTACTCATAAAACCAACAATTACAGTTACAATCATTGCTAAAATCGCTTTACCCATACAATCACACTCCTTTGTCAAATTGGAATTGGTCAGTCTTTCTTGCTATCATCAACAATGGCAAGAACCAATCCGACAGCACCTACTGCCAATGTAAGCAACTCCATTCCCGAACTACACATTTGCAGTAAAATAGCGAACAACAAAATAGCGATACCCTTATTCTTTTTCATACAATCACGCTCCTTTGTCAATTTGGAATTAGTTAGGTTGCCTTTTTCTTTGATCTGTAAATCAGCACGATAATCGTATGGACAATAATGGCAACAACCGAAATGACGATAATCAGACCGTAGGAAGTAAAAGGCTTGAAATAGTGTCCCATCGGCTCCATACCAGACAGTTTTGCAACTGCATAGGAAGAACCAAAGCTCAATAAATTGCCGATTTGTCATAATCATTCTATCATACCGTTATGAATAAATCATCTCTTGCAAAATAATTTCTTCTGCCCGGTTGTGAATGTTATTGCAACGCCGCACCCATTCCATTTCTTGGGTTCGTTTCAATTCCTCGGTCACGCCCTCGGCATCTTTCATCTGCTCCATGATGGTGTCTAACCGTTCCTGTGCCTGTTCGTTCAGGTCTGCAAGGTATGTCCATAACTCCCCGGTCAAGGTCAATGTGTTCAATCTGACTGGGTGGACTTCCCTTAAATATTCCCTGTGCATCCGTCCGTACTTTCCAATAGGGCGGTGTTCCTTCGGCAGCTTCAAATCCGGGATATAGTAATCTCCGACAAGGATATAATCAATTCCGTTTTCCGTTATTCTTGGTTTCAGTTCGCTCATGTTCCTTACCTCCTGTGGAAGTAGGCTCGTCTGGTACTAACTCAATCACATCGGTAATCTCACAATTCAGCGTTTCGCAGATACGGGCTAATGTGTCCATGCTGATGTGCTTTCCCTCTTTACTCATGTTGGCAATCATATTCGTTGTCATACCAGCGGCAAGCCTTAAATCTTCTTTTCGCATATCACGCTCTAACAGTGTGTGCCAGAGTGGTTTATAGCTGATGTGCATATTGTTTTCCTGCCTTTCTACCCATACCACCGGGGCGGCTGCCCCGGCAGGAGCTTTTCTCTTATTATAACACCAATCTTGTGAAATCACAATTTATTCTTGTAGCCTGCCGCTGATACCGTCTGGATTGGTTTTTCCTTTCTTTTTGTTCCCTTTAATTAGCCATGAACTGCTT
>NZ_WQOJ01000019.1:0-2516 GCF_018784545.1 Pseudoflavonifractor sp. MCC625 | reverse complement strand
GCCATGAGCTGTTTTATCCCCAATTAGGTGTAAAACTCTGCTCGATGGCGGGCGGCGGCGTACAAAAAATCTATATGGTGTTTTTAAGAGAACCGTCCCGGCGGGACAGGTCAGGCAGTGACCTGTTCCACCTCCGGGATGGGTTTGAGATTAAAATGAATTTCGATAGAAATGTGTCTTGTTTTATCTTCGTCAATGCGCTCATGCACGACGATTTCTTTGATTAAGCGGTTGAGGGTGGCTGCGTCCAGCTCTGTGATATTGGCGTATTCCTGAATGGCTTCCACCCATTGTTTTGCGTCATTGGCAAGCTGGACTTCATCGGACAGCCGCTTTCTGCCCTCGGACACTTTTGCTTTAAGCTCCGCTTGCTCGGTCTGTGTCTTTTCCAGCATGGTGTTGAAATTCTGCTCACTGATACGCCCTGCAATCATATCCTCATAAAGCCGCATGACCATTTTATCCAGAACCTCAATCCGTTCCTCGTCCCTTGTAAGGGAGCGTTCCATTGCTTCCCGCTGTTCCCGCTGCTCGGCTTCACAGGTATTAGTCAGGCGGTCGGCAACCGCTTTCCCGTCCATCAGGGCAGCTCTGGCACATTCCCGGATTTTCCGCAGCACATGGCTGTAAAGGGTGTCATAGTCAATCCGGTGCTGGGTGCAGTGGTTCTTTCCAAAGGCATTGTAGGTCTTGCAGGAATAAATCTGCTGGGGATGTTTTGCGTTTGTGTAGCGTATCGTCAGCGACTTCCCACACTCGCCGCATTTTATCAGTCCGGCAAACAGGCTGATTTCATTGGTCTGCCCCGGACGCTGGCGGGATTTCAGCTTGTTCTGCACAATGTCAAAGCTCATGCGGTCAATCAGCGGTTCATGCTGTCCCTCCACCACAATCCAGTCCTCCGGCTTCTTTTCTCCAATCGTGCCGATTTTGAAACGGTAGTCTTTTTTCTGGGAAGCAATCGCCCCGGTGTAGACGGGATTCATCAAGAGGTCTTTGATAACGGAGAAGTCCCACATATACCGTCCGTTTTCCGGGTCTTTCTTTTCCCATTTGGTGCGGGTATTGCGAAGCCCCCGTTCCCGGTTCCACCATGTGGGGCAGGGGATTTTTTCTTCCTCCAGCCGTCTGCGGATATAGTTCGGACCATGACCGTTCAGGGCATATCCGAAAATCAGCCGCACAATCGGGGCGGTTTCCTCGTCAATGAGCAGATGGTTTCTGTCCTCTGGGTCTTTCCGATACCCAAAGGGGGCAAGACACCCGGTAAACTGTCCTTTCTGCGCTTTCAGAAGATAAGAGGAATGGACTTTCTTGGAAATATCCTTGCTGTACATCTCGTTCAGGATATTCTTGAACGGGGCAATATCGTTGTTATCCCGCAGGGTGTCGATACCGTCATTCATGGCGATATAGCGGACACCGTTTCTTGGGAAAAAGTCCTCAATCAAATGCCCGGTTTGCAGATAGTTACGCCCCAGTCGGCTGAGGTCTTTCGTGATGACAAGGTTGATTTGCCTGCGCTCAATGGCTCTCAACATTCTCTGTAAATCAGGACGCTCCATATTAAGACCTGTGAAGCCATCGTCCTGATAGACTGCCACAACCTCCCATCCCTGCTTTTCGCAGTATTTTTCCAGCATATCACGCTGGTTTGCGATACTGGCACTTTCGCCTTGCAGGTCATCGTCCTTTGACAGCCTGCAATAGACCGCTGCACGATACCCTCCGGCAAGTGCCGAACCGATTGTTCTGTATTCCATTTCGTTCATCATAGCCATTTACCCACACAATCCAGACGGTATCTGGCTCTTTTGAACCTCATCTTCATTATAGCTCATATCTTTCCTTTTAGCAAGATATTCTTTCGTATTTGTCTTACCGTATTTCTGGGAAATCAGGCTGACGAACACATCGGTTGCGTCCAGTTCCCCGTCAAATACCGTTGTAACATGAATCTCTGTTTTGTTTTTTGCCATAGGCAGTTATCCTCCATACATGAAAATAGCCAGACAGAGGGTGTCGGCAACGAAGTCCGGCAACGGGCTTCAAAAGACCTTGCAAACAATCTCAATCTGGCGATGGTTACTATTTATACTTTTCTTTTATTTTTCTGTTGTTTTGGTTGTCATAGGGGAGAAAAGCCGATAGTTTCGGGATTTTCCCCGGCAACCGGCTCGGCAACGGGATAGCAACAGGGGGTGCAACGGGCTGCCATTTTCAGAACGGAAGCTCCATCTGTTCTGTGACCTCCACAAAACCGTCCATCGTTTTTTCAGACGGGTTGCCGGAGTCCGTTGCCGGGTTTTCACGCTCCCAGCCCTTTTGTCTGCCATATTCGGAAAACATTCTTGGGTTCGGGAAGTACCGCCAGCCAGAAATGCACTGGTTCATAATCTCGTTGATTTCCCGGATTTCCCATTGCTTCGGCTCGTCAAAGGCATGGTTCAAGGCTTCCTTATAGAGCTGCTTGGAGCAGACCATGCTCCCGGTGTACTTATCAAGATACGCCTGTA
>NZ_WQOJ01000018.1:0-204 GCF_018784545.1 Pseudoflavonifractor sp. MCC625 | reverse complement strand
GGAAGTGTGGTAACACATGCAGCTGACCGGTACTAATAAGCCGAGGGCTTGACCTTAACAAGAAGCAATGCAGGCGCTTGCGAGTATGAAATCAACTACATTGTTCGGTTTTGAGGGTGCAGCAAGCACCCCACTTTTTCGGGATACATTCTTTCTCGAAAGAAAGTATGCACCTTTAGCTCAGTTGGTAGAGCAACTGACTCT
>NZ_WQOJ01000017.1:0-234 GCF_018784545.1 Pseudoflavonifractor sp. MCC625 | reverse complement strand
CTGTGTCGGCATTACCTATCTTCCCGGTCCGTCTCCAGACAAGTATTTTCGGCGCAGGTGAGCTTAACTTCCGTGTTCGGAATGGGAACGGGTGGACCCTCACCGCAATCAACACCGACTGCTATTTCAACCGTCTCCGGTTAAAACCATAATTAAATTGGTGACCCGTACGGGAATCGAACCCATGTTTGCGGCGTGAGAGGCCGCCGTCTTAACCGCTTGACCAACGGGCCA
>NZ_WQOJ01000016.1:0-353 GCF_018784545.1 Pseudoflavonifractor sp. MCC625 | reverse complement strand
ACGTTCTGCTTGCATACGTTGGCCAGCAGCAGGTCGATCTGGTAGTTGCCCGCCTTGGTCTGGAAGCCCTGGCTGGAGCAGGCGATGCCGCAGCAGTACAGGGTCTCGTTCAGGTGGGTCATCTCGATCAGCTTGTCCTTCACAGCGGAGGCCTTCTCCACGCCGTTGTACTCGGCCGCCAGCGCCGTGGCGCCGATCACCACGTCGCCCACGCCCACCTTACAGCCGCCGTAGCTCTGACGGTGATACCCGGCGAACCGCTCCACCATCATACCGGCAAACTCGTACTCGCCGTTCAGGAAGATATACTCGTTGGGGATGAACACATGGTCCAGAACCACCAGGGCCTCCTG
>NZ_WQOJ01000015.1:0-842 GCF_018784545.1 Pseudoflavonifractor sp. MCC625 | reverse complement strand
CCGGCAAACTCGTACTCGCCGTTCAGGAAGATATACTCGTTGGGGATGAACACATGGTCCAGAACCACCAGGGCCTCCTGGCCGCCGAAGGCCTTGTTGCCCAGGTCGATGTCCGCGTTCTCCTCCATCTTCCGGGTGTCACAGGACTGACGCCCGTAGATCATGTACATGCCCTCCGCGTCGGTGGGGCACGCAAAGGAGACCGCCCAGTCCTTATCATCCGGACCCATGGAGATGGTCGGCATGAAGATGTGCCAGTGGGAGTTGATGGAACCCGTCTGGTGGCACTTGGCACCGCACACCACGATGCCGTCCGCACGCCGCTCCACCACATGCACGTACATGTCCGGATCCTCCTGGGCGTGGGGCGCCTTGGAACGGTCGCCCTTCGGGTCGGTCATCGCGCCGTCCACCGTCAGGTCGTTGTCCTGCACCATGGTCAGGAACTTCTTGAAGTTCTCGTGGTAGTGGGTACCGTGGGCCTCGTCCACCTCATACGTGGTGGAGAACACCGCGTTGAAGCTGTCCATGCCCACGCACCGCTGGAAGCAGCTGGCCGTCTTCTGGCCCAGAAGCCGCTGCATCTTCACCTTCTTGATCAGGTCATCCGTGGACTGGTGCAGGTGGGTGAACCGGTTGATCTTCCGCCCGGTCAGGCTGGAGGTGGCGGTCATCAGATCCTCATACTCCGGGTTCTGGGCCAGCGCATAGGTCATGGCCACGCAGTTGATCGAAGGACGGATCATCGGGTGATCCACCCAGTTCTCGATCTGCTCCCCGAACATGTACACCCGCGTCTTCAGCTTCCGCAGGCTCTCGATGTACTCCTGGGATGTCATCAT
>NZ_WQOJ01000014.1:96014-248966 GCF_018784545.1 Pseudoflavonifractor sp. MCC625 | reverse complement strand
CAGGCCAGAATCCGCCCTGCTTTCCAGCGCCATTCTTGACTTTGTCGAAAATCGCTTACACAAAATTTTACGCCCGGCCTTACGCTGCAATCCATGATCGATGATTTTCACGGACTTGTTCAGCAAAACAATGTTCCTTAAAATCCCATACAACTGAGAACCGCCATGGCAGACTGCCATGGCGGTTTCTAATTCAGGCCATTTTTATGTTAGTGAATGGAATTCCCCAGGTCATAGGCTTGCTGGAGCTCCGTTTTTCCGTTAATATCGCCGTCATCCATATTTCCGCTGGCCAGCACGTGGCCAAGATTTTTCCAACGCAAATGCTTCGTTAAATGGTCGTAGTAAGTCAGGACGTCTTCGAAGTCGTGGCCCTCCGCTGCCATGAGCAGGGCGGAAGACTTTCCGTTCCCTCGCAGCAGGTTACCGTTTCCCTCCTCCAGAGCGAACAGCCGATCCAGCGCAGTGCACAGTTGCCCACTCAGGGTCCAGTAATACAGCGGGCTGGCCAGTAGCACCACATCACAGTCTCTTACCGCCGGATAGATCAGGTTCATATCGTCCTGCTGGACGCAGGGACAATCTTGGTCACTGTGCCCACCGAAGCACCCCTTGCAACCGTGGATTTCCATTTTGTTCAGAAAGAACTCGGTGACAGCATGGCCCGCGCTCTCAGCCCCTTGGGCAAAAGCATTTACCAGGGCCGAAGTATTTCCGTTTCGGCGGGGACTTCCATTGAGAATAACGATCTTTTTGCCCATGTATGTTCACCTTTCGGCTCAGATTTTGTCTGCCAAAGCAGCGGCTTGGGCACAGCCATCGGTCTTATTGATGTCGCCCACATTCAGAACGCCCGGTACCAGCACCTCGCCCACCATCTTCCACTTGTTCAGCGCGGCAGTGCGTTCGATAGGAATACGGACACCGTCCAGAACAGTTCTGTCTTCCTCTTCACAGCAGGCGATCAGAGCACACTCTTTTCCGGCAATGTCCTTACCGCCCACCACCAGGGAATAGATTCGGTCGATAACACCTTTGATCTGAGCAGGAATGGAGTACCAATAGACCGGCATGGTAAACACCAGCGTGTCTGCCTCAAGAATGGCCGGAGCGATGGTGTTGAAGTCATCGTCAAAGGAGCAGGCTTTCCCGGTCTTAAAGCAGGTTTCACAGGCATGACAGCCACCAATTTTCAGCATAGCAGCGTCAAAGCGGGTAACCATATGGCCTTTTGCCTGGGCCGCTTGGATAAAAGCATCCGTCATGGCAAAGCTATTGCCATTTTTTCTGGGACTTCCAGTAATGACCACGATCTTTTTGCTCATATAGAGTCCTCCTTATAGGGGCAGGATTGACTTCCTGCGCATTTGATACTACAATTTTATCCAGCATAAAATAAAAAACAAGTACGCACATTTAGGTGTAATACTTACCTAAAGGAGAGTGTGAAATGGGAACACGATGTATTGCCAACGAATGCCTGGGAACCACAGGATTCAGTTATACCCTTTCTCTCATCAACGGAAAATACAAAATGACCATCCTCTATACCCTGATGGAATTTGGTGTGGTGCGATTCAATGAGATGAAAAAGTATATCGGTGGGATATCCTACAAAACTTTAAGTGCCACCTTGAAGGAGCTGGAGGCAGATGGGCTAATCCATCGGAAGGAGTATCCTCAGATCCCCCCAAAGGTGGAGTACAGTCTGACGGAGCGGGGCAAGTCCTTGATTCCTATTCTGGACGGAATGTGTGAGTGGGGAGATCAGAACAGAAGGTAGCGTCCTGTGTCGGTGAAAAAGCCAAAAGAATGGATGTGCGGTTTTACCGATTGCAGGAATGAAATAGAGACAGAGCCTAACAGAATGTCGCAATGAAAGCGCTCATAATAACACAGGGAGTTCGTCAGATTTTGATCAGCCCCTCAAATTCTGCGCCACAGAAAACAAAAAAGGCGGGCATTCCCCAAAAGGAATGCCTGCCAAGTGGTCAAAACAGAAATCCGTCTGTGGTATTTCTGTGGTCAAATGAGAAATCGCCGCAGTTTTCACTGCGGCGATTTCCAGTTTTGGTGGACCTAATCGGGATCGAACCGACGACCTTACGGATGCGAACCGTACGTTCTCGCAAGGTGGTAAGTTTTCTGCCCACGGACTGCGGTGTATGGTCTGCAAAAAACGAATCATGTAGTAGGTGTTTTCTCTGCAAATTTCATCTGACGCAGCGAATAAGGTTCTAAACTTTACAGAGGAATATTGTTCACGATTGGTATTTTGGAGTCCTTCTGTATGTAGCCATTCAGTATATCCTGGTTATGCCATGCTGACCCAGATTCCGGGATATGAACCGACGGCACTCAGCGAATACTTTCAAAAGGGTTATCGGGTGAATAGCCTTATTCTCTTTATGCATTATAATTCTTAAGAAGACCTCCGAAAAAATCCGGGGCTCCACACTTTTTTGACATGGGTGTGGAGTCCTGGTGCAGACTGTTTACGCAAAAAGCGTTCAGCAGCCGTTTACGGCAAGCCAAACGCTTTGCGTGCTCCCAAAAGGAAGATGAACATAAAACTTAATACTCAATCTGCCCAGTGGGGATTTTTAAAGATTGCCCGGCCCACGCCGATGAGGTCGGCACAGCCCTCCTCCAGAAGGGCCTCAGCCTGGGCCGGGGTGGTCACTCCACCGGTCAGAAGAACAGGAAGATGAACCGCCTGCTTCACAGGAACAGACAGATCCCGGAAATACCCGGGTTCCCCGTGACCGGGGCGAGTAAAGCCGTTCATGCCGCCAGTGAGATGGAGGAGATCCACACCGCTGTGCTCCAGCAGCTGACAGGCCTCCACACAGTCCTGGGCGGTACTCCCTCCGGCTTCATAGTCACAGCCCCCCAGCCGCAGGGCAATGGGAAAGTCCTCCCCCACAGTCTGTCGAACTGCCTGAATGACTTCTCGATGGAAGCGGATGCGGTGTTCCACCGACTGAGGACCGTACGCATCGGTTCTCTGGTTGGCCAGCGGGGAGAAAAACTGGTTGAGGAGATAGCCGTGGGCGGAGTGAAGTTCTACTCCGTCAAATCCCGCCTGCTTGGCCCGGAGGGCCGCCTGGGCAAACCATTCCGTGACCTGCCGGATCTGTTGAAGGGTCATCTCCGCAGGCAGTTCTTCCCGCTGCTTGGGGTGATAGATTGGGCTGGGGCCAACGGGAGGCTGCCCAGTGGTCTTAGACTGTGCTGCCGATCCCGCATGGCTAATCTGAGCAAAGACTTTGACTCCCTCCTGGTGGATACAGTCGGTGAGACGCTGAAGGGAAGGAATCACATCGTCGGAGGCGATAGAGGTCTGACCGGGATGGGCCTTGCCCTGGAGGTGAATATAACTGTGTTCCGTGATGATCAGGCCGATTTTGCTGTGCTTGGCCCGTTCCCGGTAGTATTCGCATACCGCATCGGTCGCATAGCCGTTCTCGTCCGCCTTTGCGGTAGCCATAGGGGGCATCACCAGGCGGTTCGGCAGGGTCAGGTTCCGGATCGTAATCGGATCAGACAGGTGTGTCATAAGAATAATCCTCCATAGAAACATGATGGTGTTGTTTGAATGATCGGGCCGTTTTTCTCCATTCCGCTAAGCCAAAGGCCAGTGCCAGTACAAAGGCGCAGGCGTCCCCCACCGGCCCGGCCCACAGGGCGCCTTCCACCCCCAAAAAGTGGGGCAAAATCAGCAGGGCCGGCAACAGGAAAAGTACCTGCCGGGACAGGGAAATCAATGTAGCCTGCACCGGCTTTCCCACTGCCTGGAAAAAGGTGCCTGTGCACAACTGGAATCCGTTCAGAAGGATCAACAGCAGGAAGATCCGCAGGCTCTTGATTGCAAATTCTTGATAGAGCTCGGACTCCGAACCAAAAATACTGACGATGCGGTCAGGGAACAGCTGAAACACAAGGGTTCCTACGCCCATGACCAGTGTGGAACAGATAATGGCTAAAAGGTAGGTTTTCTGGGCTCGGTCCGTCTTTCCGGCTCCATAGTTATACCCGATGATGGGCTGGGAGCCTACGGAGATACCGATGACAATGCCGGTAATGATCTGATTGACCTTCATGGTAATGCCCAGAGTGGTCATGGGAATTTCCGCGCCGTACTTGGAGACAGCTCCGTACTTGACCAGCACATTATTCATCACGGTAATTACGATGGTGGCCGCCAGCTGAAGAAAGAAGCTGGAAATTCCAAGGCTGCAAACTCTCCCGCACAGTTTCCACCGGGGGAGCAGGCAGTCAGGCGTCAGGGTGATGCACCGGAACCTTCTCAGGTAAAGCAGGGTCATAACACAGGAGACGATCTGCCCCAGAACCGTTGCAATGGCGGCTCCCCTTACTCCCATGTGAAAGACAAAAATAAACAGTGGGTCCAGAATCGTATTCAAAATTGCTCCGCTCAGTGTGGACAGCATGGCGTAGACCGGGCTTCCATCGGCGCGGACAATGGAGTTGAATCCCATGCTGAACATATAAAAGGGGAAGCCCAATACAATAATAAATCCATACTCCAGTGCATAGGACATGGTGGCGTCGGTGGCGCCGAACAGGACGCAGAGCGGCGTTAGGAACACCAGAGATAGGACGGTCAGCAGAATGCTGACCACCACTGTCAGGGTGATGGCATTGCCCACACCCTGTGCGGCCCTCTGACGGTTCTCCTGTCCCAAGCACAGGCTGAAGTAGGCGGTGGTGCCGTCTCCGATCATCAGGCCAAGGGCCAGGGCAATGACCGTCAGCGGCAGGATCACATTGGTTGCGCCGTTTCCCAAATAGCCTACGCCACGGCCAATAAAAATCTGATCTACAATATTGTACAGGGTACTGACCACCATGGAAATGATGCTGGGCACGGCAAAGGTGCCAAGCAGTTTTCCAATCGGCTCATACCCCAGGGGATTTGTTTCCGCCTGCATGGTTCTTCTTCCTCCGTTTTGATTTTGATTTGGCGGGAAAAATCCCCGCAATACGCAATCATAAACTTTCCTACAATGGGAAAGTCAAGCGGAATATTTCGGGGTAGAAAAGTTTTTTAAAGAAAGAGGGCACTGGGAAAAACTCCCGATGCCCTCTTTCGTCAAATTTGTTCCTGCAGCTCCAGCGATGGCCCCTTCAGATCAAAGTAAGCAGAAG
Organism: Pseudoflavonifractor sp. MCC625; assembly: GCF_018784545.1. Lineage (NCBI taxonomy): Bacteria > Bacillati > Bacillota > Clostridia > Eubacteriales > Oscillospiraceae > Pseudoflavonifractor > Pseudoflavonifractor sp. MCC625. The sequence continues at coordinate 243,794 of NZ_WQOJ01000014.1, read as the reverse complement.
TCAGATTGGTGATCATAACCTGGTTTGCCTTAGGATGCTGGACAAAGTACTCCGAAATCAGTGTATCCATGTGATCCAGCGCCTGTGCGGGCTTCTGCTGACAGAGATAGTCCCCTTCAGGCAGCACTTCCAGGTTGGCAATCCCCTCTTTCTGCTGGAGCACCTCCAAAAAAATGTCGGTATCTATGCGGTCTCCCTGCCGCCGCCGGGCAATCAGACCAATGGGAAAGGTAAAAGCGGGCAGCAAGCCCAGAGATTGTCCTCGGAGGAAGATTTTTGTGGAGCTCTGCTTGAAAGCTAACTCTCCGCCGGAGGGGATGAAGGGTTCCCGCAAAATAAGCCGCCGGCGCAGATGCCGTCGATAGACACCCTCCTGTTCCTGATAGCGTTGGTTTTCTTCGATCCTGCGGAGTGCCTCCTCCATCTGCTGCATGGTATTGCGGAGGTGGGTAAGCTTTTCCAGTGCCTTTTGTTGTCCATCCTGAAGCAGATGCCGGATGTCCAATGTCTGGTTAGGCTGTCGGTATTGTTCCGCATCGCGCAGGGGGATGTTTAGCTCCAGACACATGAGAATCATGTCCATCTCCACCAACTGCTCCAAGGAATAATACCGATAGCCCGTTTCCGGGTCGGTATAGGCGGGAATCAGCGCGCCGATCCGCTCGTAGTACCGCAGTGATTTGGGATGTACATTGCGCAGCTTGGCAAAGTCGCTGATGGAAAGATAGCCCTGCATTTGTGATTCCTCCTCAATTGCCCCTTGACTTTCCCATTATGGGAAGGTCTATTCTGATATTATACAGCAAACCGTCAAGGATTGCCAGAGACAGGAGAGAACCGTATGATTTATGAGACCAAAGGCACCTGTGCCAAAGAAATTAAATTGGAAGTAGACCATGGAGTGATCCAGTCGGTGGAATTTGTGTTGGGCTGTCCCGGCTTTACTCAGGCGCTCAGCCGCCTGCTGGTGGGAATGCGTGTGGAGGACGCGATTGCACAGCTGAAGGGAATCCAGTGCCTGGATAAAGGGACTTCCTGCCCGGATCAGTTAGCCCTGGCGCTGTCGCAATGTCAGGAATTTGAAGAAAGACAGTCTTGAAGCGGAGAATTCCTCCCATTACCGTGCACTTTATGAAGAAATAACCGCCTGAAGATTTCTCTCATGGCATCCGCATGGGCAAGGTAAAGTGACTCAGGGCTCACACAGGAGCAAAGGAGAGTGTATATGGCTGAATCCATCCATGAAACCAACAGCCAGGGGCTCACACAGGAGACTTCTCAGCAGAGGTTGATTCGCCGGGAAAAGTTGGCTAAACTCCAGGAAGAAGGCAATGATCCCTTCCAGATTACTCGGTATGTAGTGGACAACGACTCTGCCAATATCAAGGAGCACTTCGACGCCCTGGAGGGCAGCCAGGTGTCCATCGCCGGCCGTCTCATGTCCAAGTGGGGCATGGGCAAGGTCTCCTTCTGCGATCTGCAGGACAAGTCCGGCCGCATCCAGCTCTACGCCCGGAAGGACGAGATGGATGAGGAGGAGTACAACCGTTTCAAGAAGTACGACATTGGAGACATCGTGGGTGTGCAGGGCGTGGTGTTCCGCACCCAGCGCGGCGAGATGTCCGTTCGTGTGCAGAAAGTGACTCTGCTGAGCAAGTCTCTGCTGCCCCTGCCTGAGAAGTTCCACGGCCTGACCAACACGGAGCTTCGCTACCGTCAGCGGTATGTGGACCTGATCGTCAATCCTGAGGTGAAGCGCAACTTCATCATCCGCTCCCAGTTTATCAAGTACGTCCGTGACTTCATGGACGCCCGGGGCTTTATGGAGGTGGAGACTCCCGTTCTGAACACCATCTCCGGCGGCGCCACCGCCCGGCCCTTCATCACCCACCACAACACCCTGGACATCGACATGTACATGCGTATCGCCACCGAGCTGCCCCTGAAGCGGCTTATCGTAGGCGGCATGGACCGGGTATATGAGATTGGCCGTATCTTCCGCAACGAGGGCATGGACCCCAAGCATAACCCAGAGTTCACCACCATCGAGCTCTACCAGGCCTACGCCGACTTCAACGATATGATGGACCTGTTCGAGGATCTGCTGTCCTCCGCCGCCCAGAAGATCCTGGGCACCTACCAGGTGGAGTGGCAGGGCGAGAAGATCGACCTGGCCCCCGGCTGGCCCCGTCTACCCATGCACGAGGCCGTGAAGAAGTACTGCGGCATCGACTTTATGGCCATCACCTCCGATGAGGAGGCCGTTGCCGCCGCCAAGTCTATCGGCGTGGAGCTGCCTGAGACCGCCGACAAGACCTGGGGCAACGCCCTGTACGAGTGCTTTGACCAGAAGGTGGAAGAGAAGCTCATTCAGCCCACCTTCATCACCATGCACCCCGTGGACATATCCCCTCTGGCCAAGCGCTCTCCCAGCGATCCCCGGCTCACCGAGCGTTTTGAGCTGTTCATCTGCCACAGCGAGATGGGCAACGCCTTCTCCGAACTTAATGATCCCATCGACCAGCGCCAGCGCTTCATGAAGCAGGTGGAACTGCGGGACAAGGGCGACGATGAGGCTGGCATGATGGACGAGGACTTCCTCACCGCGCTGGAGTACGGTATGCCCCCCACGGGCGGCCTGGGCATAGGCATCGACCGGTGTGTTATGCTGCTGACCAACTCCGATACGATTCGTGAAGTCATCTTGTTCCCGACAATGAAACCTTTGGACTAAAAAGTTCGAAAGTATGCCGTGTTTGCAGGGTTTTCTGCATGATTATGATACAGAAAAGCCGGGCTGTATGCCAACGTGTGCCAAGCGTATGCCAATCCGTGTCGAAGTCGGCAGAATGCCCCAAAAATCACACATTTGCAAAAGTTTTACCGCCGCATCAGAGTAATCTGGTGCGGCGGTTTTTGCGTTTATAACTGATTTTGTGTACTGAAAAAAAGCCTCTGTTTCCAATGTGGAAGCAGAGGCTTTTTTATGTCCAAAAATTTTTTGAAAAATCTCAAAAGTTTTTTATCAGTTTTTGAGGTTGAAGGTTGTAGTTGATTAGTGAGAGGCAAAGTTGATGGCCTCCCGAAAAACTGAATAACAGTCATCAGGTACGTTACCTGCACCGAGGGAAACCTCAAGCCGCTATCGACGGTGCGCCATGATTCCGGAAACGGAGGAGCGATCAAACTGATTCGATAGAAAGCCGGACTGCTACCAGCGAAGGCGATGAACTGTGCAAGGGATAATGATACTTCCGTAATTCGCGGCCCGGCCATAAAGAAGGCGGGGAGGTGAGATGCCTATGGAGCTGGTTCGCTGCCAGCCGCCTGATGATGCCCGGCACACAGGGCATAGAGAAGAACAGTGTGCGTACATAACCAAAAGGAGGAAAATGTTATGAATGAAGAATTAAATCTCGAAAAGCTGGCAGATCTGGCAGTTCACTACCCGGAGTACCTAATTGATGCGGCGGCAGAACACTTTAACGGTGATGAATGTAAGCTGGAGGCTATCGCAGTTGTGGTCAGTGGCCTTAACGATCTGTATATGCCGAGTACCGCACTGCTCTTTCTTCGGGTGCTTTCCCGAATGCTTAAGATGGAAGTTGAACTTCCGGATGCTCTGATGGACGAGCCGTATCTCTGCGCGTGGTTCATTCGGGAGTTCTCATATTGGCTGCTTCAGTATGTAGATGACTACTGCAAACTGTCGCAGAATGAGTGAGCGCCCAGGCGCTCACATACATAGCTGCCTGATTCAGACAGCTTAAAATGAGAAAGGAGGAAACCGATATGGAACAATGCAGAGTAATCGCAATCACCAATCAAAAGGGCGGCGTTGGAAAGACTACCACAACGGTGAATCTGGGTGTCGGCCTGGCGAAACAGGGAAAGCGAGTGCTGCTGATTGACGCAGACCCACAAGGCAGTTTAACAATCAGCCTTGGAGAGCGTAATCCGGATCAGCTGAGTGAAACACTCTCTGATGTAATGGAATGCGTCATCAACGATAAGTCGCTACCGGAGAACTTCGGATTGCTGAGAAGTACAGAGGGCGTTGACCTGATGCCTGCGAATATCGAGCTGTCCGGTACAGAAGTCGGCTTGTTCAATGTGATGAGCCGAGAGTATGTGCTGAAAAGCTACATTGATTCGGTCAGCAAAAACTATGACTATATCCTGATTGACTGTATGCCGTCCCTCGGCATGATGACCATCAATGCGCTGGCAGCGGCTGACCGGGTGATTATCCCGTCGCAGCCGAGTTTTCTGTCAACGAAAGGTCTGAATCAGCTGATGCACTCGATTGCCAAGGTCAAACGCCAGATCAATCCACGTCTGAACATCGACGGCATCCTATTGACGATGGTGGATAACCGAACTAACAACGCAAAAGCCATTTCTACGGCGCTGAGAGCCGCTGTAAGCGATCGAGTCCGCGTCTTTGATACGCAGATACCCTTTTCCGTCCGTGCTGCTGAAAGCGCCCAGGAAGGGCAAAGCATCTTTGTCTATGATAAGGGCGGAAAGGTTGCGGCTGCGTATGAGGCGGTGACGAAGGAGGTGTTGGAGCATGAGTCGAAAGAAAGACATCGATCTCGATCTGACGGGGTTCGCTGAACTGTTTATGAATGATGAGGGACGAGCAGAAAGTCGCTTGCCTCGCATCTATGATATCCCCTTATCTGAGATCGACGATTTCCCGAACCACCCATTCAAAGTTAAAATGGACGAGGACATGAACCAGCTTGTGCAGAGCGTGAAAGAGCGCGGCGTTATTACACCGATTACGCTCCGCCAGAAAGAAGATGGCCGGTATGAAATCGTATCAGGGCATCGACGACGAAAGGCTTGTGAACTGGCCGGTCTGGAGCGCGTTCCCGCAGAAATCAAGGAATTGTCCAGAGATGAAGCAATCATTCTGATGGTGGAATCCAATTTGCAGCGCTCAATCATTCTTCCAAGTGAAAAGGCGTTCAGCTACAAGATGCGCCTAGAAGCGATGAAGCGGCAGGGGCAGAGAACGGATTTAACTTCGGACCCAATGGGACCGAAGTCTGGTGAAAGATCAAATGAAAAGTTAGCCGAGGTGGTTAATGAAAGTAGTTCTCAGATAAAGCGTTATATCCGCCTGACAGAGCTAATTCCCGAACTCCTGGATATGGTTGATGAGAACAAGATCGCTTTTCGCCCTGCCGTTGAACTCTCCTATCTGACGGAAACGGAACAGCACATTCTTCTGAACAGCATCAGCTACAATGATGCCACGCCATCACTCCCGCAGGCCATTCGGCTCAAAGAGTTCTCCAAAGCTGGAAAGCTGAGTGCGGAGGTCATCGAAGCGATTCTTGGTGAGGAAAAGCCAAACCAGAAAGAGAAAATCAGCTTTAAGGCAGAACGGCTGCGTCCGTATATTCCCTCGACAGTGCCGCTGGAGAAAACCGAGGATTATATCATCAAGGCACTGGAATATTATCAGCGTGCAAGGGAGCGGCAGAAAAGGGAACAAGCAAGATAACCTCTATCATGGGGAAAGTATGCCCATTTGCGGTACAACTCCCCCCTTCCCCGCTCTTTCATTCCCCCTCTCACACTCTCCCCTTTAGTAAACCATCTGTATTACTAGCTGAGAAGTAAGTATAGGGGCTGCAAAATCGCGAAGGAGGTGGTTGCAATGTAGCCGTGATTGAACCCAAAAAAACAGCGGCGGATTTTCCTCCACAGCAAGGACTGTGGAGTTTTTTCATGCCGCAAATCAAGACAAACGGAGGTATCTCAAATGAAAGCTAGAACGAAAAAGTTCGGCACGAGAGCCATTGCCATGCTGCTTTCGGCAATGACGGCATTCTCAACGTTTCCTGTTTCGGCTGGTGCTGCCCAAGTGAACAGTTATCATGATCCTGCGGAGCACTGGATGCAGGCATCTGGTCGAACGAATGAGCTGGATGTCAATGCGGTTGTAACGCATGAAACCTTCAATTGCGGCGTATGCGGCAAGGCAACTTCTTTTCAGGCGTTCCGGACTCCGGAGTATACGAGGGACGGCCAGACTGCTATGAACCGGAATGTGAAATATTCGGACGGTACGATGGTCGGCGGCTCGGGTACGGGCACGATCCTGGATGGCGTTCCCGGTCAGAACGCGAGCTATACGGGTTATCACTGGACGAAAGCAGTGTGTGAGACCTGCGGTACGGTCAACAGCAACATGAGCATTAACGATTATGGTTTCGGCAAGAACGTCTATTGGCTCTATGACTGTGACTCGAAATTCATGCAGGAACTGCCCGAACAGAAAGCCTATGAGTATGTAGACAGTACCTATCACAAGGTCACAACGACCGGCGGTGAGTATTGCGCGTTCTGTTACGGCACGAATCACACCAAGAGCAGCGTTCTGGAACGGCATGACATGGAGAAAGAAATCCTTTCTCAGCCTGCCAATGGCCGGTTTGCCATCGTAGAGAAGTGCAAGGACTGCGACTACGCAAAATACGAGTATGTGGGCGCGAAGTCCGTTGTTGCCAGCTACTACGGTGTTGTGGACGGAGCACCGCACACCATCAGCGTGACAGACCTTTCTGATGCCGGTGTGCGTACGGAAATCCGCTATGGCAACAGCGCAGACAGCTGCACAATGACCAGTGCACCGAACTATACCGACAAGGGACAGTACGATGTGTATTATCAGATTACCTACACCTATCAGGGCGTAGAGATGACCGAGAACGGTGTAGCAAACGTCTGGCTGCATGATGAAACTACTAAGGATGACGGTAAGTGCAGCTGCGGCTGCTCTGACCCGAACTGCGGCTGCGAGGATAAAAACTGCGGCGGCAACTGCTGCACAGATAAAGGCTGCGGAGAAAAGCATCATTTCACGCTGCTGGATTCTGTAAAGGCCGGCTGCAAGACGCTGGGTTATGATCGCTATTTATGCACAGCCTGTGGAAAGATCGAAAAGCGCGATTATGTAGATTCTCTGGGTCATGTATGGCAGAGTGTAAAGATTCGCGAAGCCACCTGCGAAGCAGACGGCAAGCAGCTGGAGCTGTGCTCCCGCTGTGGTGAAATGAAAGAAACGGCAACGCCCAAGGGTGAGCACAAGTTTGAAACCCATTCGGTTGCGGCTACCTGCACCAATCCCGGCTATACCGTTCGTGAGTGCTCGATTTGCGGAGAGCGGCACATCGAAGATATTACTGCGACTCTGGCACACAAATACGAAGACCATGTGATTCCCGCCACCTGTGAATATGGCGGCAAGACCATTCATCGCTGCGATGGCTGCGGCAGTGCATTCGTAACAGATTATACGGAACCGCTCGGCCATAGCTGGGACAAGGGTACTCTGGTGACGAATGCGACCTGTACCGGTGAGGGCGTGATGGAATATCACTGCGTTCGCTGCGGTGAGCACAAAATCGAGGGAAATGCTGCTGCCGGTCATGTTCCCGGTTCTGCGGCTACCTGTACGGAGCCTCAGCTTTGTACAAAATGCGGTGCGGTTCTGAATAAGGCACTGGGCCATGACTATAAGACCGAAATCACTAAGCCGACTTGCACGGAGATGGGTTACACCATGATGACCTGTACTCGCTGCGGCGATTCCAGTAAGACCGATTATACCAAGGCAACCGGTCACAAGCCGGGTGACTGGATCATCGACAAGCAGCCTACTGCGGACTCCGAAGGCAGCAAGCACAAGGAGTGTACTGAGTGTGGCGAAAAGCTGGATACGCAGCCGATCGAGAAAATCTACAACAGCGGTACGACTGACAGCAAGGGCCAGGCTGTTGTGGGCGGTTATCTGGTGACGGTAACGGATACGGAGGATAAAACGCCTGTTTCCAATGCGTCCGTGGTGCTGAACAAGGACAACAGCATTTCCATCCGTCTGCCGAACAGCAGACTGCTGGACTATGATGACCAGACCACTGTTCTGGTACAGCTGGTAAAGGATAAGAGCGCCGTTCAGGGTATGCGTATCGCTGTGACCGACAAGAATGATAACTATGCAGCAGACGAGACCGACAAGGCCGGTCAGATTACGGTTCCCATTGGAAGCGGAAAGACCAACGAGGACGGCAAGGTTACGGAGGGTTATGAGGATGCAGATCGTGATCGCTGGACGCTGACGGTCAAGGTGGTTCGCACTGACACCGGACGTCCGATTCAGGGTTCTGAGGTATCCATTGGCAAGACCGGCAACATTACGGTTGAACTGCCCAAGGGCGTTGATATGGACAGCAAACATCAGGTGACGGTGATTGTAACCGACCCGAAGAAGGTGCCGCAGAAGAATATCAATGTGATTGTGAAGAACGATCTGGGTGACAAGGCCACCGGCAAGACTGATAAGAACGGTGAGGTTACGGTTCCCGAAGTCGAGAAAACGGAACATCACAGCGCTTATGTCGTTGGCTATACGGATGGTACGTTCGGACCGGAACGCAACATGACCCGAAGCGAAGCAGCGGCGATTTTCGCACGACTGCTGGCGGATAAGAATGGGGACAGCATTTCTCCTGTGGCAAAGACCAAGTTCAGCGATGTGCCTGCGTATGCGTGGTACAGCGGCTATGTGAAATATCTGAACAACAACGGTGTGACCTATGGCCACAGCAAGACTATTTTTGCACCGGACGAGCAGATTACCCGTGCCGAGTTTACAACTATGGCGGTCCGCTTCTTTGCTGTGTACGGCGATGGTGATGCTGAAATCATGGAGCAGTTCAAGAGCTTTGATGATGTGAGCGACGGCTACTGGGCGGCAGAGTATATTAAGGCAGCTGCAAAGCATGGCTGGATTACCGGATATGGTGATGGTTCCTTCCGTGCTGACCGTCAGATTACGCGCGCTGAAGTCGTGACGCTTGTGGACCGACTGCTTGGCCGTGTGGCTGATCTGGAGTATGTCAGCGATAATCTGAGGAAGCTGAACACCTTCCCCGATGTAAGCCGCCGTTACTGGGCGTACAGCGATATTCTGGAAGCAGCAAACGCACACAATGCCCTTATGGGCACTGAGGAAAGCTGGTACAAGTAAGGCTTTCCAGTGGTCTGTCAATCGACAGGCCACATACATACCGTTTGCATATTTGCAAACACTTCTTACGGCATATATGATGAAGTCAAGAGAAAGGAGTGCTTGCAAATGTTCAAACGGAAGAATACAGTTCAGCTGGAAATCACATATAAGGAATTGCAGATGCTCCGGAGATATCTGCTCATCTGGAGAAATAAGCTGCTGGCGCAGGGACATATTACCGATCCGGTTGATGAACTGCTGGTCAAACTGGGCTGAAAAGCGAATAGACTTACATACATCGGCTGCTGCTTGTGCAATGGCCGATGTTCTTTTGTCCGGGAGGAGGGTTGAAAATGAGAAAGCGTGTAATCTGCGGCACAGCGGTAGCAGCGACTGTCATTGGTGTATTGCTTTGGCGCTGGTGGCGAAAGTAGAACAACACCCTGTCCATTATGGACAGGGTGTTGTCATGAGAATTACTTGATCCAGACAGAGGCGGGGTCGAAGTTGCTGAATGTGCAGCCGGATTGTGCAAAGGCAGTGCCGAGATTATAAGAACCAAAGCTGAAATACATGGTGATTTCGGAGCCGAGGAGGTCAGACTGAGCCTTCAAAGCCATTTGTTCTGCCTGCGCCTTCAGCTCAGCGGCATTCATCGACTTCCACCAGCTTTTGAATTTGTCCATGGAAAGCGGGCCGGAATAAACGGCAGTGAAGATATGCTCATTACCGTATCGGGTGACCGGCTTTTCCATGACCGTCCACTGAGAGGAAAAACTGCCAGTGCTATTGGTGGTCCGTGCAGCACCGTCAACAGTAGCCATGTTTTTGGCGGAATCATAACCGACGGTCAGACCGTATGCTTCAGCCAGCGCACGAACCGGTGCATAGGTCGTGTCGTTGTAAGTGAAAACAAGAGCATCACGGCCCTGTGCATCTTTAGGCTGAAAAACCTCGCCGTTGACCATGACCTGTGCCGGCTGGACGTTGAGGGTGATAAGACCGCCGGCTGCAAAGGCGGAAACTGTTGCAGAACAGATCAGCAGAGCCGCCAATGCACCGGACAGAAAGTATGTAATTCGTTTCATGGGAGTACCTCCGATTCATTTTGATGAATTTAGTATAAAGGCGCAACTGCACAAGCGCAAAGGTACGGCTACATACACTGTGAGCAGCGTATGAAATCACATAGATGAGGAGGAAAGACGATGGATATTGAAGTAAGACCTGCCACAAAGACCGAGCAGATGTACTGCTATACGCAGTCTGACCAGATTATGGGACAGACCGGCTGCATCGGTCATTTGCGTGCAGATATGGGTGACAGCGGCGATCAGTTCTTTCATGATTGGACCAGCCATTGTGCGAGGCTTCTGACTCCCGAGTTTAATGACGAGTTTAATCAGGTAATCAATCAGCTGAGAGAAGATGGCGGTTTTTTGAAAAGCAGAGCGGCGGTATCAGCGTACTGTTGCCGTCAGATCGACAGTGCGATTGATCTTTCCAGTCAGGATTTCGCGTTCCGTGCGGATACAAAGGATTATTCTTATCTTCTGCGGCTGAATCCACAGAAAGGAATGTATACGGTTTACTGCTACTGCTACAAGAGAGAGTTTCTGGACCATCATTTGCATCAGGCAGAAAAAGGGATTCGCTTTATCACATCGGATTATACGGCGCTCTTTCGCCTGCCAGATGGCGGTAAAATTCGTATCCTGCGGCAAGACGGAACCCATATAGACAGGGTTTGCAGGTACATCGACGATTACCATGTAGAAATCGGCTCCAGCTGGGACTCGATATATCATATCTGCCAGTTTGCCGAACAGATGGAACGCTGCCATAACACGGTACTGCCGCTGGATACGATGGAGAATACTGCTCGAAATACACGCAGCCGCCCAAAGAATCGGGGTGATGCGCGATGACAGAGCCTAAGTACCTGATTTGGAGTAACTATTCGTTGGATTACGAGGATTGGCGTGAGGATCTGGAGGCAGAATATCCGGAACTTTCCGAACAGGAACGTGAGGAAAAGATGTATGAACGGAATAGCGAATATCTGGACGATGAACGCATGAATCTCGATATTCAGCTGGACAAGCCGATTCTGGTGATTGTCGATCTCGGCCTCTGGAATGGACGTTACAGCGGCTACAAGGAAATCGAGAGCGGCAACATCAAGGACTGCCTGTTCTCGGAGTGCGACTATGTGACCTGGTATGTTGACAGGCTGGGTGATATGCGTTGTGATGCGGTTCACCATGATGGTACCAACCATTATCTCTATCGAACCTATAAGGACGGTGTCAGCGATGCGCAGATTGAGAATCTGAAAGAGAAAATTTATCGTGGCACCGCAACAAGGACGGATATTACGCGCATAACTCGCCGGTTGGGCGATGAAATCGGGAAGGTCTATGGCTGGGATTTCCCGAAACAGAGCTTGTCAAGTGTGCAAAGAGATGCACGATGATGGAGGAAGGAGCGTATGGATAAGAACGCAGCACTGTGCGTGTATCTGAAGAAATATCATACCGGAAAAGAAAAAGCTGTTCCGAGCACAGAGCTGGAGCAGCTTTTTTCCGTGAACGGGCGTAACCTGCGCCGCAAGATCAATCGCTTGCGTCAGGATGGCGTTCCGATTTGCAGTGACCGGAGCGGATACTACTTCGCAGCAAATCAGGAAGAAGTGAATGCGACGGTCTTTCGTTTGACTGGACTGGTAACGAAAATATCCAATGCCCGTACAGGACTGCTGTATTCTTCGCTTTTGGGAGAGCTGCCGATTCCCATTGAGGTGACAATTCAGATTGATGATGGAGGTGAACGAGATGCCGAGCAAGTATCAGGTGATTACAGAGATGGAAGCAGAACATCTGCGGACTTTGACAGTGGATACGAACCACTATATGGACTTCTTGACCACTGCGGCGAATAATTTCAAATATTCGTTTCAGGAGCAGCTGCTGATTTTCGCACAGAAGCCTGATGCGACAGCCTGCGCCGAAGTCTGTTGGTGGAATAAGCATGGCCGCTGGATCAACCGCAATACCAAAGGCATTGCGCTGCTGGTCGATACGGATGCACCGTATAAGCTGCGTCATGTGTTTGATGTATCCGATACCAACAGCAGAGCAGGCAAAGAAGTTCCCATCTGGAAGATGGAACAGAGATTCATTGAGCCAGTCAAAAATGTGTTGGCAGAACGATATGAGGTTGATGCCCAAGAGTCACTGGAGGATTGCCTGCTCAATGTGGCGGTCACATTCGTTAATGATAATTATCAGGATTATCTGGCAGAGCTGATGGAGGCAAAAGCGGGCAGCCTGCTGGAAAAGCTGGACGAGGACAATACACGCATACAAATGCTGACCGCACTCAGTTACAGTGTCGGCTATATGCTGCATATCCGCTGTGGACTTCCGGGCAGAGCATATTTCGGAAATTCTCTGGACAAGGTCTGCAATTTTAATACGCCAGATGCTATTTCTATTCTGGGAGCAGCAGTCAGTGATATGTCTGAGGTTCTGCTCCGCGATATCGCAGTTTTAGTGCAGGATTTGCAGCGAGAAGAAAGAAATCAGAATCGCACATTTGAGGTTCCGGCGGACAGCCGGTATGATGTGAACAGAACAGCAACAACAGAAGGGAGCGCTGAATATGGAAGTGACCTATCACAAGGAGGGCGAGTATTACCTGCCGGATCTGATCGTGCCGGAGGCACCGAAGGTTGGGAGGTATGGAATGCTGCGGCGGAGATTCCTTCGGGAGAACCGGAACGGCACGTACACAGCAATGCTGCTGACCGGCAGGCTGAATCAGCATCTGGAGGAGATCGACCGTCAGGCGAACGAGATGATGGAAACGCTGACCGCGCAGATGGCGAAGCAGGAGGGCGTGAACGAGAGCCTGAAAGCGGAGAACCAGATGAAGTGGGTCGGGCTGATGAACAACATCCAGGCAGCAGCGGAGGAAATCGTGCTGAAGGAACTGGTGTACCGGTAACGCGAGATATTGGCGCTGCCGCGATGCGGGCCGTTGGCTCGACCGGATTGGAGGTCTTTCACGATGAGTGGTACAAGGACTCCAAGGCGCCGTATTACCACTCCGATGAGGAAAAGAATGAGCTGCTGCGTACCAGTGATGCGCTGAAAGGCCATCGGACAGAAATCGCTTCATTTTTTGCTGACCATGAGGACAAGAATGAACGTGCAGATTTTATCAAAACGTTCTTTGATAACACGTTCACCGAAATGATACTGAGCAACGGTCAGCGGGCAGGCTATCGAGCATTTGACACAGTGTTTATGATGTGGCGAGGCTCGGCAAGCGACCCGGATCAGAGAGTGATTATGAAGTGGAGCACGGTTGCAGACCATATTACCGGAATGATCGTGCTGCATGAGTGGCTTTCACCGGATGAAGCAGTTTTGCCCAGCGTAAATGAACAGCTTTCTCTGATTGGCGAAGCCGAGTCCAAAAAAGACTCGGCTTTTGTTATGCCGCAAGAGGCGATTGATTATGTGCTCAGCAGCGGCAGCGGATTTGAAGATGGTAAACGGCGTATCTATCAGCAGTTTCTTAAGCAGGAAGGAACAGAAGCGAATGTTCGGTTTCTGCGGCGAGAGTACGGAATCGGCGGCCATTCTGATGCCATTCCCGGTACAGACTACTGGCTGGAGTATGATGCAAAGGGGCTTCACCTCAGCAAACTGCATGATGACGGCAGCAAGGCAGTTAATCTGTCCTGGAATGTTGTTGAGAAGCGCATTGGTGAGTTGATTGCACTGGGACGGTATCTGAGTAAGGCAGAAATTGAGCGAATCAGTGCGGAACAGTCTTCAACGAAAGCGGATCAATCGACTGCTGCCCCGGCAAATGAAGAAGAATCGGTGCAGCGGCACTACTCACTTGGCGATAAGGTTTATCTGGGCGTTAAAGAATATGAAATTCTTGCAATCGACGATCATATGGTTCGGTTGTATGATTCGGAGTACCCGCTGTTCAACGAAGAACTGAGCCGCAGTGACTTTGATCGGCGCATTGCAGAAAATCCGCTGAATGACCAGCCGAAAGAAAACAGTGGCGAGCAGGCAGCCGGTGTAAAACCGCAAGCAATTGGCCGATTGGACTATCTGGACTCGAATGGACATGTCGGAGAGCAGGTGGAATATGATGACGAAATCCAGCTTGTCGAGCAAGTCAAAGAAGACGTAGATACAGGTGCACCGTTTACCATTACCTTGTATCGTGACCAGAACGGCACTACCATTCCACAGGATTTCCTGACAGACCTTGGAACACCGCCAAAGGGCTTTGCAGTCGTGGACTACGCAGAGGGACACAGAGAATATCTGCTGAACGAAAGCATACGCATGATCAACCTGTACGCGCTGGAGTGCTTTGAGGAGAAAGCGGATTTCAGCGATCTAACCGCAGTTCCGCTGGCGTACAGCACATCGGGTGATGGTGAGCACAGTATTCAGGTGGATGCAGACCTTGAGCACTGTCGTATGCTTTATGCAGTAGATAATGAAGCGGTTGCCCTAATTCAGTATGCAGATTTAGGTGATATGAATGAGTTCCTCGTGAATATGACATTTGATGAACTCGTTGCCTTTGCAGAACACGAATATGCCGCCCAGCATAAAGGGTCTGAACAGACGCAGGAACCTCAGCTTACACCGCCGGCTGTAAGAAAAAAAGACAAGGCAGCACCGTTGACACTGCTGCCGGAGATACCGGATTCAGAACGCTCAGAGTATCACATTTCTGATGACTTACTGGGTGTCGGAACGCCGAGTGAGCGGTACGCACGAAACATTCGCGCGATTACCACACTGAAAAAGGTGGAAGCTGAAAACCGCCTGGCAACACCGGAAGAACAGTCGGTGCTTGCACAATATGTCGGCTGGGGCGGTTTGGCGGATTGCTTTGATGAGCGCAATAGTCACTATGCCGAACTGAAAGAACTGCTGTCTGATGAGGAGTACGAAGCTGCGCGCGAATCGACGCTGACAGCGTTCTACACGCCGCCTGTTGTGATTCGGTCGATGTATCAGGTTTTAGAAAGGCTTGGATTCCAGCGCGGTAATATTCTGGAGCCGTCCTGCGGTGTTGGCAATTTCATCGGCATGCGTCCGGGTAATCTGGCCGACTCGAAAATCTATGGTGTAGAGCTGGACAGCATCAGCGGACGAATCGCGCAGCAGCTTTATCAGAAATCTTCTATCGCTGTTCGCGGGTTTGAGAAAACAGATCTGCCGGATAGCTTTTTTGATGCCGCTATTGGAAATGTGCCGTTTGGCTCTTTTAAGATCGTAGATAAGCGGTACGACAAGTATAACTTCCTGATCCATGACTATTTCTTTGCCCGCACAATAGATAAGGTGCGACCTGGTGGTATTATCGCGTTTATCACCAGTAAAGGCACGATGGACAAGGAGAATCCGTCTGTACGCAAATACCTGGCACAGCGAGCGGAACTGCTCGGAGCAGTTCGCCTGCCCAATAATACGTTCAAGGATGCAGCGGGAACAGAAGTCACCTCAGACATCCTAATTCTCCAAAAGCGTGACCGCATGATCGATCAGCTGCCGGCATGGGTTAGCCTTGGCGTTGATGCAAATGGTTTGCCCGTGAATCAGTACTTTGTAGATAATCCGAATATGGTGCTTGGAATCATGCAGGAAGTGAGCGGACCCTACGGTCCGGAAACAGCCTGCCTTCCGATTGACGGCAGCAGTCTGGAAGAACTTTTAACGGATGCAATTCAAAACATCAATGGTTCTGTGATGGAGTACGAAGTTGATGATCCGGAAAGCGAGGAAGAAGATCGCTCTATCCCGGCTGACCCGTCCGTACGCAACTTCAGCTTTACTGTTGTAGATGGTGAAGTCTATTATCGGGAAAACAGCATCATGCACTCGGTCGATTTGTCTGTAACCGGCGTAAACCGAGTCAAAGGCTTAATTGCAATCCGCGAGTGTGTCCGTAAGCTGATCGAATATCAGACAGAAGATTACCCAGACACAATGATTCAGCAGGAACAGACTAACTTGAATGCCCTGTACGATGCGTTTGAGAAAAAGTATAAGCGCATCAATACCAGAGCAAACAAATCAGTCTTTGGAGATGATAGTTCCTTCTGCCTGCTTTCTTCACTGGAAGTTCTGGATGATGAGGGGAACTTCGTGCGTAAGGCAGATATGTTCAGCAAGCGCACAATCCGGCAGCATACCGAAATTATCAGCGTTGATACCGCATCGGAAGCTCTGGCGGTTTCCATGGGTGAAAAGGCAAAGGTCGATATGCCGTATATGATGCAGCTGACCGGGAAAATGGAAGAAGAAATCTTTGCTGACCTCAGCGGCGTTATTTTTCGGAACCCGCTTTATGAGGAGAACGGCAGTCAGGCGAAATACCTTACCGCAGATGAGTACCTTTCGGGCAATGTGCGTGAAAAACTGGCGGAGGCTCGAAGATCGGCTGAAAGCGATCCAGTATTCGCAGTGAATGTGACGGCTTTGGAAGAAGTTCAGCCGACGGATCTGACCGCAAGTGAGATTTCGGTTCGACTTGGAGCAACATGGCTTCCAGAAGATGTGGTTCAGAAATTCATGTATGAGCTGCTGGACACGCCGTATTACGCGCAGTGGAAGGTAAAAGTGCATTATTCCCGCTACACCGGCGGGTGGAATGTAGAGGGCAAGTCCTATGACCGCAGCAATATCAACGCGACCAGCACCTATGGTACAGATCGTGTGAATGCCTATAAAATCATTGAGGAAACGCTGAATCTGCGAGATGTGCGGGTGTTTGACTATATCGAGGATGAAAACGGCAAGCGAGTGCCTGTCCTGAATAAGAAGGAAACTGCAATCGCACAAGGCAAGCAGGAACTGATCAAGCAGGCGTTTCAGGACTGGATCTGGAAGGACCAGCCGAGAAGAGAACGGCTGTGCAGGCTCTACAATGAGCAGTTCAACGCATTGCGCCCTCGTGAGTATGATGGCAGTCATTTGAACTTTGTGGGTATGAACCCTGAAATCCAGCTGCGGCAGCACCAGTTGAACGCAGTTGCACACATTCTCTACGGAGGCAATACGCTGCTGGCACACGTTGTGGGGGCAGGGAAGACCTTCGAAATTGTTGCCGCAGCTCAGGAGAGCAAACGGCTTGGATTGTGCAGAAAATCGCTGATTGTTGTGCCGAATCACCTGACGGAACAGTGGGCGGCAGAGTATTTGCAGTTGTATCCTTCTGCCAACATTCTGGTTGCAACAAAGAAGGACTTTGAAACAAAGAATCGCAAGCGCTTCTGCGGCCGAATTGCAACCGGGGATTTTGATGCCATTGTGATTGGACACAGTCAATTTGAGAAGATTCCAATGTCTGTTGAGCGGCAGCGTTATATTCTGGAGCAGCAGTACCATGAAATCATAGATGGTATCCGAGAACTGAAAGAACAGAACGGAGATCGTTTCTCGGTCAAGCAGTTGGAACGCTCTAAGAAAGCAGTGCAGGCAAAGCTAGATAAGTTGAACGACCAGAGCCGAAAAGATGACCTTGTTACCTTTGAAGAACTGGGTGTTGATCGACTGTTTGTGGACGAGGCGCATTACTATAAAAACCTTGCTGCATTTTCTAAGATGCGGAATGTGGGCGGTATCAGTCAGACGGAAGCAATGAAATCCAGTGATTTGTATATGAAAATCCGTTATCTGGACGAGATTACCGGTGGCAGAGGAACAGTATTTGCGACGGGCACCCCAATCAGCAACAGCATGGTGGAGTTGTACACGATGCAGAAGTATCTTCAGTACGGGACCCTGAAAGAGAAAAATCTGCTGCACTTTGATGCCTGGGCAAGTACCTTTGGTGAAACCGTTACTGCCATTGAACTGGCACCCGAGGGAACAGGATATCGGGCGAAGACACGATTCGCACGATTTTATAATCTACCGGAGCTAATGTCACTGTTTAAGCAGACGGCAGATATTCAGACGGCGGATATGCTCAAGCTGCCGGTTCCGATAGCAAATTATCACAATGTGGTACTGAAACCGTCAGCCTATCAGGTGGAAATGGTGAAAGACCTCTCGGAACGTGCTGAGCGTGTGCGCAATCGTATGGTTGATTCCAGTGTGGACAATATGCTTAAGATTACGAACGATGGACGCAAATTGGCACTGGATCAGCGGCTGATGAACCCTATACTGCCGGATGACGAAAACAGTAAAGTCAGTGCCTGCGCAAAGAATGTGTATGAAATCTGGCAGAAAACTGCGGAACAGAAATCAACGCAAATGGTTTTCTGTGACCTGTCAACGCCGCATAACGATGGCAATTTCAATATCTATGATGGCATTCGGGATAAGCTGCTGGATTTGGGTATTCCCAAAGATCAGATTGCCTATATTCATAATGCAGCCAGTGAGGCGCAGAAGAAGGAACTGTTCGGCAAAGTCCGCAGCGGCGAAATCCGAGTGCTGATTGGCTCAACGCAGAAAATGGGTGCCGGTACGAATGTCCAGAAAAAGCTTATCGCCCTGCACCATGTCGATTGCCCGTGGCGACCGTCTGATTTACAGCAGCGCGAAGGCCGCATTATCCGTCAGGGCAATGAGAACCCGGAAGTTGAGATTTACACCTATGTAACAGAGAATACTTTCGACAGCTACCTCTATCAGATGGTTGAGGGAAAGCAAAAGTTCATTGGTCAGATCATGACTTCCAAAGCACCGGCCCGATCGGCGGAGGATATTGATGAAACAGCATTATCTTATGCCGAGGTGAAGGCACTTTGTACCGGTAATCCGTATATCAAGGAAAAGATGGATCTGGATATTGCAGTTCAACGGCTGAAAATGCTGAAAGCAAGCCATTTGAGCCAGAGATATGCACTGGAGGATAAGATCGCAAAAGCGTTTCCAGATCAGATTGCGGCGCTGGAACAGAAAATCAGCGGATACAAGAGTGATATTGAGCTGCGAGAGGCACAGACAATGCCGAATGAAGACGGTTTTTCTTCAATGGAGGTCGAGGGAACCGCCTATATCGAAAAGAAAGCTGCGGGCAGTGCATTGCTGGCAGCGGCGCATAATATGACAAGCCCTGATGCGATTCCAATCGGAATGTATCGGGGCTTTGCCATGGTCCTCTCGTTTGACACCTTTGCAAAGGAGTATCGACTGAATCTGAAAGGCCAGCTCAGTCATCCGATTTCTCTTGGTACAGACCTGTTTGGCAATATCCAGCGCATTGATAATATGCTTGCCGGATTGGAGAGCGATCTCCGGCAGTGCGAGGCACAGCTGGATAATGCAAGTGTTCAACTGTCCAATGCCAAGGCGGCAGTGGACAAGCCGTTCCCGCAGGAAGATGAACTGAAAACCAAGCTGGCACGACTGGATGAACTGAACATTCTACTCAATCTGGATAAGCGGGAGAATGAAATTGTGGACGGCGAACCCGATGAGGGGGAGCCGAAAGAAAAGAAACGCGAAATGGAACGATGAGGAGATGAGAGTTTGACAACAGCAATGAGTCTTGGCCTGCTGTTTATCGCTAAGATGGCAGACAACGCCTTGAGCACCGTAAAAACGATTATGATTCAGAGAAACCGGAGTCTGCTGGCAGGCGTAGCAATTGCGCTTTCCAGCTTTCTTTATTTCTGGATTACACGCAGTGTGGTTCTGGCAGATAGCATGTTGACTACACTGACGGTAGCAGTGGCCAGCGGAGTTGGCTGCTTTTTGGTCAGCGGCATCAATAACAAGCTTTCCAAAGACCGCATCTATATCAATGTGGTGATGTCCGATGATATGGCTGCAATGCAGGACTTTCGGGATTACCTTGCCAAACATCATATTACCAATGTTGCGTCAGATAGCTATACGCTGGACTGGAATCGCAAGACGCTGACCGTAACAGCATACGCAGAAACCAAGGAGCAGAGCCGAATCATCAATTCATATATGGAGAACTCGGATACCAAATATAAACGGGTGATTCACAAAGCCTGAATGAACTTGCGTAGGGGAATCTCCTCCCCTACCCTACATAGCTGCTTTCGTGTCAGCTGTGAATTGAAATTAAGAAGGTGATGGTAATGAACAACGAGAAACTGAATACTGCGCTCTATCAGAAGATGGAGCGTGAGCAGGACAAATATCGCAAGTGGCTCGTTCAGTGTCCGCCAGAGGAAATTCTTTCTCATGCTTATGAGTATGCTGTGCGCGAGGATATTCTGATGGCTATGGAAGAATTAAATTTGCCGGACGATCAGGCGATGGCACTGCTCAAACAGCGTGAGCCGCTCGACGACGTATTCAAGGATTTCAGCAAACTGGAAACCGACTACATGGAAACGGTGCGCGGTGCGATCGAGTCGTTTGCGGAGCGGAAAGCGGCAAAGGACCGGAACTGGGAGGCGAGGTAATGCCGGTTGTATCAAAAGAAGAAATCGCCAATGCCAGAAAGATGGATCTGCTGTCATACCTCAGAGCGTATGAACCGGGCGAGTTGGTGCGCTTTTCGGGTGAAACGTACTGCACCAGAACGCATGATTCGCTGAAAATCAGTAACGGAAAGTGGTATTGGTTTTCGCAGAATATCGGCGGTCGGTCGGCACTGGATTATCTGGTTAAGGTGAAGGAGATGTCGTTCCCGGAGGCAGTGAAAATGCTCAACGGGCAGGCTGTTCAGCCGATATGCTACGAGAAACCGCCGCCTGCCCCGAGAAATCTGCTTTTGCCGTCATTGGACACCAATACAAGCAAAGCAGAGGCGTATCTAAAGAGCCGAGGAATCCATCCGCAAATCATAGCATATTGCATTCAACACGGATTGCTGTTTCAGTCAGAGAACGCCAATGATGTTATTTTTGTCGGATACGATACCAAAGGAACCCGGCGTTATGCAGCGCTGCGCTCCATGACTACGGATTACAAGGGCGAGGCAACCGGCAGTGATAAACACTTTTCCTTTGCACTGGTTGCGGATGACAGACCAGTTAGAGAGGTTCATGTCTTTGAGGCCGCGATTGATGCCATGAGCTATGCATCGCTGAAAATCATGTATCACAAAGACTGGAGAAAAATCGCGTATCTGTCGCTGGCAGGCGTGTTCGCGAGTAAACGGGCGAATGTAGTGCCGGTAGCGCTGGAGCAGTTTCTGAAAGACCACTCGCAGATTACGAAGGTGGTTCTGCATCTGGATAATGACCGGGTGGGTCGGCAAGCGGCGGAAAGTATTATGGGCGGCTTAGATAAGAAGTATACGGTCCTGAACCGCCCGCCGCGAGCCGGAAAAGATGTGAACGATTATCTGCGAATGGAGATTGTAAATCGGAATGGAAAGGAGCGAGAACGATGATGGACATTAAAATCTATCAGATCAATTTGAGCAGAGATGACGACCGGGTTGCGTACTTGGGACTTTCTCAGCTTGATAAGTTTCAGGGAAGTTCGGAAGTAAACAGTGGGATTTACGATAAGGAGTTTGAGGGAGCGGTTGAGGTCGATACGCTGGAAGGCGTATATCAGATGTTCAACTGTGACTGCCCGGAAGATTTTCAGGGACACTCGCTGTCGGTTTCTGATGTGGTCGAGATTGTTAACGGTGAAAATGCTGGCTTCTATTTCTGTGACAGCATTGGCTTTCAGCCTGTGAAGTTTGAGCCCGAACAGACACAGAAACTGGATACGAGAACGATGCGAGTTGTTCTGGTGGAGCCGGGCAAGGCAGCGCGTGTTGCAGAGATTGATGGTTCTCTAGAAGGAATGCAGAAAACGGTTAGCGGTTATATTCAGGCGGTCTATCCGTTTGAAGAAACTGTGTGTCTGGTCTGCAATGAGGAAGGCAAGCTGCAGGGACTTCCGCTGAACCGCGCCTTGCGGGATGAAGACAATCGCATCTATGATATTGTGGCGGGAAACTTTTTTGTGTGCGATTGCAGTACGGAGAACTTCAAGAGTTTGAGCGAGGAACAGCTGAAGCGCTACACCGAAAAGTATAAGCGCCCTGAACGATTTGTGCAGATTGATGATCAGATTCTTGCAATTCCGATGCCGGTCAAATCGGATAAGGAACGGGAGCGCTGAAAAAGGCAGAAGACCGAACTGCCGTAAGAGAGCATAGCGGTATCGGTCTAACAAGCAACGGATTTGATTGTGCAAATCCAGCTTGACAGGGGCGAGAACCCCTATGACCCCTATTGGCTCTAACAGAATGAATAAAAAAGGAGAACGCAGGCTGTCGTGGGAAATGACAGTCTGCGTTCTTCAAGTTTCACGCTTGTAATGTGGTAGAGGTTTGTAGGGCTCTCTCTGATATTTGGAATAGCGGTCTGACGATGGGGAAATCGAGTTGCAGAGCGTTTCAACATCATAGTGAATGGGTGCGCTTTGAACAGCATCTAAGAGGATTCGTTCCAAATGCTCGTATTCAGATAATTGATCCAGTGATGCCATGACGAAAGAATCACGGACGTAACCAGCACTGGCGGCGAGCAATTCCTGATCCATGAAATAGCCGTGCTGCTCGACAAAAAAAGTCATCATCATTACTACGGTATGAGTATTGCCCTCGCGGAAAGGATGAACCTGCCAAATACGAGGGAAGCATCGACTGATAGCACTTACAAATTGCTCACGAGTCAGACTATCCCAATTCGGCTGGTATAGTGCGGAAAATGCACTTTCCAAATCATTGGGAATTTCCTCATCATTGCTATACCAAACACTGCGACCAGCTAACAATCGCTCACGCTTTTCAATGTTGATAATGCGGTATTTGCCAGCCCAATCATATAAATCGCCAAAAAGAAAATGGTGGATTTCACAGAGACCCGATGGGGTGAAGTCATGAAAACCGCGTTCGTACAGGAGCATCATGTTTGCCCGACTTTGCTCTGCCTCGATTCGATCAAGTGTGTTCTCATCTTTAATGCCTAACGAATTACGGAGAACAGGCACATCGTCATACAAGTATAAATCAGCCATTTTGGTGTACCTGTGATGCAATCTTTCGATGAAAAGACATTAGTGCGGATTTCATTTGTTCGCCAGTAATCTCGCCTTTCGCCCAGCTAAGAGAAAGCATCCGGGCATAATCAGAAACTGGTGCACCTTCGATTGCATTAATTGCATCAGCGGTCTTTACTGCCGCAACACGTCTATTAAACTGCTGTGTAGTCATAAAATCAACTCCTGACCACAGTATACCATGCTGACAATTAGAAAGGAAGAAAAATATGCGTAAGAGAAATTGCCGTGTAGAAATCTATTTTACCAAGGACGAACTGGAGAGCCTGACCAAGAAGGTTCGCAAGTCCGGCCTGTCCCGTGAGAGCTTTTGCCGCCACCTACTGAATGGCGCGGAGATCAAGGAAGCGCCTTCTGCAGACGTGCCGATGCTGATCAATGAGGTGCGTCGCGTTGGCTACAACATCGATCAGATCCTGCGCATGGCGAATGCGCGCGGCATGCTCGATGTACCCAAGCTGCGCGAAGCGCTGACGGAGAACCGCAAAGTTGAGAAGATGATTACGGCGGCATATACGATGCCGGAAGACTGATATGGCAGTCACTTCAATTTGGCCGGTCAAGAGTCGCTTGGACCATGTGATCAATTATGCGCGAAATCCGGCGAAGACAAGGGAAAGATCTTTGGTGGCACAAGCTTCACTTCATGCAATTGACAACGTGATTGAATATGCGGCGGATACAATCAAGACGGAGGAACGCGCATATGTTTCGTGCCTGAATTGCCGAGAAGACGATGCAGCAGCGCAAATGATGGAAACGAAACGATACTGGGGAAAACCTGATGGGCGGTTGTGCTTCCATGGGTATCAGTCTTTTGCGGAAGGTGAAGTGACAGCGGAAACCGCCCATGCAATCGGAGTGGAATTAGCAGAAGAATTGTGGGGAGAACGATTTGAAGTTGTAATTGCTACACACTGCAACACAGGCCATTACCACAATCATTTTGTAATCAACTCGGTTTCATGGGCAGACGGCTATAAGTTCAATAATTCGAAGTCGGATTATGCCGAGATGAGAAAAATATCAGATCGCTTATGTCGAGAGCATGCAATTTCTGTGATTGATGTGCCGAGCGGCAAAGGAAAACACTACGCACAGTGGTCTGCCGAAAAGAATGGCAAACCAACGTACCGCAGCATGATTCGCGCTGATATTAACCGGGCAATCCGGGCATCGACTACGGAACGGGATTTTATCCGCATCATGCAGGAGATGGGGTATGAACTGAAGACGCGCGGAAAGAGTGGTGAGCCGCTCAAATACCCCGCAATCAAGCCGCCGGATGCCAAAGGATATTTTCGCTTTCACAAGCTGGGCGAGGAGTATTCGCTCGATGCGATTAAAGATCGTATTTTGGACAACATCTCAAAGCAGTATCCGTTTCCTGCTGTAGAGCATCATGCACCACGTAAATATCGAGTGCGCGGAAACGTGCGCAGATCAGTGACAGGCCTTCAAGCCCTGTATTTTCGATACTGTTATGAACTGCATATTCTGGTGAAGCATCCGACATCCGTAAAGCGGGTGTCTTTTTTACTGAAAGAGGATGTTACCAAACTGGATCGACTGGATGCGCAGACAAGGCTTTTGGCAAGAAACCACATCCGTACAGGTGAAGATTTATCTGCATATCAATCAAATGTAGAAGCTGCGGTACAGGCACTCGTTGGAAAACGACATGAATTGCGAAATGAACTGAAATGCGTTAAACGCAGAAATGGTGTTGATGATGCAGTCAAGGCACAGATTAAGGACCTGACTGCGGAGATCAGAGCGAAGCGAAAGGAGGTGGTTTTATGTAGTGAAATAGCAAAGCGTTCCGAACAAGTGCGAGAGAAGTTGGAACGGCTGAATAAACAGAAGAAACTGGAACGAAAGGAGCGAGATGAGCATGAGTTATTCGGGCGACGCGGCAGAACAGGTCGTGAGAATGTCGCTGGAAGGGGCTGAAGTTGCCGCCAAAATCACCGGTGCAGGCGCGAAACAGGTCGCTGTTCTTCTGTATGCCATTCTGCGTGAACAGAAAAAGACCAAGGGTAAGACGCGGCTGACGAATATGCTGCGAAGCGGCAAAGAACTGAAAGTCTTTGCTGTGAAGGACACTGATCTGAAGCAGTTTTGCGAGGCATCCAAGAAGTATGGTGTGCTGTACTGCGTGCTGAAGGACAGGAATGCTGATGACGGTATTACGGATGTGATGGTTCGAGCGGAGGATGCAAGCAAGATCAACCGCATTTTTGAGCGTTTTCAGCTTGCAACGGTTGATATGGGCAGCGTTAAGAGTGAAATCGAACGCAGCCGCCGCGAGAAAGCCGCAGAGGAATTTCCGGAACCGGAGCGCAGCGCAGCCGAGTCGGATAAAACGGCACAGTTGGTAGATTCCATGTTGCAGAAACCGGACAAGGAGCAAGAGGGGCATACACCAAACCCCGCACAGGCTCGGACGACAAAATCCCCTCAGTCCGAGCCTATCTCAAGGCCCAGCGAACGAAGCGAGCGGGATATCTCTAATCGAGAACGGGTACGGCCATCTGTACGGCAGGAACTGAAAGACATTAAGGCAGAGCAGGCTGCGAAGGCCGCAGAGAAAGCGAAGGACCGTGCTGAGAAAATGCCTGCGACTGAGCATCATGCCCCAAAGAAGAAGCGCAGGAAGAGAAAGGAGCGTTGAGCATGGAAAACAATGACGGTCTGGTTCAGAACAGCAATGCTGAACCTTTTGATAAGGAAAAATGGGCAAAACAGAAACGTGAGGAGCGCAAAGTTGTCTATCAAATGATTGACGATGCAGCGGTCGCGGCAGTCAGCAGCGGTGAGAAGTTTCAGGCGTTTCTGAATATTCAGGCGCAGTTTGACCGGTATTCTGCCAGTAATGCGCTGCTGATTGCCCATCAGTGTCCGGATGCGACGCAGCTGGCAGACTTTGCTGCCTGGAAGAACACTGGTGTTCACATCAAGAAAGGGGTTTGCGCCATCAACCTTCTGGAACCCGGACAGGAATATACGAATCAGGACGGTACGGTTAAGACCTCTTACAAGGTGAAAAAGGTGTTCGATGTGTCGCAGACAACGGCTTTGCAGAAGCATGAGACGTTGGTATCCCATGATAAAAAGTTGCTGCTGAATGCGCTGGTTGATCATCGGCCTTGCGAAATTGAGGTTTCGGACGACCTGCCGGAACGAGTGAATGTACTGTATCAGCCAGCGGACAGCAAGATTTACGTTCGTCAGGGCACGGATGCAGAACCGCTGTTTCGCGGACTGGCACAGGAAATTGCAAAGGTCCATCTGAAA
The DNA here is from genome assembly GCF_018784545.1 of Pseudoflavonifractor sp. MCC625. NCBI lineage: Bacteria > Bacillati > Bacillota > Clostridia > Eubacteriales > Oscillospiraceae > Pseudoflavonifractor > Pseudoflavonifractor sp. MCC625. The sequence goes on along the minus strand of NZ_WQOJ01000014.1, from coordinate 217,415 downwards.
CAGAAAAAACTGACCTGCTGCAACCCTGCCTTTACGGCATATTCGGTTGCGTATGTGCTGTGCAGGAAAAATCAGCTGTCCTGCGAGACGTTTCGTTTTGATCGAATGCCAGCGGAGTTTGGCGGTATGGACGCCAAGAGCGCAAGACAGGAGCTTAGTACGATCAGGCGTGTTTCCAACGTGATGATTGGTGATATGAACCGAGTGCTGGATACGCATGACCGGAAACAGCCGCAAAGAGAGAACGCCAACAGAGAGGAACGGTGACAAAGATGGCATCTGATAAGAAAGTTGTAACGCTGGAGGAACACGAGCAGCGGCTTATGGTGCGTGGTCTGGCAGATTACCGTAACGATGCAATCCGGGATGGTAAGCCGACGGACGATATTGATGACTTGCTTCTCAAAGTGATCGACGCACCGCCCAAACGGAAACGGGGGCTGTGGCGGAATGAAGCAAGATAAGTTTTCGCCAGTAAGCCTGATCTGCTATGCCTGCGGTTGCATACCGGTCATCTGGATAGCGCTGTTGTTCGCTCCGTATTTAGATGATGGATTGATCGGTTTGATTAAGAATGCCGGTGCCGCATTTGCAAATCCGTTTCATATCATGCTTTGTAGGGATAGTCTCCGAGCTGTCCTTATTTTTCTACTGATTTACGGGTTGGCTTTGGCGGTATTTCTCTCGAGTGACCGAAATTACCGCAGGCGCGAGGAGCATGGTTCAGCACAGTGGGGTTCTCCAAGGGAAATCAGTCGAAAGTATGCAAATAAGGCTGCGCCAGAAAATAAAATCCTGACGCAGACTGTTGCAATCGGACTTGATGGTCGAAAGCACCGACGAAATCTGAATATTCTGTGCTGCGGCGGCAGCGGTGCTGGCAAGACGCGCTTTTTTGCAAAACCCAATGTGATGAATGCGAATACCAGCTTTGTTTGTCTTGACCCAAAGGGCGAACTCCTGCGCGATACAGGCAATCTTCTGAAATCCAAGGGCTATGAAATTAAGGTGATCGATCTCATCAATATGGAGAAAAGCCACTGTTACAATCCGTTTGTCTATCTGCGGAATGATAATGATATTCAGCGCCTTGTGACGAACCTGTTTAAGAATACCACACCTAAAGGCAGTCAGTCGCAGGACCCTTTCTGGGATCAGGCGGCGCAAATGCTTCTGCTGGCTCTAATTTTTTATCTTCATTATGAAGCCCCGGAGGACGAACAGAACTTCCCCACGGTGATGGAGATGATTCGAGCGGGTGAAGTGCATGAGGACGATGATGGTTTTGTTTCGCCGCTGGACGAACTGTTCGACCGACTGGAGATGCGTAATCCGGAGCACATTGCCCTGAAATATTATCGCAACTACCATTCTGGCAGCGGCAAAACGCTGAAATCCATTCAAATCACACTGGTTGCCAGACTGGAGAAGTTCAATCTGGAGTCCCTTGCTGGTATTACGCAGACCGATGAAATGGAGCTATGGAGCGTAGGCGAGAAGAAAACGGCTGTGTTTGCAGTGATTCCGGATAATGACAGCAGCTTCAATTTCCTTGTCGGTATGCTGTACACGCAGCTGTTTCAACAGCTTTACTACCAGGCAGACATTGTTCATGGCGGCAGACTGCCGGTTCATGTGCATTTTGTGATGGACGAGTTTGCAAATGTCGCCCTGCCCGATGAGTTTGATAAGCTGCTGGCTACGATGCGCAGCCGTGAGATTTCAGTGAGCATTATTATCCAAAACCTTGCACAGCTGAAAGCATTATTCGAAAAACAGTGGGAAAGCATCGTGGGCAACTGTGATGAGTTCCTGTATCTCGGCGGTAACGAGCAGTCTACGCATGAATATGTGTCCAAGCTGCTCGGCAAGGAAACGATTGATACGAACACCTATGGACAATCCAAAGGTAGAAACGGCAGCTACTCGGTCAACTGGCAGATCACAGGCCGAGAGCTGATGACACCTGATGAAGTGCGTATGCTGGACAACCGCTACGCACTTCTTTTTATACGCGGTGAGCGACCGGTCAAAGACTTCAAATACGATGTTTTGAAACATCCGAATGTGAAACTCACCACAGACGGCGGTATGGAGCCTTACCAGCATGGACAGGACACACGCAGTATCGCATCTGTCGTACTGGACGCTGAACTTGCTAAAAAGGCAGAGAAACTGACCGTTTCCAGTCAACATGACTTCGTGCTTCTCACAGAAGAGGAGCTAGAAGAACATTTCAAGAAGATGGAGGAAAAACAACATGAAAAACAAAAATGAAAACCGGAAGCCGGTGCCTGACAAGGTGAAAAAGGGCTTCCGTCGCTACTGTACGGCGGTGATGGCTGCGGCAGTGCTCTGCTGCTGCACCGTCCCGGCGTTTGCGGCAGACGATCCGCTGGCAGTGATCAACAACCTGAGCAATTTTATTTTCGGCCTGATTCGCGCTGTTGGTCTGATCCTGCTTGGCTGGGGTATCGTGCAGGTAGGTCTGTCGCTTCAGTCCCATGACCCCTCTCAGCGTTCTAACGGCTTCCTGACACTGGCAGGCGGCATTGTCATCACCTTTGCCAAGGAAATCCTGACGCTGATTACCGGCGGCTAAGATACGTTATCCAACAGTTTGGGGCAGGCATGATGCCTGCCCCGGAAGGAGGTGCTTGAAGTGTCGGATAACTGGGTCGTACAAAACCTGACCAATGCGCTGGAAACATGGAATGATAAGCTGTCAGAGATTTGGCTGCTCATTACGCAGTCGCCAGAAAACTTTAAGGGCGGCGCGATTTGGAGTGTGATCGTCAGCATTCATGGCGCACTCCAGGCGATTGGATATGCGCTTCTGGTGGTTTTCTTTGTGGTTGGCGTGATGAAAACCTGCGGCAGCTTTGCGGAAATCAAGAAGCCTGAACACGCAGTAAAGCTGTTTGTGCGGTTCGCCCTTGCCAAAGGACTGATTTCCTACGGCATGGAATTGATGCTGGCTCTGCTCAATATTGTACAGGGCGTTATTTCTTCGATTATGAATGCCGCAGGATTTGGAGGAGCACAGCAGACGGTATTGCCACAGGAGATTATTACAGCCGTAGAAGAATGCGGCTTTTTTGAAAGCATTCCTCTGTGGGCCGTCACGCTGATCGGCGGACTGTTCATTTGGGTGCTGTCTTTTGTGATGATTCTAAGTGTTTATGGGCGGTTTTTTAAGATGTTCATGTACACGGCAATTGCGCCGATTCCGCTGTCCAGCTTTGCAGGAGAACCAAGCCAGAACATCGGTAAGAGTTTCTTAAAAGGTTATGCTGCGGTTTGCCTGGAGGGAGCGATTATCGTCCTTGCCTGCATTATATTCAGCGTATTTGCAGCATCGCCGCCGGTGGTTGATGTGGATGCGGCAGCAGCATCCATGGTATGGAGTTATATTGGCGAACTGATTTTCAATATGCTGATTCTGGTTGGCTCGATAAAAATGGCAGACAGAATTGTGCATGAGATGATGGGACTGTAAGGAGGGAAAGGCATTGGAAGTTAAAATCAATCGAGAGATTCGGAACTATACCGAATCCATGTTCTTCGGACTGTCTATGCGGCAGTGCGTGTTTACAGTGCTTGCAGCTAGTGTAGCGATTCTGCTGTACTTTGTCCTCAAACCGTATGTCGGCACAGAAACGGTTTCATGGATGTGTATCCTTGGTGCTGCCCCGTTTGCTGCTATGGGATTTGTGACATATCACGGTATGACGGCCGAGCAGTTTGTATGGGCATGGCTGCGGTCAGAAGTGCTGGAGCCAAAAGTCATTCGATTCCAGTCGAATAATATCTATTATGAAGCGTTAAAGCCTGAGCTGGAGAAGAAAGAGAAAGAGGGAATGAAGAACCATGATTAAGAGTATTCGTACCATCATGAAGCAGGATAAGGAACGCTACAAGGTACCTCGCAAAGTGCAGGATGTCATCCCTATCAGGCGCATCTGGCCGGACGGTATTTTTCAGGTGGGCAGCAAGTTCACTAAGATGTATCGGTTTACGGATATTAACTATTTGGTGGCCTCCCGCGAGGATAAGGAGAGTATGTTCCTGACCTATTCGGAACTGCTGAACAGTCTGGACAGCGGCGCGACTACCAAACTGACGATTTATAACCATCGTCAGAACCGCGCCAGCTTTGAAAAATCCATTCTAATGCCGATGAAGGAGGACGGACTGGACCAGTACCGCAAGGAATATAACCAGATGCTGCTGGACAAGGCTACGGGCGCAAACGGTATCATGCAGGAGAAATACCTGACGGTCTCGGTAGCCAGAAAGGACGTGGAGGAAGCAAGAACGTATTTTTCACGCATTGGCGCTGACCTGTCGGCACATTTTGCAGCGCTCGGTTCCAAGTGTATGGAACTGACGGCGGCAGAACGCCTGCGTATGCTGCATGATTTTTACCGTGCCGGTGAGGAAACTACGTTTGACTTCGACATTAAGAGCATGGCGAGAAAGGGCCATGATATTCGGGATTTTATCTGCCCTGACTCCATTGAAAAGAACAAGGATCATCTGATTCTGGGCGATCAGTATTGCCGGGTGCTGTTTCTCAAAGACTATGCCAGCTACATTAAGGACAGCATGGTTACGGAACTGACTGACCTGAACCGCAATATGATGCTTTCCATTGATATTCTGCCCATTCCGACCGATGAGGCAGTGCATGAGGTGGAGAGCCGCCTGTTGGGTGTGGAAACAAACATTACGAACTGGCAGCGCCGCCAAAATGCAAACAACAACTTCTCTGCTGTTGTTCCGTATGATATGGAGCTTCAGCGCAAGGAGAGCAAGGAATTCCTTGACGACCTGACCACCCGTGATCAGCGCATGATGTTCGCAGTGCTGACAATGGTGCTTACGGCAGATACCAAGGAGCAGTTGGACGCAGATACAGAAACCGTACAGGCGCTTGCCCGAAAGCATATGTGTCAGCTGGCTGTGCTGAAATATCAGCAGCTTGATGGACTGAATACAGTGCTGCCAATCGGCTCTCGCAGGATTGATGTTTTTCGAACGCTGACAACGGAAAGCCTTGCAGTGTTTATGCCGTTCAAGGTACAGGAAATCCAGGATAAGGGCGGCATCTTCTTTGGAGAGAATGCGATTTCGCATAATCTCATCATGTGCAATAAAGCGAACCTGCTGAACCAGTCTGCATTTCTGTTGGGTGTGCCTGGCAGCGGCAAATCGTTCAATGCAAAGGAGCTGATTACGTTCCTGATTCTGAATACCGATGATGATATCCTGATCTGTGACCCGGAAGGAGAATATGCGCCGCTTGCGGAAGCAATGGGCGATATTTCGTCTGTGATTCGTGTTTCGGCTGGCGGTAAGGATAGACTGAACGCCATGTACATGGTTGATGGCTATGGCGAGAACAACCCGATTGTAGTGAAATCGCAGTTTATCATGTCACTGGTAGAGCGTATTGACCCGAACGGTGTCGGTCCGCAGCAGAAGTCCATCATTGACCGATGCGTTGCGGCGGTATATCAGGAAGCGGAGCAGTCCGGCACAGTGCCCACGTTGTCAACACTGCGTGAAATGCTGCTCGATCAGCCAGAAGAAAAGGCCAAGGACATTGCGCTTGCACTGGAGCTGTTTACCACCGGTTCTCTGGATATTTTCGGTCATAAAAGCACGGTCAATCTGGACAAGCGGGTGGTTGTGTTTGACATTCATGGACTGGGTGAACAGTTGAAGCCGATCGGCCATCTGGTTATTACGGATACCATGCTGAACCGCGTAACGCTCAACTGGAAACGCGGCAAGCGCACGCATGTATTCATTGATGAGTTCCATGTCATGTTTGAAAACGAGTTCAGTGCGGCCTTTTTCAATTCGGCATGGCGGCAGTTTCGAAAGAGAAATGCGTACCCGACCGCTATCACGCAGAATGTGGAGTATCTGCTGGATTCCGTTCAGGCAAGTACCATGCTCTCTAACTCGGAGTTTATTGTCATGCTCAATCAGGCAGCATCCGACCGTGAAAAGCTGGCGCATTTGCTGAATATCTCGAATGAGCAGATGAGCTATATCACCAACGCAGATGCAGGCTGCGGCCTGATTAAATATGGCAGCGCACTGGTGCCGTTCATCAACCGTTTTCCGCAGAATACGAAACTGTATGAGCTGATGACGACCCGACCTGGTGAGGGTCAGTTTGCACACGGGCAGGAGTAATCCTGCCCGTTTCTGCGTATGGAGGTGAGTAGGAAAATGCCAAAGATCAAGACAAGAGAAAAGGTGCAAGGCATTAAGACGTTGGATAAGGCGGCGGTTGCGGGAGAACGCATGAAGGAGGTATATATCCGTTCCAAAGAACAGTTTACAAATTTGACAGATGACCGTTCGGAAAATCCCAATGCCTATGCTGGGGACAAGGTGCAACGAGCAGCGGAAAATGCGGCGGAAGATACTGCTCGTGTTGCTGCGGCTGGTGCAAAACTGGCAGTGAAAAAAGGAACAGCGGCAATCAAGCAGCGCAGGGAACGATATGCGGAACCGATGCAGGAGCCGGCGATGCCCAATCAGCCATGGGGTGAAAATGACATCACACCTCAGAAACAATCGCAACGGCAGGCTGCAATTCGTGCACAACAAGTGAAAACGAACCGGAAAACTGCCGGAAAAGATGCTCCGAGAATAAAAATCGGACAGCAGACTGTGAGTAGAGTTTCAAATGACCCGGTGGAACAGGGACGTACATTGGCAAAGAGCAAAGCTGCCAAGAAGTTGAAATCTGCTCGAATCAAAGAGCGGCAGTCTGCGATTGCAGGTTCAGATCGGACTATTAAACCTGCCGAAACGAGTTTCCATGATTGCGTAGTGCATGGTTCACAGCATAGTGCAAATCCAGAAAAAAGCGTCATAAAGTCGAGAGAAACAGTATTGCACAGCAGCAAAACTGCTGCAAAAGAGGCAATTTCGCCTAAGACAACTCGGTTGAGAATCAAGACTGCTGCACGAAGGGTGCAGTCAGCCAGACAAACAGCGCAGTATGCAACTGCGGTTCAGCATCGTTCGGCGGAGGCTGCAGTGAAATCTGCTGAAATTTCGGCCCAGACATTTCGAGCAGCGACAAAGCGGACGGCAACCATGTCTAAACGAGCGGCAGAAGCCACGAAAGAGGTGCTTAGGGCAATTATTGCCGGTATGCGGTCGATGGTTGCGGCTCTGACTGCCGGCAGTGGAGTGACCTGCATGGTGATTGTTGTTGTGTGCTTGATTGGCATGATGGCAGGCTCCTGCTTTGGTATCTTTTTCTCAGGCGAAGACAGCGGCACTGGCATGACCATGCGGGACGCAGCACGAGAAATCAATCAGGAGTATAACGAGAAGATAGAAAAAATCAAAACAGACAATCCCTATGATAAATTGATCCTATCCGGTTCGAGAGCCACATGGCCGGAAATCCTTTCGATTTATGCAGTAAAGACCACATCCGACCAGAGTGATGGTCAGGAGGTGGCATCAATGAATGATATGAAGCTGGAGCTGCTGCGTAAGGTCTTTTGGGATATGAACAGCATTTCCTATCGTGTGGAGCGCCATACAAAAGGTAGCGGCAAAGATAAGACAACGGTAGTATATCTGTACATTACAATTTCGCATAAAACTACTGACGAGATGGCAGATCAGTATCATTTTAATGCTGACCAGAAAAAGCAGCTGGCAGAATTGTTGGATGAGAAGTATCGGTCGCTTTGGAGTTCCGTACTTTACGGTATCGGAACAGGTGATGGTGAAATCGTGACAATAGCGCTGTCGCAGCTTGGTAATGTGGGTGGTCAGCCTTACTGGAGCTGGTACGGCTTCACATCACGTGTGGAGTGGTGTGCTTGCTTTGTCAGCTGGTGCGCGAACGAGTGCGGCTATATTGATGCGGGAGTGATTCCGAGCTTTTCGCTGTGCAGTGATGGTTCGGACTGGTTCAAGGCACGCAGTCAGTGGCAGGAGCGTGATTACGAACCGTGTGCCGGTGACATTATCTTCTTTGACTGGGGCGGCGATGGCGTACCGGATCATGTGGGTATTGTCGAAAAAACGGAAGGCGGTACGGTGTACACCGTAGAAGGTAACTCTGGCGATGCCTGTCGGGAGAATAGCTATCCAGTAGGCGATGCGCGAATTTATGGGTATGGAGTGCCGATGTATTCATAATGATGAAAAATTCGACACCCAGTGTTAAGTGCAATACTGGGTGTCGGATAACTTGTATGGGAGGATAACATGAAAAGAGCAAATGCAAGAAACTACGGACACGAGGTAAAGGGATATATCATTGCAAATGGTATGACATTGACGTGCATGGCTGCACAGCTCGCTGAAAAGTACGGGCGGAGCAGCTGTATGCAGAACCTGTCCGGTAAACTGCGTCGCGGCACTTTCAGTTATACTGAAGCTGTCGAGATTGCTGATATTCTCGGCTATGATATCGTATGGAAGAAAAGGAAGTGTTGACAATAGCAGAGATTTACGGATATGTCCGGGTTTCAACGAAAGAACAGAATGAGGACAGGCAGATGATTGCACTGAGGGAATTGGCTGTGCCGGAGAGAAATATCTTTATAGATAAGCAATCGGGTAAAGATTTTGAACGGCCACAGTATAAAAAACTGCTGCGTAAAATGAAAAAAGACGATCTTCTCTGCATCAAGAGTATAGACCGTCTGGGACGCAATTATGAGGAAATATTAGCACAATAGCGGATTCTTACGAAAGATAAAGGCATCGACATTATGGTTTTGGATATGCCACTGCTAGACACCCGGCGCGGAAAGGATCTGATGGGAACCTTCCTCAGCGATATCGTATTACAAGTGTTGTCCTTTGTTGCGGAAAACGAGCGTATTAATATCCGCCAGCGGCAAGCGGAAGGTATCGCGGCTGCAAAAGCGAAAGGGGTTCGCTTTGGGCGACCCCCGAAACCTTTACCCGGAAATTTTGAAGAGGTGTATCGACGTTGGGAAAAAGGCGAAATAACAGGCACAGCCGCAGCGCGAGGATGCAGAATGCCGTTGTCTACCTTTCGCAACAAGGCATTTAAAATCAAACAAAGTATAAAATGAATTTAACCGAGAATGCGAGAATGTGTACTTTTTTGTTAGTCAAAGTAGACATTGTACATAATAAAGGTTTAATAGTAGTAATTCCTATGAAACCGTGCTATAATAGAGAAAAATTATAGGCAGTGAAGATGCCAAAAAGTACACCTTTTGGCATCTCGCAACTGTCATTGCACTGAAGGAGGACAGAACAGCATCAATGCGGCGGACGAAAGAACTGCCGCGCAAGATCAGAAACCTGTCAGAATATCGCCTTATTGGTCTTATCTTGGCAGGTATTACTATGTGTAAAGGAGCATTTGATGTGAAAACGAAATTATTGTCATGGCTGTTGACACTGAGTCTGCTCATGACCATGCTTCCGACTGCTGCGCTGGCCGCTGCGGCTCCCGGAACAAGCAGCGGTACAGTTTTATATATGTATCCGAAACCGGCGATGATTCAGCTGTCGGCGACGAGAACGCACCCCTTAAAACAATTGGTGCGGCATTTACGAAGGCAGCTGACGGAGATACGATCTGCCTGCTTTCTGATATTAAACTAGTTGGAAATCTTGTTCTGACCGGTGATAAATCAGTAACGCTGGCGGGCAAAGCCGATGAAACTGCAAAGAAGATTACCTATCAAAAAGACACTTCTACTGACCTTTATATGATTGAGGTTGGTGTTGAAAACGGCACAGCTACAGCGACGAACCTCACGCTTGAAAATATGACGATTGATGCTGAGGCACAGGATATTCGCTGCATCCGTGTTTGCCCTGAAAGCCAGCTCACATTAGAAAACGGTGCAACGGTCTGCAACGGACGTGCAGTTCATCGGAGCGGTCATTCAGGAAACACAGGAACAAATGACTGGGGCGGCGGTATCGTAGTTGATAGCACTGCAAAGCTGATTATGAATGATGGCTCCGCCGTAACCGACTGTTTTGCTGAACAGGGCGGCGGCATCTATCTCAGCGGCGAGATGGAGCTGAACGGCGGTATGCTTAGCGGAAATACCGCAGTTGGTGATTACTTTGATACTGACCATACACAAAGTGCCCATGGCGGTGCAATTCTGATTCGTGCAAATCGTGCTGACTATGATGAGAGTTATGATGCTCCGGCTAAATTGACTATGACCGGCGGAAACATTCAAAACAATAAAGCGGCAAGTGACCGAAGTGCTTTTGGCGGTGCGGTTGCCATTCTTGGTACACCAAAAAATTCTGTGGATTTGACCAACGAATTTATTATGACCGGGGGTACGATTTCCGGCAATACAGCCGGATACGGTGGTGCGATCTCTGTTTATGCGGCTGATCGCTATTGGAACGGCAATGCAAGCGTCAAGATTTCCGGTAATGCGGAGATTACCCAAAATACAGGCCGTAATGGCGGTGGCGCGATTGCTCTGTGGACCAGTAAAGCAGATGATTACTCCAGCACCGTAGAAATGAGCGGCGGTACGATTTCGGACAATAAGACATTCTCTAAGGGCGGCGGTGTTTTCCTGTACGGCAAGGGAGACTCGTTCTACATGACCGACGGCAAAATTTCCGATAACGAAGCTAAACAAGGTGGCGGCATCTTCATCAATGATACAGACGCGGCTGCTTATCTGCTGGGCGGTACCATTCAGGACAATAAGGCAACTGACGGATACCCCCACTATGATGATGCTTCGGAGCGAAGCTATTACGGAAACGCAGTTTACCAGGATGGCAGCCTCTATCTTGACGGCACAAAAGCTAACATCAGCGGCGATATTCGTATCGGCTGCCGCTTTGATACAAGCGGAGGAATTTCCACCAACCGTTTTGTAACTTTGGTCGGCGCATCGGATACGATGAACGATTATGAATTGACTTCTTTTAAAAATGAATCCTTGGATGGCAGAGTAGTTGTTGCCCCCGGTGCGATTACTTATGGCACAGCAACCTATAGCGTAGCAGATGCCGAGCCGTATCTGTCGCATTTTACACACAACCATAAGGGAATTATTTCAGATACTGATTATACGGCAGAAACGGGAACTTCTTCTCAGGCGAAGAGCCTTGTTCTGTACGGAGCAATCCAAAAGTTTTCTGTTACCTACACAGACGGTATCGGCGGCACCAGCTTTGCGGATGAGGTAACCAGCGACCTGCGCCGTGGAACACCCACCCCTGCATTTACCGGCGGAACGCCGACTCGCAGCGGTTATACCTTTACCGGCTGGGAGCCGTCCGTAGCCGCAACGGTAACGGACAATGCCGTTTATACCGCACAGTGGGCAAAGAACAGTTCCTCCTCCCATCATTCGACCCGCTATACGCTGCACTATGAGTCGAACGGCGGCACGGCTTACAAGGATGAGCGCTATTCTTCCGGCACGAAGGTGACGCTCGATAAGACCCCGACCCGCGAGAGTTATACCTTTACCGGCTGGTATGCGGATAAGGAACTGACTCAAAAGATCAGCAGCATCAAGATGACCAGCGAGAAGACCGTCTATGCTGGCTGGAAGGCATCCACTGTGCCGGATATGCTGAACGGCGATGACCACTACGCCTATGTAGTCGGTTACTCCGATGGCACTGTCCGTCCGAACGCGAACATCAGCCGCGCCGAAGTTGCAACGATTTTCTTCCGCCTGCTCAAGAAGGAAGTTCGTGATGGCAACTTGACCACTGAAAATATATTTGCTGATGTAACGAATGGACAGTGGCACAACAAGGCGATTTCCACGATGGCGAAGCTCGGCATCGTCAAGGGCCGCCGTGCGGACAGCTTTGACCCCGATGCCTCGATCACTCGTGCGGAATTTGCGGCGATCTGTGCGCGCTTCAACACCAAACCGGTCGAGAACAACGGCAGCTTCTCCGACATTTCCGGTCACTGGGCGGAAAACGAGATCGAGAGAGCGGCGGCGTTCGGCTGGATTTCGGGCTATCCGGACGGCACATTCCACCCCGACGCCCGCATCACCCGCGCTGAGGCTATGACGATGATCAACCGCGTGCTCTGCCGTATGCCGCAGAGCGAAAGCGACCTGCTGGACAGCATGGTAACGTGGCCGGACAACAAGCCGTCCGACTGGCACTACCTCGCCGTACAGGAGGCCACGAACAGCCATGACTTCAACCGTCAGGGCGAGGTCGGCGAAAGCTGGACGAAGCTGACGAGCGTACCTGACTGGAAGCAGTATCAGTAATACAACAAGGAATTTTCGGAGCAGTGGCTCTCAAAGAATGACAACATCCCCTCTGCTACTCCAAGACGGCAAATATCTATACATTCACTATGCTTGCGGCATAGTGAGAGTAGAGTTGTTTTTCCCCGTTCAAGACACAGCCAGAGTTAAGGATGTTGCGAACGATTCCTATTTTTCACGGAAAGCTGGGGCATTTGCCCCAGCCTTCTCCAAGCGCTTGACCACTGGTGGAGCGCTTGGAGAAGGTTCTCAGAATGATACCATATATTCCGCGCAAAGAAAGATTTACTGATTGATACAGAGATAGACAAAGGAAATTGCAGATATGGATATTCACAAAAATTTGAATCAGACCACAGAACTGGATAGCGCACGGAACGATCTGTCAGTGGAAAAGAAGCTGCTTGACTGTATTGAAAACCTTGTCATGAACGATGACTTCACAGCAGCGGTCAACTCTGGGCTGACGACTATCCTCGAATATTACGATGCGGATCGTACCTACATATTTGAATTTCAATGGAAGGAAAATCTTACTCGGAATACCTACGAAATTTGCAGAGATGGTATCTCTCCGCAGATTGAGAATCTGCAGACAGTGCCCGTTGATGTAGTAGCACGATGGGTGGATAGTTTTGAGGACCAGGAACAGAATACCATCATCTTTATCGGAGATGTTGATGCACTCAAGGATGATCCTACCCACCGCCTTGAGTATGATTGCCTGCATCCGCAGGGGATCAAGAGTCTTATTGCCGTTCCCATTTTTATAAATGGCAAACTGCACGGCTTTCTTGGAATCGATAATCCCCGTAGCCACATGGATGCGCTGACGTTGTTAACGCAGCTTACTTATATCATTGCAAACGAGCTGCAAAAGCGCCTGCTTACAGAAGCACTGACGAAAAAAAGCTATCAGGACCCGCTGACCGGTCTAAACAACCGCTTGGCCTATGACGAGATGTTGGATCATTTGCGCGGAAAGGAGTTTCCGGTAGGCGTAGGATTTTTGGACATCAATGGGATGAAATGGATCAACGATACGCTCGGTCATGACATGGGCAACAAAGTGATCCAAAAGATTTGCACTATTCTCAACGAGCACATCGAACAGCAGTATATCTACCGCATCAGCGGCGATGAGTTCGTTATGATCTGGCCAGATGTTGATTATAAGGTTTTTATGAGCGCCGCAAAAAAACTGGAGGCGGCGCTGTTTGACGAGAAAAACATTGCATCGTTTGGTTTTGTATGGGGAAAAGAAGAAGATACGGGTATTGCCGTTCGCAAGGCAGAGAAAGCAATGCAGACAGCAAAGAATAAGTTCTACGCCGCAAATGCCGAATTAAAAGATAGTCGCCCCGGCTATCTGGACGCACTATTGCAGGAGTTTCGGGACAGCACCTTTATCCCATATTTGCAGCCGCTTTACAGTATCCAGTATAACCGTGTTTACGGTGCAGAAGTTCTCGTCCGTAAAATCGATCCGCATGGTAATATCCAGGCACCCGTGGAATTCATTGACGTTATGGAGCGTGAGCACATGATCTCTATGGTGGACTTCACAATGCTGCGGCAAGCCTGCGAACTGATCCAGAAATGGAAACCGGTATGGCCGGATATTGTGCTCAATGTAAACTTTTCACGCAACACACTGATGGAGCCAGACTTTCTGGAGCGGATCGATCAAATTCTTTCCGAGACCGGTGCTGACCCGGCGCAGCTTATCTTTGAGATCACGGAATCTTCGCAAAACATTCAGCTGGAGTCCCTGTACAGTCTGTTGGATGAAGTGAAACAACGAGGTATTTCGCTGGCAATTGATGACCTTGGCACCGAGGCTTCCTGCCTTGAAATGCTTTATCTGCCGCAGATCAGCGTTGCAAAAATTGATAAAGGTTTGATCGACAAGGCTGAACACATCGACCGTGAACAGCTTGTCATCAAACATGTTGTCGACCTGTGCCACGATTTGAATATGCGCTGTGTGGCAGAGGGTATCGAAACAGACAGCCAGATCGAATTACTGAAAAAACTCGGATGTGATAAGCTGCAAGGCTATAAGATTGGTAAACCCATGCTGCCGGAAGACTTCCTTCGCCAGTTTGGAAATAATCGATAAAATAACAACAGCGACATTAAGCATGCTATCGAAGGATAGCAATTCAAATAATACACGAAAACAGGAAAACGGATTATATTGCTGCATATTCTTACTTTGTCAGTGTCGGCGGCAATGATTTCTTTCAATATTGCTTAAGCTGTTCTGGCGCATTGAGTGTCTCTCTGAGCAAAAAATCCACATCGCACGCTTTTCTTTGTGGGGATGTTTGACGGTTACGAACAAAAACAGGCTGCTTTTTAGCAGCCTGTTTTCGTGTTACGGGAAGTTATGCGTTTTCATCATAGACTTCGATATCACAGTATTGGTGAGCGATCAAACCGCAGATCTATCCCTCTTTTACTAAAACCCCGCACCACATCTAACAATTTCGGCATTTTCCCTTTGTCGTGATACCGAATATATACCAAAGTGGCTTTGAAAATTTTTAGATAGCTTCGAGAAGCGTTACCGCCGTAGTTTCTACGGATTCCAACACATGAATATAGGTGTTATAAGTAACAGATACATTCGCGTGTCCGAGCCACTTGCTTACTACGGTAATCGGGACACCGGCGTTAAGTGTCTGTGTTGCAAAGGTGTGACGAAGCTGGTGAAGCGTGAACGGCTTGCTGATTTCAGCATATTTCAGCACACGATGGAGTACACGCTGCAACTGGTCGTTAGACAGCATATTGCCATTGAGCGACGCTACCACATTCGGACTGCAAATTCCTTTCTTGCGGTAGATGGTGTGCAGGTTTTTCAAAGCGGCAATCGCCTTTGTGTTCAGCGGAACAATGCGGTTGCCGCTTGTCGTTTTCGTGCCCTTGATTTTCGCCTTTTTGTGATTCTTCCGTTCACCGTTTCGGTCGCGGTCGCAGACCATAGACAGGTTCTTGTTCACTGTAACCGTTTTACTGCAAAAGTCAATGTCAGACCATTTCAAAGCCTGCAACTCACCGCAGCGCAAACCGGTATGCACGAGGAACACAATCAGATTCGCGTGCGTAATCAACGGCAGACCGTTCTTTCGCTTCATTACTGCTACCTGCTCCAACGCCCGCACTTCCTCGCTTTCCAGCGCGATGATTTCGCGTTCCGGTTTGAACAGCGTCTTTTTCGGCATCTTCACATTGCGCATGGGATTCTTCGCAATATCGCCCTCGGAATGAGCATACTGAAACAGTTCCGACAAAAGGAAATTGATCTTCTTCACTACACTGTACGAAAGCGTTTTGCTTTTCGCAACCAGCAGATTCTGAATCTCCTCACTGCGGATAGACGCAATCTGAATATCGCCCAATACAGGCTTGATATGATGCAAATAAATGCTTTCGTAACGGTCAAAACTGCTGTTTTCGACAGAGTGCTGCTTGAACGTGTAAAACCAGTTATCTGCATAATCACGAAAAAACACTTTCTTGCACGCAGTCAGACCGCGTGCCGTCTGCTTTTTCCAATCCCGCAGCTTGCGGCGAACCTCAGCTTCGGTCGAACCATAAAGGTACTGCGGTTTCGCCATGGCTTCATCGCGGTATTTTGCTACCCAGCGGCCATCTTTGTGCTGATAAATACTGCCCTCCCCGTAATGACGATTCGTTTTCGTTACTTTTTCTGTTGTATTGCTCATTTTCGCTCCTGACCCGGTGCGGCAGCTACAACAGCTAACATTGTTATTATACGCCATACTCTGCATGGTTCGCAACGTCTGGTTAATAGAAGATTTCACGTCCGCGATTGGCCGCGAACCAGCGGTCAAGTTCTGCTCGAATGGTGATGTAATCACGTCCAACTTTGGTGACGGGCAGAACACCGGCCCGCAGTAAGGCGTTGAGTTTTGACCGGCCGAACGGAAACAGTTCCAGCAGATCATTCTGTGATAAAATTTCGTAATCAAATGACATGTAAAACCTCCATGAAGTGCGAAACCGGAAGAATACACGCAAAGAAGCGGTATTCTTCCGGTTTTATAATGATTTATACTGTTACTGTCAGTCTATTCGGCCTCACCCCCGACTGCGGGAAGCACCAAGCGATCGGCGGCGTACCGATTCCACAGGAATTTCACCTATCCGTTGTCCGACCTCATTGCCTGCGACGTTTTCACGCTCGGACGGTGACTGGTCGGGAGTATCATTATCTTCCGCGCGGGTCATTGCCATGATAGGAGCCACCCACAGTTCACAGCTTTCCGCTGCAGCTCTCCGCGCCGAATTTGTACCTGATGCCTGAGTATGCGGTTGTCAAAGGACATTGGAAATATTTCCTCTTTTACTATAACGCCGAAATGTGGTCAATGGAATAGCCCCTGAAAAATATTTTTAATCATGCACAAGATTCAACTTCAGTTTTTGTGCGATATGCTAATATCTTATCAAAACGCCGGTAAAAACCGCTTTTGAGGTGAGGGGAGAGGAACGAAATCCGCGCCGCCCGCGTCTTTCCTCTCCCCCTGCTGCGGTTGATGGATAACTCCCTTGCGGCAGTTACCCACAGCCGCAGCACCCCCTCACCATTCTCGCGGCGGCGAGCGCAGAGAAAAAAACTTTGAAGTCTATAACAATAGACCCTCTCCGACGTAAGCAGTACACAATTTTAAACAAGTACTTGTTTAAGTATAAAAATATTTTTGTCGAAATTGACAAAGTAATAATTGACAAACACCCAGTAACTTAGTATAATTTGAATAGCAAAATAACCCAAACTCTTAGGAGAATGGCAGAAATGGCAAAACAGAGGAAACTCTGCGGCGCAAAGCTATAGGATCTAAACGATTGTCCAGCAATCGCATGACAGCCAGTTACCTAAACCAGTCCCCGCATTACGGGCGCAGTACTGTGTGGACTACTATCCATGCGGTACTGCGCCCTTTTTTTACTGTTTGGGCGCAAAAGAAAGGGAGCGATCGAAAAATGAAACGCACACGAATCAGCGTATTGCTTGTAATAGCCTTGCTGTTGCAGCTATACGCACCACTCACGGCAGGCGCAGTAGACTTTACGCCAAACCCACAGACGGAATATGCCAAACGATTTATTGCCGCCTGTGATGGACAGACATGGTTCATCAATGAGATTGAGCGTTTGCTGAACGCCCAGCAGCGCACACTGGATACCATCACCGGAGCGGAAGACCTTGTGGAAATCAAGAGCATTGGTCTAAAAGGTCAGAACATCACCGGACATATACCGGCTGCAATCGGGGAACTTAGTGAATTGCGGTATCTGTTCCTCTCGGATAATCATTTGAGCGGAGATATTCCGTCTGCGCTCTATACGCTCCCGAAACTGCAAAATGTAGACTTGGGCGGCAATGATTATGCAGGTGCGATTCCTTCCGAGTTTGGTACAATGCCCGCATTGAAAACGCTGGTTCTCAAAGATAACCAGTACACTGGTACGATACCGGACACGATTTTGAGCAATACCCAGATTGAGGTGCTGAACCTCATGGGAAATCAGTTGACCGGCGGTTTTCCTGCGGCAGTTGCCGGTATGAGCAGTCTGAAATACTTGAACCTTTCGGAAAATGCTATCGGCGGTACGATTCCCGACCTGTCCGCGCTAACTAATCTTATCTCGCTTTCGGCGTGGCAGTGCGGATTGACCGGCACGATTCCCGAAACACTGTACACGCTTTCCGGTTTGCAGATTTTAGACCTGTCCGAAAACAAGCTGGAAGGCGAAATCTCTGCCGGTATTGCTAATCTGGCAGACCTGCAATATCTCGCGCTGGACACGAATCCTCTGCGCGGTGTATTACCGGACGCATTTACGCATACCGCGTTGACCGAGATTCATTTGGAAAACACTTATCTGCGCGGTTTTGTTCCTGCTACGCTCAAAGCACGGCATGACGCAGGTGCAAAGGTGTATCTGAACAATAACTACATGACCGGCGCTGTCTTGAAGGATATGCCGAACAACACCGGAAACTTTACCGATGGTGCGGCAAGCGAACAGCACCAGCTTACCGGCACTCGTTCCACGGTTACGGTCAGCAAGGACGGCACGGTAAATCTGTATGCGCTGCTGCTGAACAAGTCGCTGACTACCGGCAGCACGGCAAAGGTGCTGCTTAGACCGGACGAGTATGTTGTGACCTTTGATGATACCAAGGTGCAGGTTACTGCGGATAGCAGCGGTATCTATGTGAAGGCTTTGACGGATATTCCGCTGAATACGAATTTCAGTATCACAATCCAAATCAAGGACAACACCGGCTCTGAATATTCCAAGGTAAAGCTGACCCTCACTACCGATGTTACCAGCGGTGGCGGCGGCGGTATCGGCGGCGGTGGCGGCGGCACACCTGCAACGCCCAAGGTAGAACACAAGCTGTATATCAACGGCTTTACCGATGGTATGTTCCATGCCGAACGCAATATCACCCGCGAACAGACCGCGAAAATGCTGATTGACGCGCTGGAAAAGGAAACTGCCGAACCGGAGCAATCCTCGTATACCGATGTTGCCAATAACCGCTGGTCGTATCGCTGGGTTGAAGCAGCGTCCAAGGAAGGCTACATGGTAGGCTATAACGGCGGCGTGTTCAAACCGGAATCTGCAATCACTCGTGCCGAGATGGCAACGGCCTTGTCGCGTATCGCAGCAAAGGAAGGCTTGATTATGACCAGCAGTACCAAGACCTTCTCTGATGTGGCAGACGGCAAATGGTACAGCAGCTATATTCGTCAAGCGGTGCAGTACGGCTTAATCAGCGGCTATACGGACGGCACCTTCCGACCGGAGCAGTACATCACCCGCGCTGAAACCGTAACGATGATAAACCGTATGCTCGGCAGAAACTATGAAACGGCAACCGAACTGCACAGCATGGCTTGTCCGTTCCCCGATGTCAGCCAGAGCAACTGGGCGTATGGCAACATCATGGAAGCCGCTATCACGCACAAGCACTGATAGAAAGAATTAGAAACGGAAGAACTCCTGAATAGTTGGAGGTAAACTTATGAAGAAAGCATTAGTCCGCAGAGTAGTTTCTCTGTTCCTGTGCTTTTGCATGGTGATTGGATTCGTGCCAATCATCGACGCACAGGCAGCAGAAATCAAAGGCGGCACATTCGACCCGCATACCGGTTATCTGGAACTGGAATTTGGGTATCAGCTTACACAGTATGTGAATATCAATGTCTATGTCCGCAGTCCTTCGGACGATGGATTGAAGAAAGAATTTGTCGGCTCGATTGTAGAGAATTACCTGCTCTCCGGTGCAAACGATGTTAAAGCATGGCTTCCCGAAGATTCACCGGACACTATGGTATCGCCCTACACACCGGCAACCAAAACGGACGGCGGTTTGGTAAAACTGTCCGAGGACGGCATTTATCAAGCAGACAAGAACTTTGCCGGTGAAGATATTGAGCCGGTAGCCATGATGAAGCACACGCTTATATGGGACGGCTCTCTCAATGGTATTCCGATTATCGGTCCGAACCTCGATGAAGATGTGTTTTATCTGACCGTAGAAATTGAACCGCTCGGCAGACCGGATAAGAATGTTGAGTGTACCGACAGTGATGATAGCCACACGCACGGTCAGAACTATACTTGGCCGCAGAAGCAGGAGAACGGCAAGAAAAAGTTTGCTGTCAGTACCGAACTGCTGGTAGACTACCGTGATTATGTTGTCGGTGAAGATGGCACGGCGGCGTTCCTCATGCTGAAAGGCAGTTTGTCCGATGAAGTACGCAAGAAACTGTACGAGCAGTTTGTCAGCGGCAGTCTGGCGTGCAATGAATTGACCGGTTTCCCCGAACTGGAAGGCTTGGTGCTGGACTACCAGAACCTTGACCCTGTAAACATGGTAACAGGTGCGTACAACTTCATGTACGAGGACTTGAAGCTGGAAGGCATTATCCCGCTGACCTTCCTTCGTGTTTACAACTCGCGCTACAACAAGGGTGCGCTGGGTACTGGCTTTACGCACAGTTACGATTATTCGCTCATCAATGACCGTGGTATTATCCGTGTGACAATGCCCGGCGGTGAGGAGCAAATCTTCCTTACGCTCCGTGGCGGCGGCTATGATTCTCTGGCAGACAGCGGCTTTGTTCTGGAAAATGAAGCAGACGGCAGCTACCGCATGACGCACGAGGACGGCGCAGCGTTCATTTTCTCGAATGATGGCAAGAGCGGCAAGCTGCAAACCGTCTATAATCCCGATGGTACGCCGGTAGCACAGCTTACCTACAACGGCGATGAACTGACCGGAATTGACGGCATTGCAGGCAGCTATACGCTGGCATGGTCGAACGGACATATTTCGTCCGTGACCGATAACGCAGGCCGCACCGTATCGTATGAGCATGACGGCGATTTTCTGACCGGCGTTACCAATGCAGACGGTGATACGCTGCATTATACCTACGATGGCAACGGCTATCTGAACAGTGCTACCGACTTTGAAGGCGAAGTCTATATTGAGAACGAGTATGACGGCATAGGCCGTGTGGTAAAGCAGACCTTTATCAATGCGGACATTCCCACTGTTTCTACCGTTTCCTATGACGATGACGCGCGTGTTACGACCTGTGTAGACGCAAACGGTCTGGAAACACGCTACTACTACGATAATCACCGTAACATCCAGAAAATCGGAACAGTTATCGACGGCACGGAGTACACCACCAACAACACCTATGACGGCGATTATCGCGCCAACTCTGCAAGCGACCGTCTGAATGGTGCAACCGCATACGAGTACGACAGCAGCGGCAATGTGACGAAGGTTCGCTATGCGGATAATACCACTATGACGCTGACTTATACGGCGGGCGGCGATATTGCGTCCATCACGGACGCGCTCGGCAATACGGAAACCTATACCTACTCCGGACACAGCTTGACCGAGTTCCGCGACAAGAACGGACATACCACTTCGTACACCTATAATGCACTCGGTCTGCCGATTACGGTTACGGACGCACTCGGCAA
The DNA here is from genome assembly GCF_018784545.1 of Pseudoflavonifractor sp. MCC625. Taxonomy (NCBI): domain Bacteria; kingdom Bacillati; phylum Bacillota; class Clostridia; order Eubacteriales; family Oscillospiraceae; genus Pseudoflavonifractor; species Pseudoflavonifractor sp. MCC625. The sequence goes on along the minus strand of NZ_WQOJ01000014.1, from coordinate 196,086 downwards.
TCAGACCACCTATGCGTATGACGATAAGGGACGGCAGCTTTCTGTCACCGACGCTGAGGGCGGTGTTACCAGCTTTGAATACGATGCCGTAGGCCGCATCGTTGCAGAGCATACCAAGGTGAGTGATACGGCTACCGCAACGACCAAGCATACCTACTCCAAGGCGGGCAAGCTGCTGAAAACCGTAGACGCGCTGGGCGGCGAAACCTCGTATGAGTACAATGCCAACGGCTTTACCACCTCGACCAAGGACGCGCTCTGCGGCACGGTAACGACCGAATACGGCACGAACGGCGAACCGCTCAAACGCACGGACGCGAACGGCAATGAAACCACCTATGAATATGACAAGGATACCGCACAGCTTGTATCGGTAACAGACGCAGAGGGCAACGAAACCCGCTACACCTACAACGATCGCGGCCTGCTTATCCAGACTACGGACGCGGAAGGCAATGCGACTACCTATGAATATGACGCGCTCGACCGTGTAGCAAAGACGATTGACGCGCTGGACGGCGAAACGATCTATGCGTATGACAGCATGGGACGCACGGTTTCGGAAACCGACGCAGAAGGCAACAAGAAAACCTACACCTATGACGCGCTCGGACGAACCAAGACTGAAACCGACGGTGCAGGCAACAAGACAACCTATACCTATGACCCTGTTGGCAATCTGCTTGTCACAACGGACGCAAACGGCAATGAAACCAAGACCGAGTACAACGCCATCAATGCAGCGGTAAAGCAGATTGACGGCGAAGGCAACGAAACCACCTACACTTACGACAAGGTAGGACGGCTGCTGACCGAAACGGACGCACTCGGCGGCGTTACCGCGTACACCTACGACCTTGCGGGCAATCAGCTTAGTGTTACCGACCCCGAAGGCAATGTGACAAAGTATATCTATGACCTGCTGGGACGCGCCGTAGAGCAGATTAACGCAGACGGCAGCAAGACCCGCACGGTGTATGACGCGCTGGGACGCACGACAGAAAGCTATGACGAACTCGGCGGTAAGACTGCTACCACCTATGATGCGAACGGCAACCAACTCACCGTCACTGACCCGAAAGGCAACAAAACTTCGTATCAGTACAACCGCAAAGACCAGATTACTGTTATCACCTATGCGGACGGCGGCGAAACCCACTATACCTACAATGCGCTCGGAAATGTCAGCGAAGTAACCGACCAGAACGGCAATGCAACCAAGTACACCTATGACGCACTCGGCAGAACGCATACCGAAACCAACGCAGTAGGTGTTGTGACCGAATACGGCTACGACAAGGTAGGCAACACGGTTTCTGTCACCAAGGACGGAACAGTAATCGCAAAGAGCGAGTACGACGGTGCGTATCGTGTGATAAAAACGATTGACGGACTGGGTAATGCGGGAACAAAGCAATATGACGGCGTAGGCAATGTACTGGTTTCCACTGACCGTGAAGGCAATGCAACACAGTACACCTACGACAAAAACTATAACCTGCTCAAGACCACAGACGCAGAAGGCGGCGTGTCCTCGTCTGCTTATGACGCGCTGGGTCGTGTCGTTTCTGCAACCGATGAAAACGGCAATGCAACGACCTACACCTACGATAAGAACGGCAATGTACTGACCGAAACCGACGCGCTTTCCGGTGTTGTTACCAACACCTACGACACACGCGGCAGAGTAGCAGCAACTACGGACAAGCTGGGTGCAACGACTACCTACACCTATGATGCAGCCGGTAATCTCCGCAAGGAAACCGACGCGAATAATGCGTATGCCGTTTATCAGTATGATGCGAACAACAATCTCATTCAGTACACCAACCGCAACAACGAATGGGTGAAGTATGCGTATGACTGCATGAATCGGCAGGTCAAGGAAACCAACCAGCTTAACCATGCAACCGAGTACGAATACGACCTTGCAGGCAACCAGACGGCGGTGATCGACGGCAACAAGAACAAGACCATATACACCTATGACGGCTTGAATCGTCTTGTTTCCAAGACCAACGCCGAAGGCGGTATGTTCGAGTACCGGTATGATTCGTTTGGCAACACCGCAGGCACGACGATGTACGGCGGCGGTGACGAGAAGGCCGCGACCACTTATGCCTATGATGCAGCGGGCAATCTGCTGACCGAAACCTCTCCGCTGGGCAGCGTGACTACCTACACGCATGACAAGGAAGGCAATGTGCTGACGCAGGTTGACGAAAACGGCAAGCAGACCGCGTACACCTACGACAAGTTGTATCGCATGGTTTCCCGCAAGGACGCGGATGGTACTGCGACCTTTGCCTATGACAAGGCGGGCAACATGACCTCGGCCAAGGATGGAAACGGCACGGTAGCATTTGCGTTCGACGCGCTTTCCCGCACCACCGCTGTCACAAATGAGGACGGCACGACCACGGCGTACACCTACGACGCGGCAAGCAACCGTCTGTCCATCACCTACCCCGACGGCAAGGCTGTTACGACCGCGTATGATAGTCTCGGCAATGTGAAGTCCCAGACCGACCATGACGGCACAGGCATTACCTACACGCGCGACGCGGAAGGACGCACAATCAAGGAAGGCCACAGCGACGGCAGCACGACCGAGTATGATTATAACGCCGCCGGTCTGCTGACGCTGCAAAAGGAAGTCACCAAGAGCAACAGCACACGCCGTCAGACTGCGTATACCTACGATGATGCGGGCAATATCGTAAGTGAAAACCGTTCCGGTGTAGACATTGACAAGAAGGACGAGTTGGTACGCTACTACTACGATAAGGCCAATCAGCTTATCCGCACCAATATCGAGGGCAAGAATACGAAGTATTCCTACGACCTCGCGGGCAATCTGCTTTCCGATGGTACGAACACTTACACCTACGATCTGCAAAACCGTCTGGTTAGCAAGACCGGCAAGGACGGTACGACCACTTATACCTATGACGCGGCGGGCAATCTGATTAAGAAGGCTGCACCGGACGGCACGACCGAGTATACCTACACGGCACAGAACAAGCTGAAAACCGGCAAGACAGAGGACGGTCAGAGCAGCACCTACACCTATAATGCGCTCAATGTACGCATTAAGAATGTACAGGTGCGCGACAACAAGAATGCCGCCCATGCAAACTCCGACTTGAAGGACGGTTCGCACGGCACCGATTATCTGGACTTCTTGAAGGATGGACGCTTTTTCTGGCAGCGCACATGGGAAACCGAGGTAGGCACGACCTTCCAGAGCAATTTTGAAACCGTAACAAAGAACTATGTTGTGGACTATCTTTCCATTGCCAATCGTGATATACTCGTCACAGAGGACGGCAGCTTCACGCAGCGGTATGTGTACGATGAGGACGGCACCCGTATCTCGGCAGAGTACGGCTATGCAGCCGGTACAAAGCGCGGTGAGGGCGGCGAAAACCTGCAAAGTGACTTTGCGGCAAATGATGTGCGCAAGGTATGGTATCGCACCAGTCATCTCGGCAGCACGCTGTTTGCCGTAGACGAAACCGGCAAGGTCATCTCTCACACGATCTATGACCCGTGGGGCAATCCGCTGACCAAAACCTACACGGACACGAATTTCAGCGGCATTGACAACGCCAACAATTTCACCGGCTACACTTGGGACGAAGTGCTTGACCTGTATTTCGCGCAGAATCGTTTCTACGACCCTGCCGACCACCGGTTCACACAGGAAGACCCTATCAAGGACGGCGAGAATTGGTATGGGTATTGCGGGAATAATGTGGTTAATTATTCTGATTGGGCTGGACTTGCATCATCGAATACGCGATATGTTGCTACTGATAATGTCTATATGCGTAGTGGCGCAGGCACATCATATAATGTCCTCGCGACATTGCAATATAATACTGCTGTTACATATTTAAACGAGAAGAAAAACAATAACAATTATAATTGGGCCAAAGTTCAATATGAAGGTAAAACAGGTTGGATTGCAGATAAGTATCTAAAAACAAGCAAACGCCCCAGCATATCTGCTACAATTGATTCGGTAGCTCAAAAATTTGGTTTTGAATACTCGTATGGTGGACAATATTTTTATTCATCTGAATATGGTTGGCAGCGGACATTTGGCTATATGGACCTTTTTGACAAGTATATGAATATTGTTCCGGGTATCAATATTAATTTCTTGTCCTGTATATTCCAATATAACAACAAAACATGGCGTGTGGAATGTTGGAAGGGCGAATACGGTCCTACTGCTGGCGGCGAAGTTGGTTTATATGTTTTGGATGGCACGATGTCGCTTAGTCAATATTTTCAAAAGATGCGATGCGATGGTGCAGTATTTACCGGAACAGAAGCATTTGATAGATTATTTTCTATGATAAAAAATACTGAACCGTTATCTAAAAATGTTGCATGGTACCGAGCAGCGTATTCCAGTGAATACATTGGCATGAGCATTGCATTTAGAGAAGTGGTACAAAAGAAAAACGGCGGTGATTCGTATACTACCAATGCTTTTGCTTCTCGTTCTTCGTCGGGGCATTGGTGGCTAACAGTCTTCAAACTTAATTCTGCCAAGAAAGAAAATATTATTATGGATGTTACACTAACATTCCCCAATAGTACAATGCGTAGTGCTTACGATGAGAAACTTTATTGGAAAAGTAAGTATGGCGGATATAAAATTATGAATCGTAAGTCGAATAACAAAGTGGAATCTTTTTCGTGGAGGTGAATTTATTCTTGAAGAAGGTGCTTTTATTGCTGTTATCTACTTTAGTAGGAATATTATCGGGATGTTCTGCCGGTAAACTATCGGTTCCTTCGGGAATATTGGCAACTGACCAAACCGTGGCCGATGAGTATATGACGGATAATTCCTTCTTGACTGCAAGATATGGTTCAGATTACACAGTCACATTTGTTGGCGGAAGCGGTGAGGGTGAAGTCAATCAATCAGGTAAATCAGGTATTATGTCGTTTCAATACATGATAAATGATACGGATTTATATGATGTAGAGGTTGTCAAAGAAAAACATGACGCATGGAAAGTGAAAGGTTTACTTTTAGAATCCACAACTTATTCGTGCGATGAATTAAGTTTTTCGTTCTCTCTGTGTTCAACAGAAAACTATTATGAAGCTAATGGAAACCTCAACATAAATGATACTTCTATACCCGTAATAGTGAGTGTTAATTGTAGCCTTATGACAGTTGAAAATGCTGAATTACGGCAACAATATGAAAAGGCATGGGAACAATTTTCTGTTACTGATGTAGAGAATATGAGTTCGGCAGAGCGTCAACAATGGGATGATCGTGAAAAGGCTTGCACGATGTTTACCTGTTCGGTTGAACCACAATTTGATTCGTTTACAGCCGTCATAAATTCTGATTATGCAGACTTTTTTGATAATACCGTAAACACATTACATTTTCACGAAATTGAACCATAATATTCGACTTTTTAAGCAAACAGCCACCGGAGAATTTTCTCCGGTGGCTGTTCTTTTACTCCAATCCGCTCGTCACCTGCGCGACAATCTTCCTATGCTTTTCGTTCAGAACCGTGCCGTCCAAAAGCTGCTGCACGAAATCCCGACCTTTCATTTTCTCAATCTCCTGCAGCATTTTGATGGACTTTGCGCTTGCTATCAAAGAACTATAAAAAACTCAGCCAATGCTTGCATTGGCTGAGTAGGTGTTTGTTTTTTCAATTATTCCTAGACTTCGGCATTAAGGTCATTTCCATGGCAGTGGGATTTTCGGAACGGAAGTCTGATTTAGAGAAGTTAACTGGATTGATCTGATATTCCTGCCCGTTGATCAGTGCATGGGAATTGTTTCTCTCGATAAACGTACCAAGCACTCGGAATACTCCCGTTTCTCCAGAAAGAGCGCGTTCGTATGTGCTCTTTGGCATTTTTATAGTAATCTCGCCTTCAGGCTTGGAAACGTAATAAGTCATTGCACATACTCTCGTTTCCTTATTCAGACGTTCATCTTTGACCAGAATCTGAATGGGATATCCTGCAAGCACAGACTTTTGATCGGTTTGAGAGCAGTAGGTATAGTAACTTACTGTCTTGGTCACGATTTCCTCACCGCAGGTGTCCAACAGGTTCTGATAGTCTGCGCTATACTTTCCGTAAGACGGATAATAAATATAATGAGGATCATACGCTGACAGAACGACGCTCTTAATTCCCTCATCACCTGCCGCACGATAATCAATATCACTGGGGCCGATTTTATCGCTGGTGGAGGGCGTTGTCGGCGCCGTGGGTTCCGTAGGCGTTACGGGATTTGTCGGCTCAGTCGGTGTCGTGGGTTTCGTGGTATTACCCGCGTTATCCTCTTCACCGTAACCTACAGTCGTCAGAATGTCGACTCGATTGGTTGCGAGATCGAACTTGACGCCGATGTTCATATCCTTACAAAGATCACGCAGCTTGTAATAGTTGTTATCGGAGATGTTGTATCCTGTGTAATCAGCCTTATTTCCATCCTTAAATACGGATGCCTTCGATTCCTTGGCAGTTTTCACTGCGCTAGAAGGAAGCGCCATTTCGCCGCCAACAACGGTGTATGCCTTGTTGGTCGTGAGATCGATCCGCTTATTCGTCTCATTCCAAGACACTTCAAACTGTTTTGTGCTTCCGTTGACCATCGCCGCAACATCCCTGAGTTTGAAGTAATTGTTATTGTTAATCATGTAAGCGGCGCCGTTAACCTTTGTGCCGTCTACATAGATTGTATTCTTGGTCGGGGTTGCGTTCACCGCGCCAGCACTCGTGAGAAGCGCAGCGCTAACAACGCCAATCATAAACATAGTGCGTTTGTTCATATTCTTTGGTCCTTTCTTTTCACGAATGAATCATCTTCGACTCCCTCAAGCTCCAATGATCCATATAAGGTGGGTTTGCTGTAATTACCTATACGTCCTTGTGACTGCCGATGTATACGCTGTAGCTCGCGCCATCCCATGCAACAGCCTGATCGAGTGCATTTGCAACGGCACGAACCGGCAGATAGGTCGTGCCCTTGTAAAGCAGCACGTCAACCGTCTTGCCGTTGACGTCGGTCGGAACAATCGGCTTGTCGTTCACATAGACCTTAACCCCGGTTTCAACAGCCAGCTTTTCCATTCGACGTTTCGCATTATACTCGCCCGAGGCCTTGCCGCCCAGAATGGACGACTGCGAGTTGGCGATAGCTTTCAGCTTGGAAAGTGCGATTTCCGGTGCAGGAGCCAGATTGCTAAGGGTATTATTCTGATGTCCATCCGTATTGTAGCTGCTAAATGTTACCCGATATTCCTTTGCAGAGTAATGCAGTTTGCCGAATTCTTTCCAATCGTTTTCTGTATCAATTACTTCACCAGTGAACAAGTCCGTATCCCATACTCTTACCGACTCATAATTCCAATCTTCATAGTGCCAGATGCCTTTCGTCTGCCACTGACCATTCACTACAGTCTCTATCCGCTCCATTGAATATGCTTTATTATTTCCTGCTAAATCACCATTGCTCATCCATACTAAATAATACTTTCCGTTTTGAGAAGCTATGGGCAGCACTCGCGGGAAATTACGAGAATCATTCTGTGTAAAGATAAACGGCACTTCATCTTCTACCAGTTTTACCGCAGAAGACCCATTCCACGAGTAAACCATATATTTGCTGGATGCATTTGTGCCATGCTTATCCCACTGATCAGCCGGAATCTTATCCTTCGTATTGCAAACACAAAGCAGTTCTTCGTTTCCGTCCCCATCAAAATCGATGAGCATCGCCGTCACCAGACCGCTGACGATACTGCCGCTGACAGCGCGCTTGCCGTACTTACTCTGCAGCTGCTCGATCACCGAAACATACGCTTTCGCACGGTTTACCGCATTCTGATCCACCTTATGCTCACCGAGATACGCACTGGACGTCGTTCCGTCCCACGCAATCGGCACATTGAGCGCCGCAGATACCGCGCGAATCGGCAGATAAGTCGTACCATTATACAGCATTGGCTCTACCGAATTGCCATTTGCGTCACCCGGATTGAGCTTCTGGTCATCCACATAAACCGTAACACCACGCTCTACGGTAATGTTCTTCTGTGTCAGCGCGGACGCAAACGGCATACTCATCACCAGTGCTGCACCCAGCAGGCTAGCAGTCAGCCGCTTGCCGAATATTTTCATCGTTTGATTTTCATGCTCGTTCATACTTTTTCTCCCCTTTTATATTTTGAATGCTAATGGAAACCATGATAACCTGATTATACCACAGTTTCCGACTATTTACTATTCTCATTGCATTCAATACATGGATAGGATATAATGAATTTACATTGACACGAAACAAGATAAGGGGTATGAAAATGAAAAAAAGACTTATTGATGAATCAGCTGTTTTAAGGTCTTTAATAACCTGCTTTTTTTCCTGAAATTCAGGCATAACCTGCCGGATCATGGAGGCTGCCAGTTCCAGTTTAGATTCTTTTTTCTGCCACATACGATAGCCAGGAGGACCGGAAAGGAAATATTATGTTACAAAAATTATATGTTTTTTTCAGGAAAGAAACCGTTTTGTCAATTGCAGTGATCCTGGCGCTTCTTTCTATGTTCTGGGTCAGACCGGATAAGGCTTATTTTACTTATATCGATTTCAGGACTCTCTGGCTCCTCTTCTGCTTGATGGCAATTGTAGCTGGTTTGAAGGCTGTTGGTGTTTTTGATATACTTGCCAAAAAATTGCTGATGGGAACATCGGGAACTGTGGGTGTGATCAGGCTGTTGGTACTCTTATGTTTCTTCCTGTCAATGGTGATCACCAATGATGTGGCATTGATTACTTTTGTTCCTCTTGCACTGATCATTGTGCATAAAATGCCAAAGGAACTGGGCAATTACTGGCTTCTTAAAATAGTAGCCATGCAGACAATCGCTGCTAATCTCGGAAGCATGCTCACACCAATCGGAAATCCGCAGAACCTTTATCTATATGCCAGAGCAGGGATGTCCGCGGCAGAATTAATAACCCTGATGCTTCCCTATTCCGCCACAGCACTTATCCTTCTTCTGATATGGATACAGGCAGCCGCTGCCAAAGCACCTCACGTATGCGGTTCCGAAAAAGATAAAACTCTTTTGGGATTCTCTGACAGAAAAGAACTTAACATGGAATACCTGGCCGCTTACCTGATCTTATTTACAATCTGCCTGCTCACTGTTGCACGTATCATTCCATACCAGATTCCTCTTGTAGTGGTTCTTATATATATGCTGCTAAGAAACAGGGAAAATATAAGCAGGGTGGATTACTCCCTGCTTGCCACCTTTATCGCATTATTTATTTTTATCGGCAACCTTGGAAGGATTCCGCAATTCAGCAGTTTTCTGGAAAGAATCATGGCAGGAAGGGAAACACTTACTGCTGTTCTTGCCAGTCAGATTATGAGCAATGTTCCCGCTGCGCTTCTTTTATCCGGCTTTACAGATAATTACCGGGCTTTAATTGTCGGAACCAATATTGGAGGTCTCGGCACTCTGATTGCATCCATGGCAAGCCTGATAAGTTTCAAATATATTGCAAAAGAAAACAGGAATCTGAGAGGGAGGTATTTGGGAATATTCACAGCCTCCAATATTATATTCATGATATTCATGTTAATATTGTATTTTTTTCTTAGATAAAGGTTTTCCCGGAATTACGAAAGTTATAGCAATTCTTTCTTCGCAAAAAATTCTCCGCGGCACTCTCCCATCCTGGAAGAAAAGCCGCGGAGAAATAAATATATTTTCGGTGCCAATACAAAGATCATTAATCTTTACACCACTTTGCTTTTTCCAATGAAAAGATCGGAGATTACTATACAGAAAAGCGACAGGCAATGGTATCCAGTATTTTTCTTGGCGAGGATAGATTAGATGGTTACGAAAGTGGAGATAGAAGCTCATGCGTATAGCGAATTTATTTGGGTAAGGTTTCTGCAAAAAAATCACTAAGCGATATATCCAGTGCCTCGCAGATACGCTCTATGGTATCCACACTTAGCTGATTACCGCGTTTCTTAGCAGTGCGGATTGTGGCTTCGGACAAATCACATATTTTAGAGAGCTGACAAAGGGTAAGTCCGCGTTCGTCAGCAAGTTCCTGCACACGGCTAATAGTATTCAAGTCAAGGACCTCCTCTGAGGTTAATTGGAAATTAGTTCAGTACACGGCCTACAATAGAAAATCTAACTAATGGAGATACGAGCTTCGGCTCGTATTTTTTATTGTACGAAATCAGAACAGACTGCATATGGAGTGTGCCGTCACTGTCAGTAAAATCGTAACGTTCGGCTTCACAAGGTTCCTGCTCATCATACATCTTGATGTAGCCGTCGCCGTCATACATAAAGATGCCGACCTCGCCTGGGGACAGTTCACTGCATTCCTGAATCCATGCGATTTGACCATCGTGATAAACCGGCTCCATACTATCGCCGCAGACACGAACACCAAAATCAGCACGATCAGGAACTGCACTCTTTGGGAAAGAGATAGTTTCAAAATTCCCTTCATCGAGGAATGTACCGGTACCAGCCGAAACGGAAAGAGTGCTGATCGGCATATCAATGCATTCCTCTTCATAGGAGTGCTTGGCAACGACTCTGTATTTTCCGGTAGCTATCAAATCGTCACGATACTCGCGCAGCTTTCGCAATCCTTCTGGGTTCAGCTGTGCGGCAGCGCGCGTGAAGAAGGAGATATTTTCGTCTATGCCTAGAGCCTGCATAACGGCAATAAACTGATAGATGTTCGGAACAGAAGCTCCGGTTTCCCATTTGCTGATAGAAGCGTTGGTTATAGATATACCATAGATTTCAAGCAGTATACGCAGATCGGTCAGACTCATTTTATTTGCAGCACGGAAATCTGCAATTTTTTTACCGATGATATTATCTTCCCTTTCAGAAACAGCATTATAGCCGGTATTGAAATCTTTGAAGTTGATAATCTTGCTGGAACGGTTAGCCTTTTTCATGGTCTGTTCCTCCCTCTGTGTTTATGCTTATATTATATAAGTCGGAAAGAGCAGTGTCAAGAAAGAATTGAATAAAACGATACAAATGCACGATTGACATATCGTATAACGAAATGATATGCTTAAAGCACAGAAAGCGAGGTGAGTGGCAATGAGTGCTGACCGTGCGATACTGCATAGTGATATGAACTCGTTCTACGCATCGGTTGAAATGATGCTTGATCCCAAACTGCGAGGCAAAGCGGTTGCAGTGTGTGGATCAACAGAGAACCGGCATGGAATCGTTTTGGCAAAGTCAGAGCTTGCAAAGCGAGCTGGGGTCAAAACCGGCATGGTAAACTGGGAGGCAAAGCAGCGATGTAAAGACCTGATTCTTGTTCCGCCGCAGTATGACCAGTATTTGAAGTATTCAAAGCTGGCACATGAGATCTATTACCGTTACACCGATTTGGTGGAGCCGTTTGGAATGGACGAATGCTGGCTGGATGTGACCGGCTGCGAGATATATGGCAAACCATTGGAGATCGCAGAGGAGATCCGGCAGTCGGTGAAGGAAGAACTGGGGCTGACGGTGAGTATCGGCGTATCGTTCAATAAGATATTTGCCAAGCTGGGCAGTGATCTGAAAAAGCCAGATGCAATTACCGTAATCACAAAGCAGAACTTCAAGGAGAACATTTGGCCACTGGCCGCATCAGAGCTGCTCTATGTAGGCAGCGCCACAACGAAGAAGCTGGCCAGCTACGGTATCAAGACAATCGGTGATCTGGCTGCAACGGAGCCGAGCACGCTGAAATATATGTTCGGCATCAATGGCCTGAAACTCTGGCGATATGCAAACGGTACGGACGAGTCTCGCGTGATGCAGAAGGATTTTGTCAGTCCGGTCAAGTCAATAGGGCATGGCATTACCTGTACGGCTGACCTTGATAACGAGGAAGAAGTACTTCATGTGCTGCTGGAATTAAGCCAGGATGTTGGCCACCGCTTGCGCGTGCATGGGCTGGCAGCTACCGGCGTTCAGATTTTTGTGCGAAACAAGAGCCTTTACAGTACCCAGTATCAGTACAAACTGCCGTTCAAAACGCAGCTGCCCTCTGAAATAGCCGCAGCAGGCTTCCAGCTATTCAAAGAGCATTATATATGGACTGAAAAAGTTCGCGCAATCACCATTCGCGCAATCGACCTGATACCTCAGACAACAGAAGAGCAGCTTTCACTGATGGTCGATTATGAGCGGCGAGATCGCAGAGTGCGGCTGGAGGATGCGATCGAAGATCTGCGTCGTCGTTTCGGCAAAAAATCTCTAACGTATGCTGGCCTGCTTGGCAATCTGAAGATGCCGGATGATGGACGCGATAGCGTAAAAATGCCGGGACTGATGTATCAATAGGAAAAAGATAAATCTTTGGAGTAAAGACTATGGAACAGACAGTAAATTGGGAAAAGGTCTATGTAGACACCCTGGTGCGCCATACGAAGGATGGCGGCAGCATACCGCTATCTATCAAGTTCTCCGATGGCAAGACCTATGAGATCGACCAGGTGTTAGACAGAAAGAGAGCCGCCGCGAGTAAAGTCGGAGGAACCGGCATACGGTATTCCATCCGGATCGGACAGCATCGTACATTTCTCTTTGAAGATGAAGGCCTGTGGTTTGTAGAAGCCAAAACCCTTCATGTGTAGGAGGTGCCGGCTATGCCCTACCTGACGGTTCAAGAAATCGAGACGATTGCCGAACGCATCGTGCGGGCATATCACCGGTACTGTGCTCAGCAGAATCGAAAATTAACGAGAATCGACCCTGAAATTGTGACAAGCAATGTGCTGGGCCTCCAGATCGCATATCATAAATTATCGCGGTTTGGGCATGTGCTGGGCCTGACTTGTATGCTTCCGGTTGCGATTCAAGTGTTTGATGATGTTGAGCACCCGGTATATGCGCCCTTGGATGGTAGGACGGTTTTCGTTGACGAGAGTTTGAGAAGCGAGAACGCAAATATCGGGCGTCACAATTTCACGCTGATGCACGAAGCCTGCCACCTGGTATACGGAATGCTGTATCCAGAAACCTATTTAGGCGTTCAGCTGCGCAGAGTCTATTACAGCCTGCGTTTTGCACCACGAAACGTGACGCCAGACTGGGAAGAATGGCGTACCAATATGCTGGCTTCAGCAGTGCTGATGCCCAAAGACCTGATCCTGCAGTATATGCGGGAGTATGGCTTAGGAAAGAAAATGCGTATGGTCAATCGAATATTTGCGGCAAGGCAGTATGAAGCATTTTCGCAGATTGCAGATAAGATGGGGGTCTCTAAAACGGCGCTGGCAATTCGAATGAAGCAGCTGGGTCTGGTAGATCGAAACGACCTGAATAATCCGTACAGTTTAATCGATATTTGCTGTGATGAAACAGATAGATAGATTCTCAGAGGAGGTATTTCAATATGGCAAGACTTGATGTAAAGACGCAGGACCCGGAACGCTATGCGCAGGTGAAGGCGGAGCAGGAAGAACTGAAACTTCAGTTCAGCATGGCGGCTTTCGGCACTAGCGTTGCGCGGCTCTGCCCATACTGTGAGCATAAGATCGAGATTTTGTATCGGGGGGAACATGGCCCTTCAAGGGCAAAATGCCCGAACTGCGGTGAGGAAGTAGTGTTTCCACCGATTGCCTTTCGGCTGTATACCGCATAAGCGGATTGAATTGAATATGGAGTAACAAGATTGTGCCACGGAGCCACTTGATGTGCTGACTTCCATTGCGCCACTTGATTTGCAACCTGTGCTTTAGAAAGCACGGTTCGATCATTGTGGCGATAGGTTAGCAGATCAAGTGGCTTTTTTGCGCTCATTTGGTTCCAGAAAGGAACGAAATGAGCGTTTTTTACTGGCTGGCGCTAATCGCCGCATATCCGTGATCACCTTTGATTTTTCAAAAAAATTCAAAGGAGATTGCAAGATGAAAACGACTGTGCTGGTCTTTGTTGATCGAGAGAATACAAGCATGGGTATGCGGATTGCCTCTCAGGAGGAATTCACGCAGATACTGATTAAGAATAAGGAACTGCCTTTACAGGAACGCCGGCTGTTTACCAAGGATGTAATTGCTGATACGGATGGATTGGATGTCATGTACATCGAAACAGGCTTGCCGGATTATCAGAAGTGGAACAGCAAGCAAACTTACAGAAACAAAATTCAGAATGCAAAAAGAAAGTATAAGTTTCTGTCTACAGACACGCTTTGTGCAAACGAAGATGCAGGCGATTTGACTGATTTTATTGCAGATAGCTTTTGCGTAGAGAAGGCTGTAGTTGAGAAAGAAACTATGCGCCAGCTGCGTGCTGCGCTTGAAAACTGGAAGCCATGGGCGAATGAGGTTCTCAGATTCTATTTGAATGGCAGAAAACATAAGGCATGCAGCTATTTAAGGGAAAAATATGATATTCCGGAACATCAGGCAAGATACCGCGTAAAGCTGTTTGAAAAATTCATTTTGAATTTTTTCAAAAATGATTATCAGTTTTTGGACTCGAAGGTTGTAGTTGATTAGTGAGAGGACAAATTTGAGGAGGGTCGATATGAATACTTACAAGAGAAGTCCCATCTTGCGCGGAGATATTCTCTATGCCGAACTGGGTGCGGCGGTTGGCTCTGAGCAGGCTGGCTTTCGTCCAGTAGTCGTCGTTCAGAATGATGTTGGTAATCGTTATAGTCCGACGGTTGTTGTTGCACCGCTGACCAGCAATATCAGAAAAAACATTTTGCCGACTCATGTGCATGTAGGTCGAGAGAGTGGTGTACGTCCCTCTCTGGTTTTGCTGGAACAGCTGCGGACGGTCGATAAGTGCAGACTGGGAGATAAGATCGGCCACGTAAACAAAAGCGTTATGCGCCGGGTTGATGCAGCAGCGGCTATCAGTCTTGGTTTGCGCTCGTTGCAGAAAGACGAGGTGTGACGATGAATGTCGAATTGAATGCCTTTGTGGTAATTGATGACTGGCAGGCTGTTGTAAACCGTACTGTGGCGAATTACTTCGATTCGCTTGGCTTTGAACATTTGGATCAGGTCCTGGATATGCGCGTCTTTGATCTGCTGAATATGAACCTGCTCGATGCAGTACGAGTCGAGGAAATTATCGTTTGCCTGTATCGCAGTCTGAATCCGAATATCACAGTAGACGAGGCGATGTACTGCGGGGCAATGAATCAGTGCTTCGACTACACCGGCTGGAGAAAGATTCACAGACAGCTTGAAAAGATTACGGTCAGGGATTTAGTCCTTACGGAGAACATCAACCTCAGAGCGATTCAACACTTTTATGATGCTATCCGAAAGAAGTTTTTCAAGTCGAGAGAATATGACTGGTGTGAATACCGTTATACAAATTATCAGGACTATGCTGAGAAGCGAGCAGATGGAGGCAGAAGAAAATGAACAGAGAAGAAAAAAACAACCTGGTTCCCGTATGGGAACGGGCAACAATCACACTGGAAGAAGCTGCTGCCTATACCGGCATTGGTGTCAGAAAGCTGAGAGAAATGACAGATGAGCCGACCTGCGATTATGTCATGTGGGTTGGCAACAGGCGAATGATTAAGCGCCGGAAACTGGATGAGTATTTGGAGAACGCATACTCCGTCTAATGCAACTGTGTGATTTGCTTCCGACCACTGCATTTGTACATTGGGAAAACGGGACGTCATTGTTTATGCTATTCCCGTAAGAGAAATTTGATGAAGGAAGGGAAAAACAATGGTATCGAAGAAGAAAGTCAAATCCAAGAACGGCGTTCGCTTTGACAGTAAGCATATCAGGCTACGCACAGGCGAAAGTGAAAAAGATAATGGCACCTATGTTTACCGCTGGACGGATAAAGTCGGGAAACGCCATGCAGTATATGCTCCCACGCTGGCTGATTTGCGAGAGCAGGAAGAACAGATCATCGTAGACCGGCATGACGGTATTAAAACGAATGTGAAGAACATCACCGTAAATGACCTCTTTGACCTGTGGGTTCAGGTGAAAAGAGGCGTTAAAGACAGTACGATGAAGAACTACATTTATATGTATGAGATGTTCGTGAAGCCAACTTTCGGAAAGAAAAAGCTGACACAGGTTAAGAAATCAGATGTACGCCGGTTCTACAATCAGCTTGTTGATGAGCGCATCTTGAAAATCTCTACTTTGGACGGCATTCATAACGTGCTCCATCAGGTCTTTGCAATCGCTGTCGATGATGATATGATCCGGAATAATCCGACAGACAATATGCTGCGTGAGCTGAAATCGGCACATGGTCACGAGGTGGAAAAGCGAAAGGCGTTGACCGTTGAGCAGGAAAGGATCTTCCTTGAATATCTCAGGAATTCGCCGCGCTACAATCACTGGTATCCGGTCTTTTATATTATGGCAAACACCGGGATGCGTGTTGGCGAGATTACCGGCCTGCGCTGGTGTGATGTGGATTTCAAGACAGGACTTATCAACGTGAACCATACGCTGGTCTATTACAATCATCGTGATGAGCATGGCTGCTATTTCTCTATCAATACACCCAAAACCAAAGCTGGTATCCGCGAAATTCCAATGACAGAGGGCGTTGTCGAAGCATTTAAGATGGAGAAAGAGTATCAAGAAGAAAATAATATCATTAGTGTCAGTCATATCGAAGGTTATTCTGATTTTATCTTCGTCAACCGATTCGGAGAGGTACAGCATCAGGGAACACTGAATAAGGCACTGCGCAGAATCATGCGCGATTGTAATGGCGAAATCCTTGAAAACAATGACATTGACGATGAGCCGGTGCTCCTCCCATGTTTCAGTTGTCATGTACTGCGGCATACTTTTGCAACGCGTATGTGCGAGTCTGGACTGAATGTAAAGGTCGTACAATCAGTGCTAGGCCATGCGGATGTAACCACCACTCTCCAGATTTATGTTACGGTGTCGAACGAAATGAAAAAGAGGGAGATTTTAACCTACAGTAACTATATCCGGACGGGAGAGCGACAGGTACAAAATATATAAGCACAAAACGGGATCTGCCAGGACGATGAAAAATCGCCTGACAGGTCCCTTTTTCAAATTCGCACATTTCTCATATTGAATTTTTTCGTCTATACTGAATCTCGTTAAAGGAAAGCGAGGTGAGAAAAATGAAAAACAGCCTGGAAATTATGTTCCCAGAGGTCGCAAAACAGTGGTCAACGCGCAATTTTCCTTTGCTGCCGAAGGATGTCAGCTATGGTTCCAATAAAAAGGTTTGGTGGCGTGGAGAGTGCGGACACGAATGGCAGGCAAGTCCTCATAGCCGAACCGGAAAAAATTCTCCCGGTTGTCCGTACTGTTCCGGAAACCGTGTGCTTGCCGGTTTTAATGACCTTGCATCGAGGTTTCCGGAGATCGCGGCAGAATGGTCGGAGAAGAATTATCCCCTAAGACCAGACGAGGTAACAGCATTCAGCAATAAGAAAGCGTGGTGGAAAGGAAAATGCGGGCATGAATGGTATGCTCTGATTTCAAGCAGATCGGATGGGCATGGCTGTCCCTACTGCGAGGATCATAAACTGCTGAAAGGCTTTAACGACTTTGCTTCACAGTACCCGCAGCTTGCTAAGGAGTGGTCAGAGAAGAACAAGGTCGGAGCAGATGCAGTTACATCAAGCAAGGCGGGGCTTTTCTGGTGGCATTGCCCATCCTGCGGAGGAGAGTACAGCGCGTGGATTTCATCAAGAATGGATGGCAGCAGATGCCCGTACTGCGCTGGACGAGTGGTAGAAGAAAACCTGAACAGCCTGTCAAAGACCCACCCGGCAATAGCAGTAGAGTGGAATTGCGAGAAGAACGGAACAATTACACCAGATCAGGTTTCGGCCTTGTCAAAGCAGGAATACTGGTGGAAAAGCAGCTGCGGTCATGAATGGAAAGCAAAAATCTATGATCGAACGGTGCGAAAAGTGCCATGTCCAAAGTGCGAGCAGGAATTTGTTTATGTACTCCCTCAATTACTTGTCATGCTGTATACAGGACAAAACCATTTGAAAGTGGAGTTCGACACAGATGACTTGACGGGAATCCGCATGGAAATGTATATCCCGGAGTTGAATCTGGCTATCGAAGAAAGAAGTACCGATGAGCGAAATCATGAGCAGAAGGTTAAGAGGTATATTTGCGAGCTGCAAGATGTTCGCTATATCTTGTATGAGCCATTCAAGTCGGCAGAAGATGCGGCAGCATTTATCCGAACGATTTTGAAAGAGCATCATGTACATATTAAAACGGCTGCGGCAGACGATATAGCGCTGTGCAGGGAGAAATATAACTTGCTGAAGAGGAGAAAATTAAGATGACAGATGATATGAGATTGTTGTTGCGGATTCTTTTGGAACAAGAGCTGAGGGAGGCAGAACCAGAGATGCTGCGCCCCAGAAAGGAACGGGCAGCAGAGCGGGAGGATGGAATCGATTATGCCCCGGCTGAGAGCAGAGGAAAAACGAAAAGAATAAAAGATACCATGAAGGAGGAGCGGGCTGAGGATCTTCAGCGAGCGAGAAGCGATATGTATTCCGCTCATGAAAATGTCGCTTACAACATGAAGAAGGTTCCAATCTGGGAGAAATACGCTTTGTCATTATCCGAAGCAGCTGAATACTTCCACATTGGTACAAGAAGACTTCGACAGATCATTGCGAAGGATAAGTACGCCAAGTATCTGATCTGGAATGGTGGACGGGTATTCTTCAAACGAAAAATGTTTGAAGAATATCTGAATAATGAGGTTCAGCTATTTAGTAATAACAACACTGAATCGTGAGGTGCTGAGATGGCAAGGGAAAGAAGAGATAATAAGGGGCGTCTGCTTCTGACCGGAGAAGCTCAGATCAGAAACGGCAGCTATACATTCCGATATACGGACGAGAACGGGGTTCGCAAAAGCATCACCAACTGGAAACTGCTCCCTGAAGATCCGCCACCCAAAGGGGATACAAATCCAGAATGCCTGCGTGACATGGAGAACAGGATTACCGACCGGCGCATAAAAGCAATGCCTAAGAAAACGAAAACGGTCAATGCGTTTTGGCAAGAATATATTTCTATGAAATGTGAGATTGCGGAAACAACGCTGGTCCGGTACATTTATCTTTATAACAAGCATGTAAAGAACGAGTGGGGAAAAAGACCGATCCAATCTGTTCGATATTCTGATGTGAAGCGGTTCTATATCAGCAGGCTCAAACATGGCTTGAGTCTTTCTACGCTTGGAAATCTGAACAATGTAATTCACCCAGTGTTTGAGCTGGCCTGTCGAGAGCATTATATCGCCGCTAATCCGGTTGATGGTGTTTATCAGGAGTTCAAAAAAAGAAAGGACTGGGAGCCGAAACACAGAGATGCCTTAACCGAGGAAGAACAGGATAGATTGCTTTCTTATGTTGCTCATACGCTGGATTATCGTGAATTACTGCCTGTTTTGACCGTATTTCTCGGAACCGGTATTCGCTCCGGCGAACTTGCGGGTCTTACCTGGGATGATATTGACTTCAAAAAGAATACGATCAGCATCAATCATACGATGAACTATACTGCTACCCTGGACGGAACGTGTAAGTACACTGTGACTGTGCCGAAGAGTAATACGGGAAAGCGGGAAATCCCCATGCTGACAGAAGTGAGGGACACGCTGCTGGCACTGTATGAAAGAAGAAATGATTTCAATGCAGATAATCAGATTGTCATTGATGGCTATACGAATTTCGTCTTTCGTGATCTGTACGGTCGTGTTTACTCGAATCATCGCATCAACCGTCAGCTTAAAAGAATTACGGCGAAATACAATCAGGAGGAACACGCCGAGGCAGAACAAGAAGGCCGAGAGGAAAATCCCCTTCCGCCAATCACCTGTCATATGTTGCGGCATACGTTCTGTACGAGGATGATTCTGGGCGGAATAGACTTGAAAACAGTTCAGATTATCATGGGGCACGCAGATGCCGAAACAACCATGCGCGTTTATGCAAATGTGACCAAAGCGCAGGCCCAGAATGAGATGATGCGAATGGAGGGAAAGATGAAGCTGAAGTAGAATTAAGTGGACTTTTGAATGAAGAAAAAGTGGATATGGGAAATGCGAAAGTGGATATCGAGAATGAAAAAGTGCACATTGAAAGCGTGCTTTCCGAGAAAGGCAGTAATTTCTCAGTAAAAACGACGGTTCATATTCATAGACTCTTTTGTGAATGCTATCCTAATAGTTGGCCACAGGAGATGCGGGAGGTTTGACGGTTACGTTATAATTTGAAAAATACGATTGACATACGAGATAAACAGGGCTATGCTTGTATTGCAAAAAAGCAAGCTCTTGACAGTGCATAAGGAGGAATTATCATGGCATCACTTTTTCCAAGAGAGGAACACGCCGAAGCACTGTTCCACAGAATTCTGAGCAATCCGGGTGCAGAGCAGCAGTTGTACGAAACCTTCTGCATGGAGCAGGAGAATGCATCGTTTGAGGATGGCGGCGGTGCAGAGTGCAGCTTTGCGAAAGCGCTTTTGCAGGCTTATGAGAACCGCGATATTTCCGCGCTGACGATTGCGCTATGCAATAACACGATGTTCGATCTGCTGCGCACAGCCTATCTTATTCCGTATCGCTTTCATGGCAAAAACGGCGGGAATCCCAGACTGCTGACCGATGCGAACGGTGAGGTGCGCGAGGAATACCGCAATGCCGTCTCGGCACGAGAGCTGCGCAAGTTCCACGATATTTACCGTCAGCACCTGTCTGTACCGCGTGCGGCGCTCTACTTGGCCGATGGCAGTCATCTGCGCCACAAGTACACCAAGGACATGCAGGTGCGGGAGATGTATTCGCCGTCCCGCCGCGGCGTGCTGACGCTGTACGCGCTGCCGGATACGGTCGAGCAGGGTCTGACCGAAGCACAGGCGTACAACATCGTCTGGGACGCATTCAATGAAATCCAGCAGAGGTGTCCGACCGCGATGGTATTCTACGGTCAGGACACCGGCTACAAGTTGCAGAAAAGCCACGATGAACTGGGCGTTCTGCTGCCGCTTAAGGAGTTTGAACATAACATCCTGCACCATCTCGAGCAGGTGGACGGCATTGTGCTGCGCTGTCGTGAGGAGATGATCCATCAGGCTGGCAAGGACTCGCTGCCGCTGTAAAAAGCATAACAAAACCGCTGCTATGAGGAAAACTCACAGCAGCGGTTTTGGCTTGTCTGCAGAAAATCAGGTGCAGTAACGGAACATCTTATCCGTCATAATGCGGGCGAAGATCAGTCCGAGCGGAAGCGCGAGAATGATCAATGTGGCAGACGCGAACCACGAAGCGGAAATGCTCAGGTTCATCATACCGAGATTGTAAATTGCGCGGTAGAGATACAGGCCGGGCACCATAATCACAATAGACGGCACTGTAATCGCGATGCGCGGAAAACCGGAGTGCTTTTTGTACGCAGAAGCCAGCAGTCCGGCGATCATGGCCGCGAAAAATGCGGCAGCCGCAGGCGGCAAAGATGCAAGGTCAACCAGCTCCAGACGCAGCGTGTTGGATATTGCACCGATAACCGCGGCGGACATCGCCAGTGGTACCGGGCTGTTGAACATGATCGAAAAGCCGAACACACCGCAGAAGCTGGCGAGCAGGCGGAATACGATATACTGCAGCATGCTGAGGTTCAGCGGCAGAAAATCTACCGGTTTGAGGTGCAGCGCGAGCGCCATTAGCCATGCGGCCATCGTGGCAATCAATACGATCATTACCGCGTAGCTGAGCCGTTCGAGACCTGACCGCATATCCAGCTTGGCCATGTCGATGCCGCTGGTGATAAACGGAAATCCGGGAATGATGAACAGCATGGAGCAGATGTAGCCGGCTTCGTGCTGGATATTGATGCCGCAGGTCATCTCGGCAATCTTGAGACAGCCCGCGTACACCAGACAGGCTGCTGCGACCGAAACAGTCGTGCAGAGCACAAGCGTCAGATGGTGCTTGGACAGCTTGCAGCGCACGGCGTTGCCGATACCCGCGCCAAAGAATGCGAGTATCATCTCGACCCAGCCGCCGCCGAGCAGAAACGTAAATGCACCGCAGGCGAGGGCAGCCGCCAGACCGAGCATCAGTGGCGAATACAGTCCGTGCACCTGCTCGATTTCGTCAAGGTGGGTGTGCAGCTGCTCGCCGGTCATACGGGAGCAGATGTCGGCAAACTCAGCGACGAACTGCTCGAGTCGGTTGAGCTTTGAGGTGTTGACGCCTGTGCTGGTCAGCGTGAGCGTTTGCGAAAATGCCTGTTCACCGTCAAAGCAGGTGTATTCAATCGAGGTCAGACCAATGTCGGCTGCACAGACCAGCCCCAGCTCCTCCGCGAGCGTGTTCATCGAACTGCGGACACGCCATGCACCGGTGCCGCATGAGAGCAGCATCAAGCCGGTGCGGCCGATGACGGAGGCCTTCTCGCGCAAGGGCGCGGCAGAGATCGGTAGAGTAGCATCATGTGATGTGTAATCGTGCCACGCAATGTGCATGTGGTTGGGGCGAAAAGCAGTTTGCGGCATAGTAATACACTTCCTTATATGGCTGTATTGTAGTCGTTCTGTGCAGTAAAGTCAATAGATGAATGTAGAAAAGGATACCAAGAAACACGAATGTGTAATTGAAAAAGTGCAGAAAACGTCATAACCGCTACAGGCTGTTGTTAAAGAGGTCTGTTTTTATACTCTCGTATTCTTGATGCCTGTAAACGGATCCGTCTATTCGGTCGTCGTTATCTGGTCGCACATTTGTAACCGTTAACCGGAGGATTTGTCTTTCTTAAGCGTCAAGAAAAAATGGGTTCTGTAAGCGTTGATGCCACAGAACCCATTTTTTATTGTGTAGATAAGTGATTATGCGAAAAAGGCAGGACGAATATCTTGCTTGATACCCGTCAAAGATTCCTGTTCTTTTGCCCAAGTGACACGAGTAACTTCCTCTACAAATGCCTTTTCTTTAGGCGTAGCAGAATAATACCGGATGCCGAATTGCTGGCAGATGTCGAACAATAGGTCAGTATAAGCCATGTCGTCTTGGGAAGGCATAGCAAAGTATCCGCCAGCCTGCTCTGCTAATTCACCGATTATATACATGGGATCATTTTGCTTCATCTTCGTTGACCTCCTCCACAAGATGCTCTGAGAAAAGTTTCCAAGCTGCCTCATCAGCAAGCATAAAGCGCTTCGGACCACCGTTGGTTATGCTCGGAATACGCATAGCACCAAAGTCTTCTGCGTAATGCTTCGCAAGTTCATCGGTTTTTGCATCGAACATAACATCACCTCGGCAACCGTTGTCTATGGAATACTTGATACCAAATGCAATTAGTGCAGCGCCGATACCGCTGTATTTGCGCTCGGATTTTTTGGTGAGGACTGGATTGCTATGCGGAGCGCTTTCTGCATACAAGACATAAACATATGGTAGACAACAATAATGTCTGTCGTTTTAACTTTTTTATTGATACCGTGTCCAGTCGGGGACGCTCGTCAGCTTTGTCCAGCTTTCGCCGACCTCGCCCTGACGGTTGAAGTCATGGCTGTTCGTGGCCTCCTGTACGGCGAGATAGTGCCAGTCGGACGGCTTGTTGTCCGGCCACGTTACCATGCTGTCCAGCAGGTCGCTTTTGCTCTGCGGCATACGGCAGAGCACGCGGTTGATCATGGTCATAGCCTCAGCGCGGGTGATGCGGGCGTCGGGGCGGAACGTGCCGTCCGGATAGCCCGAAATCCAGCCGAACGCCGCCGCTCTCTCAATCTCGTTTTCCGCCCAGTGACCGGAAATGTCGGAGAAGCTGCCGCTGTTCTCGACCGTTCTGGTGCTGAAGCGCGCACAGATCGCCGCAAACTCCGCACGGGTGATCGAGGCATTGGGGTCAAAGCGGTCCGCACGGCGGCCCTTGACGATACCGAGCTTCGCCATCGTGGAAACCGCCTTGTTGTGCCACTGGCCGTCCGAAACATCGGAAAATTCGTTGTCGGCGGTCAGATTTCCGTCGCGAATGTCGGATTTGAGCAGTCGGAAGAAGATCGTTGCGGTCTCCGCGCGGCTGATATTGCCCTCCGGGTGCACCTTGCCGTCCGGGTAACCGACTACATAGGCGTAGTGGTCATCGCCATTCAGCATACTCGGTACTCCGGTAGCCTCCCAGCCTGCATAGACCGTCTTGTTGCCCGTCATTTTCACATTGGTGATCTTGTCGGTCAGCGCCTTGTCGGCATACCAGCCGGTAAAGGTATAGCTCTCGCGGACAGGAGCCTTATCCAGCGTCACAGTCGTGCCGGAGGAATAGCTTTCGTCCTTATAGGAAGTACCGCCGTTGGATTCGTAGTGCAGCGTATACTTGGAGGAGTTGCTTCCGCCACCGCTGGAATATCCACCGCCGGAGGAGGCTGCTTTCTCATACAACAGTGCAAACGGAGAGAAGGAGTCAACTGCGAACGTAACGAATTTCTGTCCGCCGATTGTAACCGTTTCACATGTCAGTTCCTCCGGAATACGAGTGGTCAAAAGTTCATTCACATCAGCGTCACTGTCGCGGTCGATGCCCTTAAAGTGGATGATATGGAACTCAGAGTTTGACTTTGCATCGCTGGGGACCGGCCAGTACAGGTTCATTTTCTGACCAGCACCCATGGTAACGTAGGTATTGCCGTTTGAGGTATCAACCAGATCGAGATAGCGGAACTGATATGAATACTTGCCTTCGGTGTTGGAGGTTCGATTGATGTACGCACTTAAAAGTGCATCATCCAGACTGTGATCGACCATCAGTTTTACATCGTCAGAGGAGGGTACGCTGATACCGCTGTTATTGATATAATACTGCGTGTCTGTCTGTGCAGTGCTGACAAGCATGATATCCTTTTCCTGCGGATTAACGCTTGGAATCGTGTTGTTCTCGATAGCACGATAAGTCGTATCATTGTTGCCGCGGACCTTCAGCGTGCCAGTGCCCAGCTTGATTGGACGGGTGAAGGTCTTGCCATCCGCGGTTGTAAAAGTCGCCTTGTATATCTGTTCATCCAGCAGACCCTGATACACGCTGATCTTGTAGTTGCGGAACTGGTCGGTGAGCAGCGCCTGAAAGTTCGATTCAGTCATGACCGAGCCGTCCGCACCGGTGAACTGTACGCGGGGGACGGTCTCCTCGCCGTCGTCGATCTGGCGGAGCTTGTAGACATAGACCCGACGTCCGTTCTCCATAACATGGCTCTTGCTTTCATCGCTGTACAACTCCAGACTCCAGCTGCGCATTGTACCGTTGTCGTCGACAGGGGTCAGTCGTAGTTTGTCGCTCAAATCAACTGGTTTTTCATCTGTACCGCCGAGCATTGTGTTAATATCGTCCGGCAGAGTGATATAGAAACCGATCTCCGGCAGATCATTCGCAGCAAACTTGCCATCTTCACCGATCACGCCGTGATAGCCGTCACCGCCGACATAAACCGTCAGGTTCATCGGTGCGATTTTAACGGCATACGCTTCATCCAGCTTCCACTGTGCGGTATAAACGGCATTGTCCGTTACCGTTGCGGCTACGGACGGCTCCCAGCCGGTAAAGGTATAACCACTGCGAGTCGGCGTTCCGCCAGTGAAAGCAGGGGTGGGGGTTCCACGGCGCAGGTCGCTGGTTACCTCATCCGCAAAGCTGGTGCCGCCGATACCGTCTGTGTAGGTAACAGAAAACCCGTGCAGAACAAGACTCTTCGGCTGAGAAGAAGTTCCTGTTTCTGCTTCGTACTCGGTATTCGTAACAATTTCCTTATAATTATGTGTAAAATGCGACAGATACGGTTCCGCATCTGCTACGCTATAGGTTTCTGTGCCATAAGTAATCGTACCGGGGGCAACAACCACTCTGCCATCCAAAGACTCATCATCATCAGAGGTCAGTTCGTAATTCTGCATGGAATCAGATGCGCCTACCAATGTGACATAGCGGTTAGTCTCGATTGCTCCAGTGCGGAAATTAGTCGTACATCCTACGCGAATATCTCCGCTGACATTCATCTGTGTTCCGTCCAGATAAAGCTCACCGCTCTGCTCGATTGCGTTGCCGCAATAAAGGCGCTCGGAATAACTATCATCTGTCGGATAGCCACTCGTTGCCTGGTTATCCGAGATGGTGCCACCCAGCAAATATACAGCGGCATTGGGATTTGCACCGCTGTTGCCAGAACGGATTGACAGACCTCCGCCATAACCGGCTTCATTCTCTCGGATGCTGCCTCCGGTCATAAACATCTGGTCGCCATGGGCAGAGAGATACACACCGCCACCGGCAGAGTTTGCTTTGTTGCCGGAAATCATGCCGCCGCTCATTGTAAGCGTGTCGGTATAATTCTGCGCATTATTGCCGAACAGGCAGATAGCGCCGCCATAGGTGCGGGCGATATTGTCCTTGATCTGAGCATTGCCAGACAACTGAATGCTGGTATTGCCATGCCAATAATTGTCGGCTGCATACGCCGAGACGGCACCACCGTAAACTGCCTTGTTGTTGGAGATCGTACCGCCAGACATGACAAATGTGTTCGTCAGGTTTCCTGTATCGGGTGTACCGATAATAGAAATCGCACCGCCAAAGGCGCTGACATCGCTGGTAGCCGCATTTCCACTGATCGTACCTCCACGCATGGTCAGTTTGGCAGGAGCATCATAAGATGTAGCATAGTCTGCTCGGCAAGCGCGGATCATAATTGCGCCGCCGTGTGCGCTGGCGGAACGATCAACGTCGTTGATCTCGTAAATGTCACCAACGGCAGTATTGTTGCTGATCTCGCCACCGTTGATCGCCATTTCGCCACTGAGATAGACAGCACCACCCCATTCGGCAGAACAGCCGGTGATACTGGAACCATCCTCCATCGTCAGTTTGGCGTCGTTATCTACAACGATGCCGCCACCGCAGTCGCTGGTACCAGTCGTTCCATCCTGATTGATTGCTCGGCCATTGCGAACAGTCGCACCATCTGCAAGGATAAGCTGACTGCCAGGGCAAACACGCAGGCAGCGAATATCCTGGGCTTCTGCATCTACCGTCAGATTTCGCAGCGTAATATTCGTCTGTGTGCTTGTACCACTTTCGGCACCGATTTCAATCATATAGAGGTTATTGGTTGTGACACCATCCCAACTATATTTGATCGTAGGTGCAGCTTCTCCGGCATTACCCGCCAGCGTGATTGACTTATCACCTGACAGGACGGTTTTACTCGGCAAAACTATGTCTGAAAGCAGATAGATGGTACCACCGTCAGCTGCCTTCGTAAATGCCGCACCAATTGTTTTTAGGGGTGCGCTCTCATCGCCGGCGGCTGAATCATCGCCGCTTTCGGATACATAGATAACTGTATCGCTGCTTGTTCCGGGATCTGCAGCGGCTAGCGCAGCAGT
Source organism: Pseudoflavonifractor sp. MCC625 (assembly GCF_018784545.1). NCBI lineage: Bacteria > Bacillati > Bacillota > Clostridia > Eubacteriales > Oscillospiraceae > Pseudoflavonifractor > Pseudoflavonifractor sp. MCC625. The sequence continues at coordinate 168,603 of NZ_WQOJ01000014.1, read as the reverse complement.
CGGAAGCATGGTCATGAGCAGACTCAGTGTCAACAGCCATGACAATAATTTCGTTTTCACATTAAATGCTCCTTTACACATAGTGATACCTGCCAAGGCAAGGCCACTAAGGCAATATCCTGACAGGTTTCTGATATTGCGCGGCAGTTCTTTCGTCCGCCGCATTGATGCTGTGCTTTCCCCCTTCTGTGCAAGGGCAGTTACAAGATGTCAAAAGGTGTACTTTTCGGCAGCTCAACTGCTTATAATCTTTCTCTATTATAGCACTGTTGATAGCGTATAATCAAGTTCGCAAAAGCAATGTATGCTAAACGAGATATTGGCAGATTGCTGGAGTGATGAAAGGTCGAATGGCTAAGACGATTAAGGAAATTGCGGATAACTGTGGAGTGTCTGAACAGACTGTACGTGGTTGGTGTAGGCGAAACCATGTTGCGAAAGGAAGTTTCGCACTTAGCGAAAGCCCCAAAAGTTCGATATAGTATCTGTCATACGGGAAGCGGTTTTTGCAATATTGAGCGAATGGGTTCAGTTGAAATTTCAAGTAGCAGAGCGCCGAAAAAGTGGTATAATGAATAAGCAAAAGGAAGACAGATGCGAACAAAGCGTAAGTGCAGGCGGTACTTCGCTGAGTATGCCACGTATGCCAAAGCGTGTGCCAGTGAGAGGATTGTAAACAACAAGGAATCGCAGACTTTTAATCGAGGTCGATTTAACCGCTGTTGAGCGACCGAAGAGGGTCAACAGAGGGTTGCAGACCTTTGTCCGTTCAGGTCATAATTTCCCGACCATGAAGCCTGTTTGCAAGGAATAGCACCATTTCATTTACTCGTTGTGCGATTAGCAGATGGCTTTTCCGTGGATAGGAAAGTTGGAGTTGACTATTCTGGAAATTTTAAAAATATAATAGTGGCTATTTCCTCTGACCTGTGCTATTGTGTCTTGCTACAAGGAGGCGGGGCACATGAACGAAACTTTGAGATTGCTGTACGACAAATTCTACACCCCTCTGCCTATGGTGGAATCCGAACAGGAAGTTGAAACCTGCCACCGACAGCTCATTGAGCGGTTGGACAAGCCGGAGCGTAAACTGGTGCTGCAGATCATCGACGCCCAGAACCTGATGATAGAGCAACGCTCCGTGGACAGCTTTATCTGCGGATTCCGTCTGGCGTGGGAAATGACAAACGAACTGAATCATTTTGAAACGAACAGGCATCCATCTCCAGTGGAAGAAGAGGAGATGGATGCCTGATTCTATCCCTACTTAATGACAAGGGTGCCGCCCAACCGATACCGGCACAGTCCAAAGCCTGTTTCAGATCGCTCCAAAATGGTCTCCGGGATCTGTTTGAGATACTTCCGTCCAAAGCTGGTGGTGCCGAAGTATGCGTCAAAGTTTGCCACCGGCAGCACCACCCAGTCGGAATCTTCCGGCTTGTTGGCAAAGTAGTAGGCCGCCAGCGTCTCCACCATCTCCACGGGAACGCCCTTAGGCGTGAGGCTGCGAAGTTGCTCCACCAATGTGGGTGGAAGTATCGGTTCCTTCATCCGGAGTGGCCCCAGCTCCAGAGCCTGGGCCAGAAAACTGTCAAACCGCAGGCCCCACTGTCCCTTGGTGGTGGGAGCAAACAGGGGGACCTGCATCTGGATCACCTTGCCCCGCCAGGCCTGGTCAAAGCCTTTTTCAATGGCGGCGCACTTCTTATGGGCGCTGCTGGATACCCTCTCCGAATTTTCCCGCACAAAATCCACCACCCGACGTACATGGCGGTGAAACCATCCGCTGCCGTTTTCGTCTACAAGGCCAGGAAATTCTGAATGGAGTTCCCTAAAATCACTGCCGAACTGCCACGCCTCCCGGTACGTGGCTTTTTTGCTGTCCGGCACACTGCACCAGGCACACAGGCCCCGCTTGGCATCGTCGATGCGCTCCCAGGGCGCTTCGATTGGGTTGCCATTCTCGTTATGAAACAGAAACCCTCTCGCCAGGATGGTCAGCACCCGGTTGAGCCCCTCAAAGTCCAGGATGGTGTCGAAGGTGAAGCGGCCCAGGTAGGTGGTGTCCTGCTTGTTCCGGGCGGTGTAGTTTACCGCACCGGTGTAGTCCTGAAACTCGTTCCACTCATTCAGCATGGTCCACCTCCAGAACATGTTCCTCAATGTGGTCCGGCAGCAGATCCCACAGCAGGCTTCGCTTACCCAGAGCCACCACATAGGGCGCCGCCAGGCTGGGCCGGACGATCTTGTCCAGCAGCCTGCGGCAGACCTTGGACACCACGGCCCGCTCGTTGCCGCTGAAGGGGGCAGACAGATAGGCATCCATCATCTTCTGGAAGGCGGGGGAATCCGCCGGGCGGCGGAGCTGCTTTCGTTCCCGGGCCGTCTCCAGATCGTCGATGTCACAGACCAGATCTCCCAGCAGACGGAACCCGCCGTGGCGGAAATCGGTCAGAAGATCATAGTAGTCTACCGCCTCCGGTAGATGCTCCCGCAGAAATGTTTCTTTCTGTCCTTCTGCCATCAGGTGCCACTGCTGGTCTACGATGGCCTTTCGCAGAGCGGCGATACGCTCCGGGGAAAGCTGCTGGAAGAAGGCGTACAGCTCGTCGCTGTCGTAGAGTTCCTCTTGTCCTCTGGCGTAGAGGATGCGGTCGATGTCCGTTTTTCGCTGCTGTCCCTTGGCGGGAGCGCGGCAGGCCCGGATGCGGGAGAGGCAGTGCTCGTAGTCCCACAGCAAGGTAGAAACAGAAGAAAGTGTTTTCTCATCCAGCTGCCTCTTCCAGTTTCGCTCCTGGGCGAAAGTAAATAACTCGCCGTCCTTTGCCGGTTTCTCCTGAATCTTGGGCGTGTTGCGCTCCAGCTGGCGGGCCAGCCAGGGCAATCGCTCCACCGGGGAGTCCACCTGCTCCCAGTCGATCCCGGCAAAGAAGGTCTCCAACCGCTCCCGGTGGGTTGGCTCATACCAGGCGCGGCGGCGCTCCTCCGCACGCTCCAACAGATATTTGTACTGGAGGAAAGGAGTGCGCTTTTCCTTCCGTCCGCCCAGAAATTCATCCAGGTTGGGCCGCACACCGGTCTTGGCCGCGTCAATTTCCAACCCGCTGTAGATGGCCAGGGCTTCCAAGTCCCGGCGGCACCGCTTGCGCTCCTCCGGGTCGGCGTGGTCGTTGTAGGCGATGACGCTGCGGTCCAGGGCGGCGTTGCAGATCTGTCCAATACGGGCAGCAAAGGTGTTCTCCACTATCTGAAACCGGGCCTGCCAGTCGTTGGCGTCGGACTTGGGCGCGGATAAGGATGGAATTTTCAGCAGGGGCAGATTGGCGTTGTTGGAGAGCTGCTGATGGACATCGTAATCATAGTTCCGCTTCACGCAGCGGTTGAGGATAGGGTCAGCAATGGTTTTGATAAGGTCGCCGTCGTAGTCCGCTCCGCCCAGCCGCTCCGCTGCCAGACTGTCAGCGGACACCATAACCACATCTGTGAGATGACCAAAATAGTGTTGACGCAGCTCGTCTCCCTCTGGGTACACCGACAGCTGCAATTCCTCGTTCCGGGCGATGTGGGGATTGCGGAGCAGGGTGCAGCTGTCCTCATGGTCATAGGCTGCACCAGGCGCAAAGAAACTGTCCTCCGCGAAGAAATCTCCCATCGCCTGATTGCAGAAGTCCCGCTCACCGGGCAACTGGAACACACGGGGCGCAATTAACTGTCGCAGCAGTTCCAGCAGATCACCGGAGAGGAACCGGTTGTCCCCTGGTACCAGTAGCCGCCCAACGGCATATCCTCGGAGGATCTTCCGGGCCTGTCCGTCCAATTGTTCCGCGTAGATAGGTTCCCGAATAAATTTCGGGTTCTTCTCCAGCCCCCGGGCCATGATGTTCGCCCGGCTTCCTTTTGGATGGCTCAGGCCCCGGCGAAAGTATTCCTGTTGATATGCTTCGTTGGCACGAAAGTTATAGTAGGCCGTCTCGGTGGCCTTGGTCAGCCATTGCCGGGGGTCATCCTCCGGACTGTGGTCCCAGCCTTCCGGCAGGTCGGCGGGGCGAAACTCCTCCGGCTGAATGGAGAGGGTGGAGAGAAATTGATAGTTGAGCTCTACCAGTTTCTCCGGCTCCGTCTTGCTCAGGTTGGTGATGTACAGGGCGTGGTTGTAGTCCCGAAAGGCGTCCCAGTAGTCTTCCCAGGTCATACCATTCTCCCGCAGCCAGCCGTAGGCCTTGAACTGACTGCGAGTGAGGATGATGTCCACACTGCGGACGGGATGCGCCTTGCCCCAGATGTCCACGATGCTCTGGGTGCCGCTGCGCTTCAAAAAACCTTTGAAATCCACCTGATGGAGCATCCCCTTGATGTAGGGCATCCGAATCTGGAAGGAGGTGTGAGTGTGGCTGCCGCAGCAAGCCTTGTCCACTACCTCCGCATACTCTTTGGAGATGAGGCCCACGCCGTCAAAGCAGGTGATGTCCAGAGTTTCCAGCGTATCCACCCGGTAAAAACTTCCCGGCTCCTCTCCTTCCCGCAGGGTAATGACAGGGGCTCGCTCCACTCTCTTGGATGGATTGTCTATAACGATGACCCGGTGTTTTTTGTCAATGCGGATGCCGTCCACCCGGGTTCCGCTGGAGAACATGAGACCGTTGTAGGCGTAGAGTTTACTGAGCTGGCAGCGGTCCAGCTCCATGTTTAGCATGATCCGCTGGCGTATCGGTCCATACAGATCCTCCCGGATAAAGGAGAGGCGGGACTGGCGGCTCATGCTGGCGGAGCGCTCGAAAGCCACATAGCGGTGTGGGCCGCTGCCGAAGTCCAGAGTGATCCCCTCGGGACGAAACATATCTCTGGCCTTTTCCCGGCGGGCCTGCTGCGTCTTTCCGGTTCCACGCCGGTCAAAAATTCCGGCGAAGTCCATATAAAACAGCACATCGGAGAGAGCCGTTACCTTCTCCTCGCCACGCTCCCGCCAGCCCTTTCCGTGGAGTTGGTACATCAGCTGGTGGAACATGGCGCAGCTGTCCTGCTCGTGCTTGGCACCCGGTACCTTGCAGTGCTCGGTGGCGCTGCGGTTCAGAGTAAAGGTGTAAACGCCGTCTTTCTCTGCGGCATAGCTCATCACCGCCCGGGCAGAGAGTTCATAGATCTGATAGGTCGCCATTGGCTCACCTCCGTTTGTTCCATTCTACCACAAACCATTTCAAAATCAAAATGAATACTACTCCCACTTCTTTTGAGGTGGGAGCTTTTTGTATTCAAATTCTTGAAATGGAGGTACCAAACATGAACAGCAAAATGAACCATCCCCTCATCACAGTGGACGGCAGAACCCTGATGGATCGTCCGCTGGAGCCGCCCAATTTTGTGGTGGATACCCTGATCTCTCAGGGTCTGCACATCCTGGCTGGCTCACCAAAGGTGGGCAAGTCCTGGCTTGCTCTGTGGCTGGCGGTGACAGTGGCCAAGGGAGAACCGGTGTGGAGCATGACCACCAGGCAGGGCACCACGCTCTATCTCTGTCTGGAGGATTCCGTCCTCCGCATCCAGAATCGACTCTTTGAAATCACTGAGGATGCACCAGACAGCGTCCACTTCTGTACCGAGTGCGCCCTCATCGGTCAGGGACTGGAGGAACAGGTGGAAACATTCCTCACCGCTCATCCGGACACCGTGCTGGTCATCATCGACACCCTGCAGATGGTCCGTCCGATCCATGACGCCACCTACGCCAACGACTACCGGGATCTGTCTGTGCTCAAGCGGCTGGCGGACAAGCACGGCATTGCCATCCTGCTCATCCACCATCTGCGGAAAGAAAAGGCGGAAGATGTGTTCCATCGGATCTCTGGTACGACTGCTATCAGCGGCGCAGTGGATTCCAGCTTTACCCTGGTGGAAGAAAAGCGAGGCAGCGGCAGGGCCAGACTGACCTGCGTGGGCCGGGACATCGAATACCGAGAGCTGGAGCTTCGTCGCAGCGAGGAAAATGTGTGGGAACTGGTTTCGGACAGCAGAGAAGAACCCGTGCTGCGTGAGGATCGGATCGTCGTTCTTCTCTCTGCATTTATGAGCACCAGAACAGTATTTATCGGCACTCCCACGGAGCTCTCCGAAAAGATCGACCCTGATAAGTCTGAAGGGGTAACGCCCAAAAAGATTTCAAGGCTGATCCTGCAAAGCGTTGAGGCCCTAAGGAAGAACGGAATTGCTGCAGTGATCCGCCGAAGCAACGGCAAGCGTGTGATCGAGCTGCGTCGTGCCGATAGTGTCGATTTAGAGAGGGCCGGAGAAATCGTCCCTATCGACCCTGTCGAGGCGCTGTGCGGCGATTTGCGGGCGGTTTCCAGGTGCGGCGAGTAAACCTCCCGCAAGGTAAAAGAAACGCCGTGTTGGGCCGCTTGTGGCCGAAGGTGGAACGCGGGTGTTCGGCGCGGGAAAATCACTTCAAAAGGGGTCCCCGGCGAAACTCAGCGGAGCGGTTTCGCTGGGGAGAGGAGGAAGCACGGAGCGAGGGAACTTTCGACCTCGGTCGGAAGCGACGGATGCGCAGTCGCTTCCGACGAGGGCCAGCATCGCGTTTGTCTGGTCACCAGCACAGCCGCCGCCCGCCTTCCGCCTGTTTGCGGGGCGCTGCCCACACCCCATTTTTATGAAAGACTGGAGGAAACGACATGAAAAAAGATATCAAATTCAGCACCCGGATGGCATCCGAAGACCGGGAGGCCATCAAGGAATTGGCGAAACGCTCCGGAATGTCCATGAGCGACTATGTGACAGCCTGCTGTCTGGGAAAGCAGGTTGTGGTCGTCGATGGACTGAAAGAAGTGCTCAAGGAGCTGAAGTCCATCGGCAGAAATCTGAATCAGCTTGTCACCCTGGCGCACATGGGGCGTATCACGGTGATCAACCTGGACGGTGTACGCCAGGCGTTCTCTGAACTCTGCGCTGCGGTCCGGCTGATTCTGGAACGAAGGCGGTGGTGAGGATGGCCATTATCAGCTTCACTAACTACAAGCGTGGTCAGAGCACCGGCTGCATGGGAGCCGTGATGCGATACACCATGCAGGACAAGAAAACCGAGTGTGACGGGCAACAGTTGGTCACAGGTATCAACTGCCAGCCGGAATCTGTCTACGCGGACTTCATGACCACCAAGCGGCTGCATCACAAAACCGACGGTGTGCTGTTCTACCACATGGTGCAGAGCTTTCCAAAAGGCGAAGTGGTCGATCCGGTCGCCGCTCATGCGGCGGCACTGAAGCTGGCTGAGTACTATGAGGGGTATGAAGTTCTGGTCTGCACCCATACAGACCGGGAACACATTCATTCCCACTTTCTCATCAACTCCGTCAACTTCGATACTGGGAAGAAACTGCACATCGCAAAGGAGCAGCTCCAGGAACTGCGGCAACGCAACGATCAAGTCTGCGTGGAATTTTCTCTCCCTGTGTTTAAGCCAACGAACAGGAAAGAGAAGACCAAGACGATGTCCATCGGCGAGTACCACACGGCCGCCCGTGGACAGAGCAAAAAACTGCAGCTCATGAACATCATCAACGACTGTATGGTCCACGCCTCTAACCGTGAGGAGTTTATTGCGCTGATGGAGAACGAGGGCTACAAGGTACGCTGGGAAACCTCCCGGCGGAACATCACCTACACCACACCCAGCGGCTGGCAGTGCCGTGACCGCCTGCTGTTCGGGGACAAATATCTGAAGGAGAATATGGAATATGAATTCAGGATCAGAGAAGAAATTATCTATGGACGAGCTGTTGGAGAAGAACCGACCTGCGCAGATGGCACAGGCCACACCGCAGCTTCCGGCGCAGGAGCTGACACCGCCGCCCGAAGACCATCCTACGAAAGCGGAGTGGGAGGATCTGCAGAGCGCCCTCTACACACTGGGGTACCACACCGAGAGACAGACCGGCTATCTGAAGAAGATCAGCGAACTGCTGGCGCAGCTTCCGACCCGGACGCAGATGGACGAACTGCTGAAAGCGGTGAAGCATCTGGAGAAGATGAGCGAACAGGCTGGGAAGCGGAACGAGAAGCGTTTTTCTCTGCCCAGCATCAGACTGCCCAGACCGAGTCTGCCGGACATTCCATGGACCAGTCTGCTGTTGGGACTGGCGGCCCTGGCGCTGACTGGGTTAGTGCTGTGGGTGGCGTGGTCCAGTTTGGACACGCTCTGGAGCGCGGCCAAGACAATGCTCCCGTGAGGGATGCCACCACCACGAACTACCACGCAGACAGCAAGGCCCTCCGGAAAGAACGGCAAAAGAAAATCGCCCAAGGCCACGCCGAGGACGACCACGAAGAAGAACAAACTTGGCAGCAGACTATGTAAAGGAGGATGATCACATGAGTTATCAGCAGGCAATGTATGATCGGGAGCATCCCCGATACTCTGAGCCGACAGAATATATCACGATGGAAGTGGACGGACTGATTGTTGCTCTCCGCTTCAAAAACACCATCACAAAGCCTGACACAGTGTCTGAAATTGAGCAGACGCTGTTGATGGCACAGGACTTTGAAAACCTGAACAAGCCTGCTTGATTCAGTAGACTTTTTACCAGTGGTGTGGGATACTGTGTGTGCATATGAACCTTGACAATTTAATCTGAGCAAACCATATGCACCGCAGTCCTATACCAGAAAGGACAAGGTGCAATCATGGAAAAAAACAAGCGAGTATACTGCCTCTATCGAGTCTCTACTAAAGGACAGGTAGAAAAAGATGATATCCCGATGCAGAAACAATACTGCCGTGAATTTGCGGAGAGCCAGGGATGGACGATCATCAAAGAATTTGCAGAAAAAGGTGTCTCGGGTTTCAAGGTGGCTGCTGCTGACCGCGACGCGATTCAGGAGATCCGCCAGGACGCTGAGGAACGGAAGTTTGACATCCTGCTGGTGTTCATGTTCGACCGCCTGGGACGGCGGGACGATGAGACGCCCTTCGTGGTAGAGTGGTTCATCCGCAACGGAATCGAAGTGTGGAGTGCAATGGAAGGGCAACAGAAGATGGACGATCATATCGACAAACTGCTGAACTATATCCGTTATTGGCAGGCCTCCGGCGAGAGCCTCAAAACCTCTGCCCGAACAAAGACACGCCTTTCGCAAATCGTGCAGGAGGGGAGGTTCCGGGGCGGGATCGTCCCCTATGGATACCGCCTGGAAAAGCAGGGGCGCTTCAATAAAAAGAATCATGAAGTCAACGAGATTCTGGTTGACCCGGATGAAGCTGCGGTGGTGCGCATCATCTTTGAAAAATATGTCTATGAGGGGTTCGGCGCACAGCGGTTGTCCCGGTGGTTATATAACAACGGCTATCTCAATCGAAAGGGGACCAACTTCGCCAATACCACCATCATCAAAATGCTGAAGAACATCATGTATGTGGGAATCCTGCGCAGTGGGGAAACACGCTCAGAAATCTTTCCGGAGCTGCAAATCGTTCCGCTGGATCTGTATGAGCGAGCACAGGAGTTGATGGGGGCCAGGACAATGCACCACAATGAGGTGCCCTTTAACTCCAAGGGGAAGGCGCTGCTCTCCGGGATGGTCTACTGTGCCCACTGCGGTTCCAAGCTGGTGCTGACCACCAGCAGCGGCAGACGCGCCAAGGGTGAGCCCAAACGGGAAACTCATATCCGATACGCCTGCCACTACAAGATCCGCCATCCTCAGGACTGTGACGGTCAGACCGGATACTCCGGCGAGAAACTGGACGGCATTATTGATAAGATCGTCATCCAACTCTTTGAGCGGATGAAGACGGCACCCAGGAGCCAGCTCATTCAAAAGCAGCGGGAAAAAGAACTCCAACTGGCAAACAGTTCGGTGGCGAATCTGGAGAAACTCCATGCCTCCGCAGAACGGGAGCTGGAGAGCTACAAGAAAGAGATCATCAAGACCATCAATGGGACTGGCAGTTTTGGAGCGGACATCCTTGGCGAGATGATAGAGGACACCCGAAGCAAACTGGCGGCGTTGGCACAGGAATTGGAACAGGCTAAGGAAAAAGCGGCTGATCTGAAAAGCTCTGCCGTTGCCGTCCAAAAGGAGTATGACAAGATTATGTCCTGGGCCGACCTGTATGCGGGGAGTAGTATTGAGGGAAAGAAGATGATCCTGCGGCAGCTCATTGAGCGGGTGAATATCGGGAAGAACTTTGAAATCGAAGTGGAATTCAAAATCAGTGTCACACAGTTCTTCGACTTCCTACATCCGGAAGGGGACAAGAGTGTGTACTATCGTGCATCCTGAAAGCATGAAAAAACTCGGGAGATCTCAAAACGAGATCTCCCGAGTGTGGTGGACCCGAAGGGGATCGAACCCTCGACCTTACGGATGCGAACCGTACGCTCTCCCAGACTGAGCTACGGGCCCAAATCAACAGTTCCAAAAGCGGAACAGAAGAATAAAGCAATATGAAATTATAGATGAGGCAGAAAACCGAACCCTTTGCGCTCCCAGCTGCGCTACAGGCCCATGACCATGAAATATTATAGCATGAATTTTCGAAATGTAAAGAGTTTTTTGAAAAAAATAAAAAAGCGATATTGCTAATTTGGGGGAAATGATGTATGATAACAAATACGAGCTTTCCGAATGCACGGGCGTCCATTGCCCGGCCTACGGCAAGGCCGCACTAGTTGGGGAGATAGCGGTGCCCTGTACCTGCAATCCGCTACAGCAGGGATGAATCCCGGCCCCCGGATTTTCGTTGTGTCGTCTGACCCAGGTAAGCAGCGATGATGGATCGGTCCCGCGCAACGGGGCCCCGTGAACCGTGTCAGGTGGGGAACCAAGCAGCACTAAGCGGAATGCGCCGTGTGCCGCGGGACTCCCGCTCCTGAGCCGGCTGCCAGGGTAACGGACAGAACGGAAACTTCAAAGGTCGGTGTGCGGTCTTGCCATGTGCCGGGCATATGGGCATGGAAGAGGAGCGGGGCGACGGGTCAATACCCGCATCCTCCGCTCCTTTTCACATGAATCGAATTTTTGGCGAGGTGACAGGCATGTATCAGGCACTCTACCGCAAATGGAGACCACGGACCTTTGACGATGTGGTGGGGCAGAGCCATATTACCGATACCCTCAAGCGCCAGGTGGCGGCGGGACGGCTCTCTCACGCCTATCTCTTCACGGGCACCAGAGGGACCGGCAAGACCACCTGCGCCAAGATTCTGGCCCGGGCGGTGAACTGCGAGCACCCGGTCAACGGAAACCCCTGCAACCAGTGTCCCTCCTGCCTGGGGATCGAGAACGGCTCCATTCTGGACGTGCTGGAGCTGGATGCGGCCTCCAACAACGGCGTGGATCAGGTCCGCGCCCTGCGGGATGAGGCGGTCTACACCCCCGCCGCCGTGCGCAAGCGGGTGTATATCGTGGACGAGGTCCACATGCTCTCCACGGCGGCTTTCAACGCCCTGCTGAAGATTTTGGAGGAGCCGCCCGCTCACCTGATGTTCATTCTGGCCACCACCGAGCTCCACAAGGTGCCCGCCACCATCAAGTCCCGCTGCCAGCAGTTCTCCTTCAAGCGGATCCTGGCGGGGGACATCGCCCAGCGCCTGAGCTACGTGGCGGGAGAGGAGGGCATCCAGCTGGCCCCTGAGGGAGCTGCCCTCCTGGCCCGGCTGGCGGACGGCGGCCTGCGGGACGCGCTCTCCCTGCTGGACCAGTGCGTCAATCCCAGCGGCGTGATCGGGGAGGCGGAGGTCCTCTCCGCCCTGGGACTGGCCGGTAATTTGGAGACTGCCGCCCTCATGGACCACATCGCCCAGGGCAACACCGCAGCCGCACTGGAGACCCTGGGGCGGCTCTACGGAGCGGGAAAGGATGTGGGGAGCCTGCTGGGAGAGCTGGCCGGTCTGGCGCGGGACCTGTTGGTGCGCAAGACGGCCCCCCAGGGCGGCGCGGCCCTGCTCACCGGCGGATACGATGAGACCACCATGCGCAAGCTCTCCAACCAGCTGGAGCCCCAGCGTCTGATGCAAATGCTGAGCCTCCTGCAGCAGACGGCCGCCGATCTCTCCCGCAGCGGAAACCGGCGCACCGATGCGGAGCTGTGCCTTATCCGGCTGTGCGACACCACGCTGGACAGCAGTCCGGCGGGCTTGAGCGCCCGTCTGGCCCGTCTGGAGGAGCGCTTGGCCCAGGGCGGGACCTTCCAGGCCCAGCCCGCTCCGGCGCAGCCTGCGGCCGCTCCGGTCCAGGCCAAAGCGGTGGAGCCGCAGCCCCAAACGCAGCCGCAGTCTCAGCCCTCCGGGGAGGATCTGCCCCCCTGGGAGGAGGAGCGTCCCCCTCTGCCTGAGGAGCCGGGAGAGCCGGTCTTCCCCGTACCCGAGCCGCCGTCCCCGGCGGCCGAGCGTCCGGCAGTCCGGCGCCGGCCTGCGTCCCCTGCTTCTCCCGCTGGAGCGGGCAGCAAGGCGGCGGGGCATTCTGCTGATCTCTGGCCGGCTGTGGTGGGCGCGGTGCGGGGCAAGGTGCCCATGAGCGACTACCCCTTCCTCAGCAATCCCGCCCAGGTGCAGGGACGGCTGGAGGGCGATCTGCTCACCCTCTGGGTGGACTCCGACTTTACCCGGGTGATGGTGGGCAAGGCTGCCACCCTCCGGGCGGTGGCGGCGGCGACCGGGGCCATTGTGGGACAGCCGGTCCGCTGCGCGGTGTCGGTGGGCGTTCCGCCGGCGCCCGCTCCAACGGCATCCGCACCGGAGCACGACAATCTGGAGGACCTGCTGGCCCTGGGGCAGCAGTTTGATTCCATTATCATCAAAGAATAAAAGAATCCATTCCGCCGCGGGCGGAATGACAAGGAGGAAACAACGATGGCAAAAGGATTTGGCGGCCGTCCCGGTATGGGCGGTATGGGCGGCATCAACATGAATATGATCAAGCAGGCCCAGAAGATGCAGCAGGACATGCAGCGCATGCAGGCTGAGCTGGAGGAGAAGGAGTACTCCGCTCAGGCCGGCGGCGGCGTGGTGGAGGCTGTGGTCACCGGCAAGCGGGTGCTCAAGAGCCTGACTGTGGATCCCGAGGCAGTGGATCCCGAGGATGTGGAGATGCTCCAGGATCTGATTGTGGCGGCGGTGAACGAAGCTCTGCGCACCGCGGAGCAGGATATGGCCGCGTCCATGCAGAGCATTACCGGCGGTCTGGGACTGCCGTTCTAAGGTCGTGCAGAGAGAGGGCGGGCCGCCAGGCCTGCCCTTTTTGCGTGGAAGGGCCGTCGGGCGGCAAGTTTCGTTTGTGCCGGGCGGCAAGTTATGGTATCATCAAAAGAGGTGGAGGCATTGCAGGCAATCAAACGAAAACAGATGTCGGAGACCTTCCGGCTGGGCGCCGTCCTGGCGCTGGCGGGCGGCTTCCTGGACGCCTATTCTTACAGCGTGCGGGGAGGGGTCTTTGCCAATGCAGAGACCGGAAACATGGTTCTCCTGGGCATACACGCCATGCGGGGGGAGTGGCACACCGCGCTGACCTATCTGGTGCCGGTGGCCGCCTTTGCCGCGGGGATCATTGTGGCCGAGTGCATCAAGGCACGGTTTCGGGACAGGGGAGGTATCCACTGGAGACAGCTGAGCGTTCTGGCCGAGCTGTGCATCCTGCTGGTCGTGGCCTTTTTGCCCCAGAGCCTGAACATGGCGGCCAATGTGTCGGTCTCCTTTGTCTGCGCTGTGCAGGTGGAGAGTTTCCGCAAGGTCCACGGAAACGCCTTTGCCACCACCATGTGTACCGGCAACCTGCGCAGCGGGACGGAGCGGCTCTATCAGTTCCTGCGCAGCGGGAATCCGGAGCAGCGCTGGCAGGCGGGGCAGTATTACGGCATCATCCTGTGCTTTATCCTGGGGGCGGCCCTGGGGGCATGGGTGAGTTCGCTGCTGGCGGAGCGGGCGGTACTGATCGCCTGCGTGCTGCTGCTGGCGGCCTTTCTGATGATGTTTTGGAACATGGAGGACCCCTGCGCCGAGGAGGCGGAAGGGTCCCGGGAGAAAACAAGGTAAGGAGAAATGGATATGGAACAAGCAAAGGTCTATTTTACCGATCTGCGGGCGAAGTCCGGGGATAACCTGCTCCAGAAGCTGGAGCGTCTCATCCGCACCGCCGGGATCGACACCATTGATTTTGAGAAGAAGATGGTGGCCATCAAACTCCATTTCGGAGAGCCGGGCAACCTGTCCTTCCTGCGTCCCAACTACGCCAAGGTGGTGGCCGACGTGGTCAAGAGCCTGGGCGGCCTGCCCTTCCTCACCGACTGCAATACCCTCTATGTGGGCCGGCGCAAGAATGCTCTGGAGCACATGGATGCCGCCTATGAGAACGGCTTCTCTCCCTTCAGCACCGGCTGCCAGATCATCATTGGAGACGGCCTCAAGGGCACCGACGACGTGGAGGTCCCGGTGGAGGGCGGCACCTATGTGAAGAAGGCCAAGATCGGCCGGGCGGTCATGGACGCCGATGTGTTCATCTCCCTGAGCCACTTCAAGGGCCATGAGGCCACCGGCTTCGGCGGCGCGCTGAAGAACATCGGCATGGGCTGCGGAAGCCGCGCCGGCAAGATGGAGCAGCACAACGCCGGCAAGCCCGAGGTGAAGACCAACAAGTGCGTGGGCTGCCGCCAGTGCGCCAAGCAGTGCGGTCAGGACGCCATCTCCTACGGGGAGGACCGGAAGGCCTTCATCGACCATGACAAGTGCGTGGGCTGCGGCCGCTGCCTGGGAGCCTGCAACTTTGACGCCATCGTCAACCGCAACGCCTGTGCCAACGACGAGCTCAACGCCAAGATCGCTGAGTACTCCAAGGCGGTGCTGGCCGGACGTCCCCACTTCCACATCAGCCTGGTGGTGGACGTCTCTCCCTTCTGCGACTGCCACGCCGAGAACGACCTGCCCATCCTGCCCGATGTGGGTATGTTCGCCTCCTTCGACCCGGTGGCCCTGGATCAGGCCTGCGCCGACGCCTGCATGGAGCAGCAGCCCATCCCCGGCTCCCGCCTGGATGAGAACATGCACGCCCACGATTTCTGCGACCACCACGACCACTTTACCAATAATTTCCCGGAGACCAACTGGAAAAGCTGCCTGGAGCACGCCGAGGCCATCGGCGTGGGCACCCGCTCCTATGAGCTGATCCGTGTCAAATAATGCCGGAAGTGAGCGTGTCCATTGACTTTTGGATGAGCACACGATATAGTGAACCTGTGACAGAGAAAAGCCATGGATTTAGAAAGGAAATGGTATAATATGGACGTAAAACAGATCCTTACCATGTGTGACCACACCCTCCTCAAGCAGGAGGCCACCTGGGAGCAGATCAAGACCATCTGTGATGACGGCAAGGCCTATGACTGCGCCTCGGTGTGCATTCCCGCCTCCTATGTGAAGCAGGCGGCCGAGTATGTGGGCAATGACCTGAAGATCTGCACCGTCATCGGTTTCCCCAACGGGTACTCCACCACGGCGGTGAAGGTCTTTGAGACCGAGGACGCCATCCGCAGCGGGGCCGACGAGATCGACATGGTGGTCAACCTGGGCTGGGTGAAGGACCGCCGCTGGGACGACATTCTGGAGGAGATGAAGGCCATCAAGGCCTCCTGCCAGGGCCGCATCCTCAAGGTCATCGTGGAGGCCTGCCTGCTGACCGAGGAAGAGAAGATCAAGCTCTGTGAGCTGGTCACCGAGTCGGGGGCCGAGTATATCAAGACCTCCACCGGATTCTCCACCGGCGGTGCCACCGTGGCCGACGTGGCCCTCTTCAAGGCCCACATCGGACCTGATGTGAAGATCAAGGCGGCCGGCGGCATCCACTCCTTTGAGGAGGCCCAGGCCATGATCGATGCCGGCGCCAGCCGCATCGGCGCCAGCGCCCTGGTCAAGCTGGTCAAGAAATAAGTTTGTAAAAAAGACGAAAAGAAATTATATGAAAAAGGAGGCTTTTCAGAGTGATCTGAAGAGTCTCCTTTCACTTATGTAACAAATTTTTAAAGATTATTTGCAAAACGGAAAAATGCGGTTGCTCTTTGTAAAAGCATGTTGTATAATACATGCGTATGACAGACGCCGAGGGTCGACAAGCGGCTCCCGTCTGTGCATCCAGTTATGAAAGGAAGGTAGATTACATTGAAGAACTTCAATAAAATCACCGCTCTGCTTCTGTCCGTCGGTATGATCGGCAGCCTGGCCGCCTGCGGCGGCGGCGCTGCGCAGACCAGCACTCCTCCCGCCTCCGGCGCTCCTGCGACCTCCGGTGAGCCCAGCGGCGTGACCGAGGACTCCGCCGGCAACATCCTGGCCGCCGACGGCAGCTTTGAGATCGCCATGATCACCGATAAGGGCGATATCAACGACAAGTCCTTCAACCAGGGCACCTGGGAGGGCATCAAGAACTACTGCAGCGAGAACGGCAAGACCTGTAAGTACTACAAGCCCGCCGCCGCTACCACCGACGACTATGTCACCTCCATGGAGCAGGCCATCAAGGACGGCGCCAAGGTGGTCGTGACCCCCGGCTTCCTGTTTGAGGAGCCCGTCTATCTGGTGCAGGATCAGTACCCCGATGTGAAGTTCATCCTCATCGACGGTAACCCCCACAACGCTGACTCCAGCGACTACAAGACCGCTGACAACACCGTCGGCATCCTCTTCTCCGAGGAGCAGGTGGGCTACCTGGCCGGCTACGCTGCGGTGAAGGACGGCTACACCAAGCTGGGCTTCATGGGCGGCATGGCGGTTCCCGCCGTGGTGCGCTACGGTTACGGCTACGTGCAGGGCGCTGACGCTGCTGCCGCCGAGCTGGGCGAGACCGTTGAGATGAACTACTACTACACCGGCGACTTCGCCGCTACCCCCGAGGCTCAGACCATGGCTGCCGGCTGGTACACCAGCGGCACCGAGGTCATCTTCGGCTGCGGCGGTTCCGTGGGTAACTCCGTCATGGCCGCGGCTGAGGCCAGCAGCGGCAAGGTCATCGGCGTGGACGTGGATCAGTCCTCCGAGTCCGACACCGTTATCTCCTCCGCTATGAAGGGCCTGTCCTCTGCCGTGGAGCAGATGCTGGACCACTACTACAACGACAGCTTCCCCGGCGGCCAGAACCTGACCCTGGGTGCTGCTGACAACGCCGTGGAGCTGCCCATGGCCACCTCCAAGTGGAACAACTTCACTCAGGAGGACTATGACACTCTGTTCAGCAAGCTGGCTTCCGGTGAGATCACTCTGAAGAAGGATACCGACGCCGAGATCCCCACCGATCTGGGCTGCGCCAATGTGACTCTGAACTACATTGCCGAGTAATTGGCCTTCCATTGTTCCTGCAAATGGGCGGACACCAAGGTGTCCGCCCATTTTTTCTCTCCGAAAGTTCTTTGTGGGAAATAGATAAATTACCTTGCGCCAGGTAGGAAAAAACGGTATAATAAGACAGAAGCAAACAGAGAAGGGAAGTGACAGCGGATGAGTGAGTATGTCATTGAGATGTGCAATATCACGAAAAAATTCCCCGGGATCATTGCCAATGATAACATCACCCTGCAGCTGAAAAAAGGCGAGATACACGCGCTTCTTGGTGAGAACGGAGCGGGTAAATCCACCTTGATGAGCGTCCTGTTCGGACTCTACCAGCCGGAAGAGGGCGTCATCAAAAAAAATGGCCAGGAAGTGCGCATCAAGGACCCCAATGACGCCAACGCCCTGGGCATCGGAATGGTGCACCAGCACTTCAAGCTGGTCCACAATTTCAGCGTGCTGCAAAATATCATTCTGGGCGTGGAGACCGTCCGCGGTGGCTTCCTGAAAATGGATGCCGCCCGGGAGAAGGTCATGGCTCTTTCGGAGCAGTACGGCCTGAAGGTGGATCCGGACGCCCTCATCGAGGACATCACGGTGGGCATGCAGCAGCGTGTGGAGATCCTGAAGATGCTCTACCGCGACAATGAGATCCTGATCTTTGACGAGCCCACCGCCGTGCTCACCCCCCAGGAGATCGAGGAACTGATGAAGATCATGAAGGGGCTGGCTGCCGAGGGCAAGAGCATCCTCTTCATCACCCACAAGCTCAACGAGATCAAAGAGGTGGCCGACCGCTGCACCGTCCTGCGCAAGGGCAAGTATATCGGCACCGTCAATGTCGCCGACGTCTCCAAGGAGGAGATGAGCGAGATGATGGTGGGCCGTAAGGTCTCCCTGAACGTGGAGAAGGACGAGGCCAAACCCAAGGACGTGGTCTTTGAGGTGGAGGGCCTCACCGTGGTCAACAAGGAGCACGGGAAAAAGGTGGTCAACGAGGTGTCCTTCCAGGTCCGCCGGGGCGAGATCGTCTGTATCGCCGGTATCGACGGCAACGGCCAGTCCGAGCTGGTGCAGGCCATCACGGGACTCATCAAGGCCGACCACGGCACGGTCAAGCTCAAGGGCGAGGACATCAGCCACTCCTCCATCCGTCACCGCAACACCCACGGTTTGGGCCACATCCCGGAGGACCGGCACAAGCACGGCCTGGTGCTGGATTATCCCCTCTCCTACAACCTGGTGCTCCAGAGCTATTTTGAGCCGGAGTTCTGCCAGGGCGGCTTCCTGAAGTATGACAAGATCAACCAGTATGCCGAAAAGCTGATCAAGGACTATGACATCCGCTCCGGTCAGGGCGGCAAGACCATTGCCCGCTCCATGTCCGGCGGCAACCAGCAGAAGGCCATCGTGGCCCGGGAGATCGACCGCAACCCCGATCTCCTCATCGCGGTCCAGCCCACCCGCGGCCTGGACGTGGGCGCCATTGAGTATATCCACCGACAGATCGTAGCGGAGCGGGATAAGGGGAAGGGCGTGCTGCTCATCTCCCTGGAGCTGGACGAGGTCATGAACCTCTCCGACCGCATCCTGGTCATCTACGAGGGCGAGATCGTGGCCGATCTGGACCCCAAGGAAGTCACGATCCAGGAGCTGGGCCTCTACATGGCCGGTTCCAAGCGGAAGGGGGCACAGTAAATGAAGGAAAAACGACTGGGAAATCCCCTTCAGCATACAGGCGTACAGAATGTGTTGGCGGCGCTGATCGCCATCCTCATCGGTATGCTGGTGGGCTTTGTTATTCTGCTCATCACCGATTCCTCCATGGCCCTCAAGGGTCTGGGCGCCATCATGACGGGCGGCGTGCAGGACATGAAGAACGTGGGCCAGGTGCTCTACTACGCCACTCCCCTCATCATGACCGGTCTCTCGGTTGGCTTTGCCAAGCGGACGGGCCTCTTTAACATCGGCGGCCCCGGCCAGTTCATGATGGGTGCCTTTGCAGCGGTGTATGTGGGCGTCAAGTGGACCTTCCTCCCCGGCGGCATCCACTGCCTGGTGGCCATCCTGGCCGCCTGCCTGATGGGCGCCCTGTGGGGCGTGGTGCCCGGTCTGCTCAAGGCCTACTGCAACATCAACGAGGTCATCACCTGCATCATGATGAACTATATCGGCATGAGCACCTCCAATGTGCTCATCCGGGCCTATATCTTCGACCGCACCAAGAACCAGTCCCTCCGTCCCGTGGACGGGGCCAACCTGCCCAAGCTGGGCTTTGACAAGATCTTTGTGGCCGATGTGGGCACTCCCTCCAGCGTGAACGCCGGTATCCTGGTGGCCATTCTGTTGGCCATCGTGGTCTGGGTCATCCTCTCCAAGACCAAGCTGGGCTATGAGCTCAAGGCCTGCGGCTTCAACAAGGACGCGGCCAAGTACGCCGGCATCAGCGAGAAGCGCAATGTGGTGCTGGCCATGGTCATCGCCGGCGCGCTCTCCGGCATCGGCGGCGGCCTGAACTACCTGGCGGGCGCCGGCACCGGCATCGCCGTGGGCAGCGAGCTGGCCCAGCAGGGCTTTGACGGCATCGCCGTGGCCCTCCTCGGCATGTCCAACCCCATCGCGATCATCTTCACCGGCATCCTGATGGCCTATCTGACGGTGGGCGGCCTGGCGATGCAGAGCTACGGCTTTGTCTCCCAGATCATCTCCATCATCACCTCCGTCATCGTCTACTTTGCCGCTTTCATCCTCTTCTTCAGCCAGATCATCGGCAAGCTGGGCAAGCGGGGCGGAAAGAACGACGCCAATGCCAATGCGGATCAGACGCCCCCCGCGCCGCCGGTCCAGACTGAGAAAGGAGGCGACGCTCAGTGAAACTCGATGAACTGATTTTTTTCCTGGTCCAGCAGACCATGTATTTTGCCATTCCCCTGCTGGTGGTGGCCCTGGGCGGCCTCTTTGCGGAGCGCTCCGGTATCGTCAACATCGCCCTGGATGGTATCATGATCATTGGCGCCTTTACCGGCATCATGTTTTTGCAGATGGTGCAGGCTACCGGCATGAGCGGTCAGGGAATGCTCCTGGCGGCCCTGGTGGTGGCGGCCCTGTCCGGTGTGATCATCAGCGCCGTGCATGGCTTTGCCTCTATCAACATGAAGGCGGATCAGACCATCTCCGGTACGGCCATCAATACCTTTGCTCCCGCCTTTGCCATCTTTGTGGCCCGTATGATGACCGGCGTGCAGCAGATCCCCTTCAAGAACGACTTCCTGATCCGGAAGGTGCCTGTGCTGGGTGATATCCCCGTGATCGGTCCCATGTTCTTCCAGAACGCCTATATCACCACCTATCTGGGTGTGCTGATTCTGGTGGCGTCCTGGGTCGTGCTCTACAAGACCCGCTTTGGCCTGCGCCTGCGGGCCTGCGGTGAGCATCCCCAGGCGGCTGACTCGGTGGGCGTCAACGTCTACAAGATGCGCTATGCCGGCACGCTGCTCTCCGGCGCGCTGGCGGGCATCGGCGGCGTGATCTTCGTGGTGCCCACCTCCACCAACTTCAACGCCACCGTGTCCGGCTACGGCTTCCTGGCCATCGCCGTGCTCATTTTCGGCCAGTGGAAGCCCGGCCGCATCGCGCTGGCCGCCCTCTTCTTCGGCTTTATGAAGACCCTGTCGGTGAGCTATGGCCTGATCCCGGGCATTAAGGACCTGAGCATCTCGGGCGAGATCTACAAGATGGTCCCCTATATTGCCACCCTGATCGTGCTGGCTTTCACCTCCAAGAACTCCGCCGCGCCCCGCGCCGAGGGTATCCCCTACGACAAGGGCCAGCGCTGAGAAAAGACGAAACATCCCTGCCCGCTGTGCAGGATGAGAGAAAAAATATGCTGGACATGGTTTTATCCACCGTGTCCAGCATATTTTTCTTTATTCGGCCAGATGGGTAAGGGTATCGCCTGCGATGCGGTACACCGTCCAATCGGACATGGGCTCTGCACCGAGCGACCGGTAAAAATCGATACTGGGCTGATTCCAGTCAAGACACCACCACTCCAGCCGCCCGCACTTCCGCTCAACCGCGATGGAGGCCAGCCGTTTCAAAATGGCTTTTCCATAGCCCATCCCCCGGTATTCCGGCTTTACGTACAGATCTTCCAGGTAAATTCCCGCACGCCCCAGGAAGGTCGAAAAGTTGTGGAAGAAGAGGGCAAACCCGATCTCGTTTCCATCTACAAGGGCGAAGAGGACCTCTGCCTTCTGCCGGTCAAAGATCCACTCTTCCAGGGTCGCTTCATCTGCGACGACTTCGTGCAGCATCTTTTCGTAGTCGGCAAGCTCCCGGGTAAACTGTAAAATCAGAGGGACATCTTCCCGTGTGGCAGATCGAAACACAAGCTCTTTTTTCATGCTGGATCATCCCATTCCTTTTGTGATTTTGCTCCGCAAAGGAAGCGGCATCGTCTGAACGCTTCCATGCTATTGTATCATAGGTGTCGAACCACAGCCACTATGGAATGTTTTAACCGCCCGAACAGCGTTTGGCTGTCCGGGCGGTTGATTCAGGAGTGATCAAATCAAACGGATGCGCTTCCACTTGCCCTGGACAAAGCGGAAAATGAAGATCAGGGCACGGACCCACCAGTCGATGATCATGGCGATCCACACGCCCAGCAGGCCCAGATCCAGCCCCCAGGAGCAGGAGAGCAGATAGCTGAAGCCGATCCGGAAGAGGAACATGGAGGCCAGGGACACCGCCATGGTGAAGACCGCGTCGCCCGCCGCCCGCAGAGCATTGGGCAGGGTAAAGGCCAGCGGCCAGATGATCAGGTCAAAGACCGCACACCAGCGCAGGACCTCGGCCGCCATATCCGCGGCCTCCGGGGTGAGCTGGAAGATGGAGCAGAGGGGCGCGGCAAAGAAGAACATGATGAGGGCCAGAGAGCCCATGGACACATAGACGATGCTGACCAGCTTCCGGGTGTAGGAGACGGCCTGCTCCGGAGCCTGGGCCCCCATGCACTGGCCCACCACGGTGATCATGGCCAGACCGATGGCCTGACCGGGGACGTTGACCACGCCGGCGATGCTGTTGGCAATGGCGTTGGCGGCCACTGCGTTGGTGCCGAAGGAGGTAATGAGGCTGAGCACCACCAGCTTGCCCGTCTGGAAGAGGCCGTTTTCCAGGCCGTTGGGGATGCCGATGGTGAGGATGCGTCCCACCATGTCGCCCCGGAACTGGAAGCGGAAGAGCCCCTCAATGCGCAGGACATTGTTGTGGTGCTGAAGCAGGTAGAGGATGATCACCGCGGCCACGATGCGGGAGACCAGCGTACCGATACCCGCGCCCAGAGAACCCATGTGGAACCCGTAGATGAGCACCGCGTTGACCGCCACGTTGACCAGGTTCACGATGAGGGAGTTGAACATGGAGACCTTGCTGTTGCCCATGGAGCGGAAGAGGGCGGCTCCGGCATTGTAGAGGGAGATGAAGGGGTAGGCCAGGGCGGTGGCCAGGAAGTAGACCAGGGCGCTGTCCATGACGTCGGGCTCGATCTGTCCGAAGAGCAGGGAGAGGATGTGCTGCTGGAAGATCAGGGCGATAGCCATCAGAGCCACAGCCAGGGCAAAAACGGCATAGAGCAGCTGTTTGGCCGCGGTACGGGCGCTCTCCACATCCCGCCGGCCCAGATACTGGGAGCAGACCACCGCGCCGCCGGTGGACAGGGCGGAAAAGATCTGGATGATGAGCTGGTTGACATTGTCCACCAGGGAGACGCCGGACACGGCGGCCTGCCCGGCGGTGGTCACCATGACGGTGTCCATCATGCCTACGCTCATGAGCAGGAACTGCTCGATGACCAGGGGGATGATGAGTCGGATGAGTGCCTGGCGGGAAAAGAGTGGTTTCAGAGATGTTTCCGTCTGACCCAAGGGAGGAGCCTCCTTTTCCTGATTTCTCCGGGGAGAAAAAGATCAATCAACCGCACAGGCGGTTGATTCAGTAGGCTTAATTGTAGCACAGTCAACTTCTTTGACAAGGGCCATTTTCCACAAAAAAGTCGTCCGCTTTCCGAAAAAAGCGGACGACTCTATGGGGAGCAGGGAAAATCAGCGGTCCAGATAGCGATGGACCACCGCGTTGGCCTGGGAGACAGCCCGGGCCTCGTCCAGAGTGGTGAGCTCGCCCCGCTGGACCACGGGGACGCCGTTGACGATGGTATAGTCCACACTGCCCTTGAGGCCGACCGTGCCCAGCATGGACTTGGGGTCGAACTGGGCGCCCACCAGGGGGAGCTGCTCCAGATTGACCAGGAAGCAGTCGGCCGCCATGTTGGGGGCCAGATAGCCGATGTCGGTGCGGCCCAGGATCTGGGCGGAGCCCCGGGTGGCCATCTTGAGAAGGTCGTATCCGGTGGGGGCGTCCTGGCTGGAGTGGAGCCGGTGGAGCAGGTAGGCCACCCGCAGCTCTTCCAGCATGTCGCAGCCGTCGTTGGAGGCCGAGCCGTCCAGGGCCAGTCCCACCGGCACGTGGAGCCGGAGCATGTCGGGCACCCGGCACACACCGGAGGAGAGCTTCATGTTGGAGGCGGGGCAGTGGGCCACGCCGGTGCCGGTCTCGGCCAGGATGCGCAGCTCGTCGTCATCGAAGTGGATGCCGTGGGCGTACCACACGTCGGGGCCGGTCCAGCCCAGACTCTCCATATAGGCCACCGGGCGCATGCCGAAGCGCTCCAGCGTGTAGCGCTCCTCGTCCTTGGTCTCGGCCACATGGGTGTGGAGGCGCACGCTCAGGGAGCGGGCCAGCTTGGCGCTCTCCCGCATGAGGTCGCCGGTCACCGAGAAGGGGGAGCAGGGGGCCAGGGCCACCTGGTGCATGGAGAAGCGGGAGGCATCGTGCCAGGTGCGCACCAGATGCTCGGAGTCGGCCATGATGGCGTCGATGGACTGGACCACGCTGTCGGGGGGAAGACCGCCGTCCTTCTGGGACAGGTCCATGGAGCCCCGGGAGGCGTGGAAGCGCATTCCCAGGGTATCGGCGGCCCGGAACTGGGCGGCCACCAGGTCCCCGGCGTGGGCGGGGAAGACATAGTGGTGGTCAAAGCAGGTGGTGCAGCCGGTTTTCAGCATCTCGGCCATACCGGTGAGGGAGGAGTGGTAGACCACCTCCTCGTCCAGGTTTTTCCACACCTCGTAGAGGGTCTGGAGCCAGGGGAAGAGCTCCATCCGCTGGACCTCGGGCAGGTTGCGGGAGAAGATCTGATAGAGGTGGTGATGGGTGTTCACAAGGCCGGGATAGACCACCATGTCGGACGCGTCGATGGTCTGGTCGGCGTGCATCAGCTCGGGACCGATGTACTCGATGGCGTTGTCCCGGATGAAGAGGTTGGCATGTTCCCAGAGGGTATCCTGGTCGTCGCAGGAGACGATATAACGGGCATTGCGGATGAGCAGTGTAGACATATCAAAGCCTCCAGTCTTAGGATACCTTTATCATACCATACAAATTTATAGGCTGCAAGAAAATAAAAAAGGCCCCGCCCGGCCGGGAGCGATCCACGGCGGAGCGGGGCGGGAGGTCACTGGATGGCGGTGACCTCGTAGCCGGCGTCGGTGACGGTCTGGGTGAGCAGAGCATCGGACACGTCGGCGGAGAGGGTGACGGTGGCGGATTTGCCCTCCAGGTCCATCACCACGGAAGAGACGCCCTCCAGAGCGGAGAGGGCCTTCTCCACCCGGCCGGTGCAGTGAGAGCACATCATGCCCTCGATGGTCAGTTTCTTTGTCATGGAAAACACTCCTTTGGTTGAGATTGGTTCCCCACATCCACAGGGGGTGTCAGCGGGAGCGGAGGGGGCGCTAGGGGAGAACCTGGGCTTGAACAGCCGCAGGCGCAGGGCGTTGCTCACCACGCACACCGAGCTCATGCTCATGGCGGCGGAGGCAAACATGGGGTTAAGCATTATATGGAACAGGGGGTACCACACACCGGCAGCCAGGGGAATGCCGATGATGTTGTAGATAAAGGCCCAGAAGAGATTCTGCTTGATGTTGCGGATGACCGATTTGGAGAGCTCCACAGCCGTGACCGCGTCCAGAAGGTCGCTCTTCATGAGCACGATGTCGGCCGACTCGATGGCCACATCGGTGCCTGCACCGATGGCCAGACCCACGTCGGCCCGGGCCAGCGCGGGGGCGTCGTTGATGCCGTCGCCCACCATAGCCACCTTCCGGCCCTGGCTCTGGAGGGCGGCCACCTGCCGCTCCTTGTCCTGGGGCAGGACCTCGGCGATGATCTCATCCACGCCCAGGCTGCGGCCCACCGCCTGGGCGGTGCGGGCGTTGTCGCCGGTGAGCATGACCACCCGGATCCCCAGGGCGTGGAAGCCCTCCACCGCGGCGGCGCTGGTGGGCTTGGGCAGGTCGGCCACGGCGATGATGCCGAGAAGCTCTCCGTCCCGGGCGAAGAAGAGGGGCGTCTTGCCCTGGGCGGCCAATTCTTCCGCCTGTCCGGCGGCTGCCCCCAGGGAAATGCCCTCGTCGGCCAAGAGGGCGGCGTTGCCCGCCAGGAACTGTCCGCCCTGGATCTCGCCGCGGATGCCCTTGCCGTGGAGGGCGGCAAAGTCGCTGACCGGGGCCAGGGGGATCTCCCGCTCCTGGGCGGCGGAGACGATGGCGGAGGAGAGGGGGTGCTCCGAGGGTTTTTCCAGGGAGGCGGCCACGCACAGCAGTTCCTCCTCCGTGGTATCCCCCAGGGGGAGGACCTCGGTGACCCGGGGCTTGCCCTGGGTGAGGGTGCCCGTCTTGTCCAGCACCACCGTGTCGATGGCGTGGAGGGTCTCCAGCGCCTGGGCGGATTTGATGAGGATGCCGTGCTCCGCGCCCTTGCCGGTGCCCACCATGATGGCCACGGGGGTGGCCAGACCAAGGGCGCAGGGGCAGGAGATGACCAGCACGGCCACCCCGGCGGTGAGGGCCCGGGCGATGTCGCCCCCGGTGACGGCCAGCCACACCAGGGCGGTGACCAGGGCGATGCCGATGACCACCGGGACAAAGACGCCTGCCACCCGGTCGGCCAGCTTGGCAATGGGGGCTTTGGAGGCCGAGGCCTCCTCCACCAGGCGGATCATCTGGGAGAGGGTGGTGTCCTCGCCCACCCGGGTGGCTTCAAAGGTGAAGGTGCCCGACTGGTTGATGGAGGCAGCGGCCACCTTGGCGCCGGGGGCTTTCTCCACCGGGATGGACTCGCCGGTGAGGGCGCTCTCGTCCACCGAGGACCAGCCCTCCACCACCACGCCGTCCACGGGGACCCGGCCGCCGGGCTTGACCACGATGCGCTCGCCCACGGCCACCTCTTCCACCGGGACCTCAACCTCCGCGCCGTTCCGGAGGACGGTGGCGGTCTTGGGGGAGAGGTCCATCAGCCGGGAGATGGCCTGTCCGGTCTTGCCCTTGGAGCGGGTCTCCAGGAATTTACCCAGCGTGATGAGAGTGAGGATCATGCCCGCCGACTCCAGGTAGAGGTCCATGGACCACTTGTCCACCCGGGCGGCATCCCCGTGGCCCAGGCCCCAGGCGATCTGGTAGAGGGCGGCCACACCGTAGAGAACGGCGGCGGCCGAGCCCAGGGCGATGAGGGAGTCCATATTGGGGGCGCGCTTCCACAGGGTCTTGAAGCCCACCTTGTAGTATTTGTCGTTGATATACAGGATGGGCAGGACCAGCAGGAACTGGGTCAGGGCGAAGAGCATGGCGTTTTCCCGGCCGTGGAAGAGGGCGGGGAGGGGCCACCCCATCATGTGGCCCATGGAGAGGTAGAAGAGCGGGATCAGGAAGCAGAAGGAGAGGATCAGACGGAGCTTCATCTGCCGCAGCTCCTCGCCCAGGGTGTCGGGAGGCTGAGTCCCCTCCCGCCGGGCGGTTTTGGCCGCGCCGGGCAGAGAGGCGCCGTAGCCCGCGTCCACCACCGCCTTGACGATGTCAGCCGGGGTAACGGCGGTCTGGTCGTAGTCCACCAGCATGGAGCCCGTCATCAGGTTCACGCTGACGGAGCGCACGCCCGCCACCTTGCCCACGGCCTTTTCCACATGGGAAGAGCAGGCGGTGCAGGTCATGCCGGTCACATGGTATGTCTCTTTCATGGAGTCCTCCTCAGAAGGGATGCGGCGGGCCTCACCGGAGGATGCGGCCCAGGGTATCCACAAATTCGTCGATTTTCTGCTGGCGGTCGGCCTCGCTGGCGGCGTGCTTGACGCAGTGCTCCAGATGGGCGGCCAGGATCTCCTGGTTGACCCGCTTGAGCAGGGCCTCGGTGGCCATAACCTGGGTGGAGATGTCGATACAGTAGCGGTCCTCCTCCACCATTTTGAGGATGCCGTCCAGCTGGCCCCGGGCGGTCTTGAGCAGCCGCTGGACCTTGGCGTGGTCTGCCATCATGGGGCAGCCCTCCTTTGTCAAAGTAATACCCCCCGGGGGTGGGGTGTAACTGGAGTATACCCCAAGAAGCAGGCGGTTGTCAAGGGGTAACCGCACAGAATCTTGACAAACATGTGTTACGGTGTATTATATAAGTAGAACACCTGTGGAGGTGAGAGACATGCAGTTTTCCACCAGTTCACCCATCTATCTTCAGGTCATGGACTGTATCAAGCGGGAGATCATATCCGGACGCCGCCGCCCGGGGGATCGGGTGGAGAGCGTGCGCACCCTGGCGGCCTTCTATGGCATCAATCTGAATACCATGCAGCGGGCCTGCTCGGAGCTGGAGCGCGAGGGGGTGCTCGTGACCCGACGGGGCGTGGGGTCCTTTGTCACGGAGGACGAGGATCTGATCCATCGCCTGCGGGAGCATATGGCCGACGAACTGGTGGAGCACTTTCGCCGTGAGATGGCCGCGCTGGGCTTTACAGAGGAAGAGATGACCCTGCGTTTGCGAGGAGGGAAGCCATGAATATTCTGGAAGTAAAGGGACTCCATAAGAGCTTTGGGGACCGCCAGGTCTTGAACGGCTGTTCCCTGAAGGTGGGAGAGGGGCGCATCATCGGTCTGCTGGGGCCCAGCGGGGCGGGAAAGAGCACCCTGCTGCGCTGCATCGCGGGCCTGCTCCGGCCCGAGTGGGGGACCATCCGCCTGCGGGGGGAGGAGATCCGCCCCAAGGACCGGCCCCGCATCGCCTACCTGGCGGACCACACCCTGCTCCCCGGGGGACTCTACGTGCGGGACGCCTGCGCCTACTATCTGGACCTCTTTCCCACCGCCGACCGGGAGCGGGTGTGGCGGGAGGTGGAGCGCCATCACATCCCGTGGGAGCGGCGGGTCCGGGACCTCTCCCGGGGAGAGGCGGAACAGCTGGAATTACTCCTCCTGCTCCAGCGGGAGGCCGAGCTCTATCTGCTGGATGAGCCGCTGGGCGGCGTGGACCCAGTGACCAGAAGGGAGATCCTGCGGGAGCTGATGGACTCCATGGACGGCACGCGGAGCATCCTGCTCTCCACCCATCTGGTCCACGATATGGAGCCGGTGCTGGACGAGGCGGTCTTCCTCCGGCACGGGACGGTGGCCCTCCATGCCCCTGCGGAGGAGATCCGGGCCGTCCACGGCTGCTCCGTGGAGGAGCACTACCTCCATGTGTTTGGAAAGGAGGGGACGGTATGAGAGGACTGCTGCGCATCATCCGCTGGGAGTGGCATGGAAAGTGGAGCGGCCGGGATTTTTTGGCCGGTGTGCTCATTGCTTTTATGCTGACCTGGACCAACGGGGTCGTGGCCGGGAGCGGCATGTGGCAGTATAGCTTTCTGCTGCCCGCTCTGGGCTTTGTCTGGGTCTTCTGGTCGGGGTATGTATGGCTGCGCCGGGAGGAGCCGCTGGAGCGTCTGGCGGGCATCCCGCCCTGGCAGGCCGTGGGCGGCCGGCTCCTGTGCTGGGCGGCGCTCTTCAGCGCGCTGGAGCTGGTGCGGCAGGTGTCCCTCTATCTGGGGCTCCCGTCCTCATCCCACCTTCCGGGGAATTGGCGCGAGTTGGGGCTTATCTGCCGGGAGAGCGCCGTGGGAACCTTCCTGGGGCTGCGGACCGGCGTATGTGTGGTGGTGCTGGGCACGGCACTGAGCGAGATCTATCTGGCGGCGCTGCTGTACTGCCGGATCCCCTGGAAGGGAAAAGGGGCGGCGAGTTACAGTCTGGCGGTGCAGTATGGAATTTGCTGGACTTTCTTAGTACCCGGCGTGTATTGGGCGTCGCTGTGGAAGCTTGGGGTTTGGGTGTTGAGCGGGGTTTATCTGGCGGTGCTGGTGGCACTCTTCCCCCTGTGCTGCTGGCTCCTGGCAAAAAAACTCGAGTCGGAGACCCGGTAGAGGAAGTTCCTGCGCCGGACGTTTGAAACTGAAAAGCGGCGGGCCGATCGTTCGGCCCGCCGCTTTCACATGGGATACGGGAGATCAGGTGTGCTGGCCCGCGGTGGTGGTGTCCCGGAACAGGAGGGAGATGCACCACAGAGAGGCAAGCCCCACCAGAGCAAAGATGATGCGGCTGAAGGTGGCGCCCTGGCCGCCAAACAGGAAACCGACCAGGTCGAACCCAAAAATGCCGATGCTGCCCCAGTTGATGCCGCCGATGATGGCCAGCGTCAGGGCGAGTTTGTCAATGAACATAGTCAAAAAGACCTCCTCAAACTTCGGATTCCAGGATTAGCTTGACCGTTCCGGCGCCGATTATGCAAAAAATTTGAATTTGAGGGGGCTTACCCGTTGGAGGAAGGGGGAAGATGGGCCTCCAGCCAGGCGAGCACGTCGGCGTAGACCTCTTCCCGGTTGCGCTCGTTGAGCATTTCGTGCCGCCCCTCCGGGTAGAGCTTCAGCGTGAGGTCCCGGACACCGGCATCCCGGAAGAGTCCGGCCACCTTGCGCACCCCCGCTCCGCTGCCCCCCACGGGGTCCCGGTCTCCGGAGAAGAGGAGTACAGGGGTGTCCGGGTCCATGTGCTTCAGGTTGGCGGGGCTGCCGATGAACTGGAGGCCCCCCATCATATCCCGGAACATCCCCACGGTGGGGACAAACTGACACAGAGGGTCGGCGTTGTAGGCGTCCACCACGGCCTCGTCCCGGCTGATCCAGTCGTTGGCGGTGCGGTTGGGCCGGAACTGGCGGTTATAGGCCCCCAGGGAGAGGGAGGTCACCAGCTTGCTGCGGGTATTGCTCCCCCGCACCGCGCAGAGCAGGGAGGAGATGGCCTTACCGAAGGCCACCAGGGGGGCGCTCTCCTGGCCGGTCCCCGAGAGGATGCAGCCGTCCACCATCCCCGGCCAGCGGATGAGACAGGTCCGGGCCACAAAGGAGCCCATGGAGTGCCCCAGCAGGAACCAGGGAAGACCGGGGAAGTGTTCCCCCTCCCGCTCCCGCAGGGCGTGTACGTCCCGGGCCAGATAGTCCCAACCATTGCGCTCGCCCAGGAAGCCATATTCCCCGGGACCGGCTGCGGTCCGGCCGTGGCCCAGGTGGTCGTGTCCGCACACGGCGAATCCATGTTCATTCAGAAAACGGGCAAAATGGTCATACCGGCCCATGTGCTCCGAAATCCCGTGGACCAGCTGGACCACCGCCCGGGGCGGCGCGGAGGGGGTCCACTCCACCGCCTGGACGGTGTGGAGGCCGTCGCTGGAGGGGAAGGAAAAGGATTGGAAGTTTGTCATGGAACTGTCACTCCTTTTGTGGTAAAATAGGGAGGCGAAGATATCACCTGCCCATGTCTTTGGGTGGAGAACAAGGCCCCCGGCGGGTCCCTCCCCCGGGCAGAGGCAACCTGGAAAGGAAGTGCGATGCATGCATGTCATCGACCGTTTTTTGAAGTACGTCTCCTATGATACCCAGTCCGATGAGAACTCTTCCACCGTGCCCACCACGGAGAAGCAGAAGGTACTGGGCAGCGCCCTGGCGGCCGAGCTGGCCCAGATGGGGCTCCAGAACGCCCACATGACCGAGCAGGGCTATGTGTACGCCTGGCTGCCCGCCACCCCCGGGTGTGAGGGGATCCCCTGCATGGGGCTCATCGCCCATATGGACACCTCGCCCGACGCGCCGGGCGGCGGAGTTCAGGCTCGGATCGTCCGCTACGAGGGCGGGGACATCGTGCTCAACCAGGAGAAGGGCATCGTCATGCGCGCCAGTGAGTTTGAGAGCCTGGAGAAGTACGTGGGGAAGGATCTGATCGTCACCGACGGCACCACCCTGCTGGGGGCGGACGACAAGGCGGGCGTGGCGGAGATCGTCTCGGCCATGGAATACCTCACCGCCCATCCGGAGATCCCCCACGGCCGCATCGCGGTAGGCTTCACCCCCGACGAGGAGGTGGGCGCGGGTGCCGACTGCTTCGACATCGAGGGCTTCGGCGCGGCGGTGGCCTACACGGTGGACGGCGGCGAGCTGGGCGAGCTGGAGTATGAGAACTTCAACGCCGCCGGGGCCAAGGTGGTCGTCCACGGCGTCAACATCCATCCGGGCTCTGCCAAGAACAAGATGAAGAACGCCCTGCTCATCGGCCACGAGTTTGTCTCCCTCCTGCCGCCCGCTGAGATCCCCGCCCACACGGAGGGCTACGAGGGCTTCTACCACCTCTCCAACATGGCGGGGGATGAGACCTGGACCGAGCTGAGCTACATCATCCGGGACCACGACCGCGCCCGCTTTGAGGACCGGAAGCGGACCATGGAGCGCACCGCCGCCTATCTCAACGACAAGTACGGCGCGGGCACGGTGGAGCTGGAGCTGAAGGACCAGTATTACAACATGCGGGAGAAGATCGAGCCCCACATGTACCTGGTCCTCAAGGCCCGGGCAGCCATGGAGGCCTGCGGGGTCACTCCGCTGGAGGTGCCCATCCGCGGCGGTACCGACGGGGCCCGCCTCTCCTACGAGGGCCTGCCCTGTCCCAACCTGTGCACCGGCGGCGTGAACTTCCACGGCGTCCACGAGTACATCCCCACCTTTGCGCTGGAGAAGATGGTGGAGGTGCTGGTGCGCCTGGTGACCGCGGAGGGATAACCGGAGCAATCCGAAATGGTGAAAAAGGCTTCCCGCAAGGCAGATGCGGGAAGCCTTTTTGTTATCCCAGGGCCTTCTCGAAGCAGACCTGCGTCTGGGTAGTGCCGCAGGCAAACTGGAAGGAGACACGGCCCGCCTCCTGGTAGCCCAGCTTCTCATAGAACTTCCGGGCGGGCAGGTTGCCTTCGTAGGTATCCAGGCGGACGGCCTTGCAGCCCATACCAGCGGCCAGGCCCTCGGCAAAGGCCATCAGATTCCGGCCCAGGCCATGGCGGGTGATGACGGGATGGACCGCCAGAGTGTGGACCACCAGCACCTCGCCCCGCTTGGCGGGAACAGTCCACGCCGCATTGGCGTATTCCGCGGGCTGGACCTGGTCGAACACGGCGCAGGAGGCCACGTCGCCCCCCTGAATGTCCACATAGAGGGTACCGGCCTTCCCGGCCTCCCGGGCGTCCTCCCGGAGGGGATAGACCCCACGCCGCCAGCTGGTATCGCACTGTCCGGTCTGTTCTTCCCGGCGGAAGATGGCGTCGTAGAGCTCTTCGATGCCGTCCAAATCGCTGGGGATGGCTTTACGTATCATAGGTGACACCCCTTTTTCTGGATGAGTTGCCTTTTTTCTTCCTCTCCAGTATAATGAAAGGACGCAAAAAAGTCAAATGAGAAACCGATGACCGGGGCACAGGCCCCAAAAGGAGCGATTTCATGTCCAAAACACTGGTGTTGGCGGAAAAACCCTCGGTGGGCCGGGAACTGGCCCGGGTGCTGGGCTGTACGAAGAGCGGCGAGGGCTGTCTGGAGGGTGCGGAGTACATCGTCACCTGGGCCCTGGGCCATCTGGTGGAGCTCTCCGCCCCGGAGGAGTACGACAAGGCGTGGCAGAAGTGGGACCTCCTCACTCTGCCCATGCTGCCCGAACCGATGAAGACGGCGGTCATCCCCCAGAGCGCCCGGCAGTTCCGGGCGGTGCGGGCCCTGCTCCACCGGGGGGATGTGAAGGAGCTGGTCATCGCCACCGACGCCGGCCGGGAGGGAGAGCTGGTGGCCCGCTGGATCCTGGAGAAGGCCGGGTGGAAGGGTCCCACGAAGCGGCTGTGGATCTCCTCCCAGACCGACCGGGCCATCCGGGAGGGCTTTGCCCGTCTGCGGCCGGCCGCGGAGTATGACAATCTCTTCTACTCCGCCCGGGCCCGGAGCGAGGCCGACTGGCTGGTGGGCCTCAATGTGACCCGGGCCCTCACCTGCAAGTATAACGCCCAGCTCTCCGCCGGGCGGGTGCAGACCCCCACCCTGGCCCTCATCGTGGACCGGGAGGAGGCCATCCGCTCCTTCCGGCCCCGGGAGTTTGACACCCTCCAGATCCGGCTGGAGGGCTTCACCGCCACCTGGCGGGACGGGCAGGGACAGGCCCGTATCTTCGACCGGGAGAAAGCCCGGGCCCTGGCCGGGCGTCTGGCGGGGAAGGAGGCGGTCATCCGCTCCCTCCAGCGCAAGCGCCGGGAGGTTCCGCCCCCTGCCGCCTACGACCTCACGGAGCTCCAGCGGGACGCCAACCGGAAGTACGCCTATTCGGCGAAAGAGACCCTGTCCATGATGCAGTCCCTCTATGAGAACCACAAGGTGCTCACCTATCCCCGTACCGACTCCCGCTACATCTCCCAGGACGTGGTGCCCACCCTGCCCGAGCGCATCACCTCGGTGGCGGTGGACGAGTACCGGGACCTGGCCCTCTCCATCCGGCGGCAGCGGCCCCTCCAGACGAAATATCTGGTGAACGACGCCAAGGTCTCCGACCACCACGCCATCATCCCCACCGAGGAGCAGGTGGAGCTCTGGCGGATGTCGGGGGGCGAGCGCAACATCTACGATCTGGTGGTGCGGCGCTTCCTGGCAGTTTTGCTCCCGCCCTGTGTGTATGAGGAGGTCCGCCTCACCCTGGAGGTGGACGGCGAGACCTTTACCGCCCGGGGAAAGGTGATGGTGGAGCCGGGCTGGCGCGCCGCCTATGACCGCTCCTTCTCGGACCTGGACCAGGAGGAGGACGAGGACGAGCGGGAGCAGGCCCTTCCGCTTCTGCGGGAGGGGGAGCGCTTCCCGGTGGGCGAGGTGCGCCTGCGCCCCGGACAGACGGCGCCCCCGGCCCGGTACACCGAGGCCACCCTCCTCACCGCCATGGAGCACCCGGGAAGCCAGGTGGAGGACCGGGAGGAGAGCCGCATCCTGGAGGAGACGGGCGGTCTGGGCACCCCGGCCACCCGGGCGGACATCATCGAGAAGCTCTTCTCCTCCTTCTACGTGGAGCGGCGGGGGAAGGAGATCGTCCCCACCTCCAAGGGCGTCCAGGTGGTGAAGCTGGCTCCCGCCGACCTGCGCTCGGCAGCCCTGACGGCCCGGTGGGAGGGCCGCCTGGGGGCCATCGCCCAGGGCAAGGAGCGGGAGGCCCACTTTGTGGAGGAGATGCGGCAGTACGCCAGCCACCTGGTGAGCGAGGTCAAGGCCAGCGACGCCTCCTACACCCACGACAACCAGACCCGGACCCCCTGCCCCGACTGCGGGAAGTACCTGCTGCGAGTCAAGACCAAGCGGGGGGAGATGCTGGTGTGCCCCGACCGGGAGTGCGGCTACCGCCGGAGCGTGAAGCAGACCACCAACGCCCGCTGTCCCAACTGCCACAAGCGGATGGAGCTGCGGGGCGAGGGGGAGAAGCAGATGTTCGCCTGTGTGTGCGGCTACCGGGAAAAGCTCGCTGACTTCAAAAAGCGCCGGGAAAAGGCGGGGGGCGGCAAGCGGGATGTGCGCCGCTACCTGGAGCAGCAGGCCCGGCAGGAGGAAACGGGGAACTCCGCCCTGGCCGCCCAGCTGGCCAAGTGGATGGAACAGAATCAATCGTAACGAGAGAAGAAGCGAAATGACAGGAGGTGTTCTGCGTGCAGCAACGACTGGCACAGGAGTTTTCCTTTCCTGAGCTGCTGCGCTTTGCCTTTCCGTCCATCGTGATGATGGTCTTTGTATCCCTGTATACCATCGTGGACGGATTGTTCGTATCCAATTTCGTGGGACCGGAGGCCGTGGCCGCCCTGAACCTGGTCTACCCGGTCCAGGGCGTGGCATTGGCCATCGGCATCATGTTTGCCACCGGCGGCAGCGCGCTGGTGGCCATCCGGATGGGCCAGGGGCGCAATGAGGAGGCCCGTAGTGCCTTCACCCTGATTTTAGTGACCTCGGTCACCCTGTCGCTGGCGGTGACCGTGCTGACGCTGACCAATCTGGAGTCCCTCTGCCGCTGGCTGGGCGCGGAGGGGGAGACGCTGGTTTACAGCGAGGTCTATCTGGGCACTCTGATCTGCTTTATCCCGGTGGGAGCCATCCAGCTCTTTTTTCAGAGCTTTTTTGTGACGGCGGGGCGCCCCAAGCTGGGGTTGGTCATGAACATCGGGGCGGGCGTCTTCAACATCGTGTTTGACTACCTGCTGGTGGTGCCCGGCGGGATGGGAGTGCAGGGAGCCGCCCTGGCCACCGGCGGAGGCTACTGCATCCCGGCCATCGGCGGACTCATTTTCTTCTGGCGCAACCGGAACGGCCTGTGCTTCCGGCGGCCCAAATGGGACGGCCGCCTCCTGCTCCAGACCTGCGCCAACGGCTCCTCGGAGATGGTGACCAACCTCTCCAGCTCGGTGACTACCCTGCTGCTGAACTTCTACACCCTGCGCTTTGCCGGGACCGACGGGGTGGCGGCCATCACGGCGGTCTTTTACTGCCAGTTCCTGATGACCTCCATGTTCATGGGCTTTTCCATGGGCGTGAGTCCGGTGATCTCCTACCACTACGGGGCGGAGAACCGGGATTATCTGCGGCGCACGGTGCGGCGGTGCGGCAGCTTTGTGCTCCTCTCCTCGGCAGCAGTGTGGGTCATCTCCCTTCTGGGGGTCACCGGGATCGTCAGCGCCTTTTTCCGGCCGGGCACGGCGGTCTTTGCCATGGCGGTGCGGGGCTTCCGCATCTTTGTGACGGGATTTTTGGGCGCGGGGATCAATATTTTTGCCTCGGCCCTCTTCACCGCCATCGGAGACGGCAAGACCTCTGCCCTTATCTCCTTTTCCAGGACCCTCTTTTTTGAGGTGCTGGCCATCGTAGTGCTGGGATATTTCTTTCAGATGGACGGCGTTTGGATGGCCGTCCCGGCGGCCGAGTTCATCACCGTGGGCGTGGTGGGCCTGTGCACCATAAGACTCCGGCGGGAGAACCTGCTCTGATCGAAACACAGAAAAAGAACGGCCCCTCAGCAGAAGCAAGTTGCTCTGCTGAGGGGCCATTTTGCGTCTTATTGCAGGTGTTCCGGGCCGAAGGACATGGGGAGAAGCTCTTCCAGCGTGGTCTCGATGACCTCCTCCTCACTGCGGGCGATATAGACCTTCATCCCGGGCAGGGCAAATTCCCGCAGGAATTGCCGGCAGATGCCGCAGGGATAGGCATAGCCACGCTCCTCCGGAGGGGCGTCCTCGGGGAAACCGGCCACGGCGATGGCGGAAAAGCGCTGTTCGCCCTCATAGACCGCCCGGAGCGCAGCGGTGCGCTCGGCGCAGATGGTGCCGCCGTAGGAGGCGTTTTCCACGTTGCAGCCCTGATAGACCTTCCCGGAGGAAGTCAGAAGGGCGGCCCCCACGCGGAAGTGGGAGTAAGGGACATAGCTGTGCGCCCTGGCCTCCAGGGCCAGGCGTACCAGTTCCTGCTTGTTCATAGAGCGCTCCTTTCGTCGATGGCGTGCAAACTCCTGCCGATTAGCCGGGAGGCCAGGTCATGTCCCGTCCTGCCAGCACATGGAAGTGCAGGTGGTGGACGGACTGGCCGGCCTGCTCGCCGCAGTTGGAGACCACACGGAAGTCGGTGATCCCCAGGTCATGGGTCACCTTGGAGATGACCTCGAAGATATGGGCCACCACCGGGGCGTTCTCCCCGTTGATCTCCCCACAGGAGCCGATGTGGGCCTTGGGAATGACCAGGAAGTGGGTGGGAGCCTGGGGGTCGATGTCGTAGAAGGCATAGACCTGTTCGTCTTCATAGACCTTGTTGGACGGGATCTCGCCCGCCGCGATCTTGCAGAACAGACAATCGCTCATAGAATAACCCTCCTTTGAACAGAAGATGGATGGGGGAAAGGACGCTTACCGTCCCAGCTTACCGGCGACGAAGTCGTCCACCGCAGCCAGGGCGTCATGCCCCATGACCAGAGGCCATGGGGACCCCGGATCGGAGTACTGCACAGGGCGAGTAAATCGCCCCGGCATCAAGGTTTTGCACCGGTTGGTGCAAAACGCTTGGAACGCCGCAGGGGCGGCGGGGCTGGATGACGCCCCTGCGGCACAGCGGGAAGCGTGTGTCTTACAGACCCAGCTTACCGGCGACGAAGTCGTCCACCGCGGCCAGGGCGTCATCCAGCTTGAGCACGTCGGAGCCGCCGCCCATGGCGGAGTCGGGCTTGCCGCCGCCCTTGCCGCCGCAGATGGCGGTGACGTGCTTGATGATGTCGCCGGCCTTGACGCCCTTCTGGACGGCCTCCTTGCCGCAGACGGCCAGGAAGGTGATCTTTTCGCCGTTGACGGAGGAGAGCACGGCCACCACGTTGGGCTGCTTGTCCCGGAGGAGGTCGCCCATCTGGCGCAGCTTGTTGGCGTCGGCGTCGGGCAGGGTGGCGGTGAGGACCTTCAGCTCGCCCACGCTGTGGCCGCCTAGCAGGAAGCGCTCGGTCTCACCGGCGGCCTCCTTGGCCTTGTACTTCTCTACCAGGTGGCGCATCTGGCGCAGCTCCTCCATGGTCTGCTCCGCCTTTTCCCGCAGCTCGCCGGGCTTGGTCTTGAGGATGGCAGCGGCCTCAAAGAGCCGCTCCTGGTTGCGGTTCATGACCTCCAGGGACTTCAGGCCCGTGGTGGCCTCGATACGCCGCACGCCGGAGGCCACGGAGAACTCGCTGTTGATGTGGAACACGCCCACCTTGGCGGTGTTGTCCAGATGGGTGCCGCCGCAGAACTCCACGGAGTAGCCGCCCATGTCCACCACGCGCACGGTGTCGCCGTACTTTTCACCGAAGAGGGCCTTGGCGCCGGTCTTTTTGGCCTCGTCCAGGCTCATCTCGTTGGTAACCACGGGATAGCCGTGGAGGACCGACTGGTTGACCAGCTCGGAGACCTTGCCCAGCTCCTCGGGGGTCATGGCGGAGAAGTGGGTGAAGTCAAAGCGGAGGAAGTCGGGCTCCACCAGAGAGCCGGCCTGGTTGACGTGGTCGCCCAGAACGATTTCCAGCGCCCGCTGGAGCAGATGGGTGGCCGAGTGGGCACGGGCCAGGGCCTGGCGGCGCTCCACATCGATGGAGGCGGTCACGGTGTCTCCCACCTTCAGGGCGCCGGCCTTGACCACGCCGGTGTGCATATACTTGCCGCCCTTGTTCTTCTGGACGTCGTGGACCTCGAAGAGGGCGGAGTCGGTCTTGATGACGCCGTGGTCGGCGATCTGGCCGCCCATCTCCGCGTAGAAGGGGGTCTGATCCAGCACCACGATGGCCTCGGCGCCGGTGCCTACCTCGTCCCGCAGCTCTTCCTCGGCCACCAGAGCCAGGATCTGGCCCTGGGCCTCGGTCTGGGTATAGCCCACAAACTGGGTGGCGGGCATATCCTTGCCGAACTCAATGCCGGCCCAGCCCAGGTCGCCCAGCGCCTCACGGGCCTTGCGGGCGCGGACACGCTGCTCCTCCATGAGGGCCTTGAAGCCGGCCTGGTCCACGGTCATGCCGGCCTCTTCCACCATCTCGATGGTCAGGTCGATGGGGAAGCCGTAGGTATCGTACAGCTTGAAGGCGTCGGCGCCGGAGAAGACGCTCTCCCCCTTCTCCTTGTGACCGGCGAGCATATCGTCAAAGATGCGCATGCCGCCGTCGATGGTCTTGGCGAAGTTCTCCTCCTCCACCCGGATGATCTTGGTGATATAGGCCTGACGCTCCCGCAGCTCGGGGTAGTGGCCCTCGTTCTCCTGGATGACGGTGTCGCAGACTGTGTAGAGGAAGGGATCGTTCACGCCCAGGAGCTTGCCGTGGCGGGCAGCCCGGCGGAGCAGGCGGCGCAGCACGTAGCCCCGGCCCTCGTTGGAGGGGAGCACACCGTCGCAGATCATGAAGGTGGCGGAGCGGATGTGGTCGGTGATGACCCGGAGGGACACGTCCTTCTCCCGGCTCTGGCCGTAGCTGGCGCCGGTGATCTCGGTGACCTTGTTGGTGATGTTCATGACGGTGTCCACGTCGAAGAGGGAGTCCACGTCCTGGCACACCACGGCCAGGCGCTCCAGGCCCATGCCGGTGTCGATGTTCTTCTGCTTGAGCTCGGTGTAGTGGTTCTCGCCGTCGTTGTCGAACTGGGAGAACACCACGTTCCAGACCTCCATATAGCGGTCGCAGTCACAGCCCACCGTGCAGCCGGGCTTGCCGCAGCCGTACTTCTCGCCGCGGTCGTAGTAGATCTCGGAGCAGGGGCCGCAGGGGCCGGAGCCGTGCTCCCAGAAGTTGTCCTCCTTGCCGAACTTGAAGATGCGCTCAGCGGGGATGCCGATCTCCTCATTCCAGATGCGGAAGGCCTCGTCGTCGGCGGGGGTGGTCTCATTTCCGGCAAAGACGGAGGGGTAGAGGCGGTTGGGGTCCAGGCCCACCCACTCAGGGGAGGTCAGGAACTCCCAGGCCCAGTGGATGGCCTCCTTCTTGAAGTAATCGCCGAAGGAGAAGTTGCCCAGCATCTCAAAGTAGGTGCCGTGGCGGGCGGTGTGGCCGATGTTCTCAATGTCGCCGGTGCGGATGCACTTCTGGCAGGTGGTCACACGGTGGCGGGGGGGCTCCTGCTCGCCGGTGAAGAAGGGCTTCATGGGCGCCATGCCGGAGTTGATGAGGAGAAGGCTGGCGTCATTCTGGGGGATGAGGGAAAAGCTGGGGAGACGGAGATGGCCCTTGGTCTCAAAGAACTTGAGGAACATCTCGCGGAGTTCGTTGACTCCATACTGCTTCATGGGAAGGACCTCCAAAGAAAAGATATGGGTGGGATGAAAAAACCGCCCCTGGCGCTGGCCAGGGGCGGAAAAGTTCCACGGTACCACCCTGATGATCCCCCGATCGGGGACCTCTCATTCGCCCGGTAACGGGGGCGGGACGTTCCGCTCGTCGCGGACGGCTCAGGAGTGGCGTGCGAAAACCGGTCCGCCGAGGGCTTGCACTCTCCCCTCTCGCTTCCAGACGCCGGAATTCCGCTTGGCTCCGTCAAAGCCTTACAACTTGATTACGGAGTAATTTTATCACACTTTTCCACAATGTCAACCGTTGAATTGCACACATCAGGAACGGTGCAGGAGCGCCAGCAGGCTGCTCTCCCGGCGGGCGGCGGAGAAGCGCTGCCCGGTGAGGAGGTAGCAGACCACCGGAATGGAGGCGGCGATACTCACTCCCACCACGCACCCGGCCAGAATGGCCAGATAGAGGAGCACCTGGTCGGGGATGGTATCCACCGTGTCGTGGAGGAGGACATACCAGAGATGCTGCATCAGGTTGATGGCCTTGGGGTGGGCCAGGTAGACCCCGAAGGAGATGCCGGAGAAATAGGTCATTACCCGTCCGCTCTCCCGCTGGGAGAGGTAGGAGCGGGCCAGCAGGAAGAGAACCACCGAGAGCAGGGCGGCAAAGAGATTGAGATAGCTCTTGAAGGTCTCGTCATAGACGCCGGAAGAATCGGTGCGCCAGGCGGTCCCGGCGGCGATGAGGATATAGAGGACCCCTGCCGCGGCCCAGAGTGTCCGGCGGGAGGGGAGATGCTCCATGCGCTCCAGCGCGGCCCCCAGGAGGAAATAGCCCAGATAGCCGCCCACAAAGATCAGGTTGAAGCTCCCGTGCTCGGTCAGGGCGGTGCGCCAGACTCCCTCGGGGAGGAAGGCCCGCAGGGTGCGCAGGCCCAGCACCAGCACGAACCAGAGCCCCAGCAGATACCGCCACAGAACCGGGGTGAGCCCGTCGGCCATCTTTTTCAGGAGGGGAGCCAGCAGGTACATGGGCACCAGCGCGTAGAGGAACCAGTAGGGGACCACCACCGGATTGTGCAGGAGATTGCCCAGCAGGGAGGCGGCTCCCGCCGGGTCATCCCGGGCGGTGAGCAGGATGATGAGTCCTGACCAGGCCAGCAGGGGGAGGAGGATCTTGGGCAGGCGCTTTTTCAGCACCACGCCGGGATCGGCGGTCTCGGGCCGGGACAGGAGCAGGGCCCCCGAGAGCATGAAGAAGAGGGGAACGGCGGTGGTGGCCAGGGCGGTGATGAGGTTGGAGAAGTGCCACACCGCCGCGTTTTCCGGATGGCGCAGGGCCCCCGCCGCCGTGTGGAGATAGATCACGCCGAACATGGAGAGCACCCGCATCAGATCATAGTCAAAGCGGCGCTTGACGGTCACGATTCACTCACCTGCCTTCTCAGAAGAGAGAGCGCGGGAGCAGGGTGGGGGAGCTGGAGGGTGAACTTCATCTGCGGGGTGCGGGGCTCCTCTAGGGGGAAGCCGTCGGCGTCTGCCATGACCGGGACCTGGAAGGAGACCGGCTCCAGACCGGGGCCGATGAGCTCCAGGGTGTCCCCGGCGCGGAACTTGTTGCGCAGAGAGCACACCGCCCGGCCGTCGGGGGCGCAGGACTCCACCACGGCGCAGACCTGGTAATCCCGGATGTAGCGGGCGTCCTCGGTGAACTGACCCGGCTGGCCGAACCAGAAGCCGGTGGAGTAGTGGCGGTGGCTCACCTTTTCCACTTCATCCCGCCACACGGAGGAGAGGGGCACACCGGCCTGGGCCGCGTCCACCGCGTGGCGGTAGGCGCTGGTGATGACGGCGGCGTAGTAGGCCGACTTGGCCCGGCCCTCGATCTTGAGGGAGTCCACCCCCGCCTCCATCAGCTCCGGGATGTGGTCGATCATGCACATGTCCCGGCTG
Source organism: Pseudoflavonifractor sp. MCC625 (assembly GCF_018784545.1). Taxonomy (NCBI): domain Bacteria; kingdom Bacillati; phylum Bacillota; class Clostridia; order Eubacteriales; family Oscillospiraceae; genus Pseudoflavonifractor; species Pseudoflavonifractor sp. MCC625. Next base: position 126,279 of record NZ_WQOJ01000014.1, on the reverse strand, counting down.
TTCATGATGAAGGTCTCGCCGTTCTCCTCGTAGACGGGGAAGTATTCGCCGGGGCGCGTTTCCTCCATCAGGGCGTATTTATAGCGGCAGGGCTGGGCACAGGCGCCCCGCTGAGCGTCCCGGCCCGTCATGTAGTTGGAGAGCAGGCACCGGCCCGAGTAGCTCACGCACATGGCGCCGTGGACAAAGGCCTCGATCTCCAGCGCCTTGGGCGTCTTGGCGCGCAGCTCGGCCACCTCCTCCAGGGAGAGCTCCCGGGCCAGGATGACCCGGTCAGCACCCAGATCGTGCCAGGCCAGGGCCACTTCGTAGTTGGTGACCCCTGCCTGGGTGGAGACGTGGCGCTTGAGGCCGGGGGCGTGCTTTCCGGCCAGGGCGAACACGCCCAGATCGGCCATGATGACGGCGTCCACCCCGGCGTCCGCGATGAGCTCCAGCCAGGCGGGGAGCCGGCTTACCTCATCGTTGCGGGGCATGGTGTTGCAGGTCACATGGACCTTGACGCCCCGGGCGTGGCAGAGGGCCACCGCCTCCCGGAGCTGGTCGGGGGTAAAGTTGCCGGCGAAGGCCCGCATACCGAAGTCACTTCCGGCCAGATAGACCGCGTCGGCGCCGTAGGTCACGGCCATGCGCAGGCGCTCCATATCTCCGGCGGGGGAGAGCAGTTCGATTGACATAGTACCATCCTCTCTGTTTCTTGTGGTGCAGGAAGAACGGCGGACACGGCTGGCCGTGTCCGCCGCTTGAGCGCAGTGGTGCGTGTTACTGGGAGGTCTGATAGCGCTCCTGGCTGGCGATAAAGCGCTGATGCTCCTTGTAGGTCTTGAAGAAGGAGTGGGTGCCGTCATCGCCCAGGGCGTAGTAGTAATAGTTGGTATCCGCGGGGTAGAGGGCAGCGCGCAGGGCATCAATGCCGGGACAGGAGATCGCCGTGGGGGGCAGGCCCTTGTGGGTAGAGGTATTGTAGGGCGTGTCCGCGTTGGTGTCCACCACGGTCCCGCCGGTGGCGTAGAGGATCGTGGCGTCGATGTTGAGGTAACCGGCGGTCTCGCTGGTGGGATTTTCAAGGCGGTTATAGATGACCGAGGCGATCTTGGTCTGGTCGGTACCGTCGGTCTCCTTCTCGATCATGGAGGCGATGGTGACGATCTCTCCCACCGTGTAGCCGCGGTCAGCGGCGTCCTGCCGCATCTCATCGGTAAACATCTCGTCAAAGCGCAGGATCATCTTGTTCAGGATCTGCAGGGGGTCACCGCCCATATAGAAGGTATAGGTATCGGGGAAGAGATAGCCCTCCAGCCGGTGGTAATCGCCGGTGGGCAGATCCTTGAGGAAGGAGTATTTGAACTGGTGGTTGGCCGCCTCCTCCTGGAGCTTGGCCGCCGTGGAGACCCCTTCCTTCTCCAGCAGGGCGAAGATCTGGTCCAGAGTCATGCCCTCGGTGATGGTGACTGTGACCTCCTTCCGGCTGGAAGAGCCCTTGCCCATGTTGCTGATGAGGGCGTGATAGTCCATATCGGTATCCAGCTCATAGGTGCCGGCGGTGATCTTATTGTCCTTCTCCGCGCCGGTAAAAGAGGCAAAGAGCTTGAAGAGGAATTTGTACTCGATCAGGCCGTTGTCCTTCAGGGTGTCGGCCACCTGGTCCAGGGAGGTATTTTCCTCAATGGTGACGGTGGCGGTGTGCTCGGGCTTATTGAGGGCCAGCACATCGCAGGCGGCCACCCAGCCCAACGCCGCCAGCAGCGCCGAGATGCCGATGACGAAGATCACATAGAGCATGGCTCCGTAGGGACCAAAGCGCCCCTTGCGCTTCCCTCTGGGGCGGTTGGGCCGGGAGGGGCCGGAATCCCGGGAGGGCGGTGTGGTGCGGGAGGATGCGGTGCTGCGGGAGCCGGAAGCAGACGAGGTCCGGCGGCGGGTCTCCCCCCCGCTCTGCAAGTGGGAGGGGGTATATCTGCGTCCCTGGACCCGCCGTCCCGGCGAGCGTTCATATTCCTGTGACATGGATTCAACTCCTAACTGTACCGCCGCGCCGGCGGGGCACGGCGGCCGGACCTCCGCCGGAGGGGCGGAGAAAACGGTGAAACGAGACCACGATCGGCATGCACCTGTGGCAGCCTTACCACATAGTATGGGTCAGTTCGGGCGAAGGCAAACCACCGACGCCCAGAAAAGGTGAGGTGTATCTACTTATGTGTGGAAACAACAATGGATTTGGCGGCGGAAACTGCATGTGGATCGTGATCGTGATTCTAGTACTGTGCTGCTGCTGCGGTGGCGGCAGCGGGATGGGATGGAGCGGCAACAGCGGCTGCTGCTGCGGCGGAAACCGGATGCATAACGGCTGCTGCGGCGAGAGCTGCTGCGGAGACAGCTGCTGCTGAGCAGAGAATAGCCTGAAACAAGCGGGGAATTTCCCCGCTTGTTTCTTTTTGCATCAAAGGGCGGCGGGACCGAAGGTCTCCTTTTCGGTGAGGACCAGGTCCACCGGCGCATCGTGTTCCTCCCGGGGGACTGCATCCAGCAGGAAGCAGGACCGGCACAGGGCCACGGTAACGGCCTTCGTCTGGGGAAGATAGCGGTCGTAGTAGCCGCCCCCCTGGCCCAGCCGGTAGCCCCGGCGGTCAAAGGCCAGGCCCGGGACCAGGACCAGATCGATCTCCCCGGGGGAGACCACGGGGCGGTCGGGCCCCGGTTCCAGCATGCCGTAGCGGTGGCGCACCAGGGGGAGGGACGGGTCGTAGACCCGTGCGTCCATGATTCCGGGCGCGTTGGCACAGCGGGGGAGGAGGAGCCGCTTGCCCCGGGCGATCAGCTGGGGCAGCAGGCGGAGGGTATCCAGCTCTGCCCCCATGCCGCAGTAGAGCAGCAGGGTGTCCGCCCGCTCCACGGCGGGAAGGGAGAGGAAGCGGGCAAAGAGGGCTTCATCGCTCTCATGCCGCTCCTCCGGCGTGAGGGCCTTCATCTGCGCGCGGATGGTCCGGCGCAGGGCGGCCTTTTGCTCATCCATGGTAGTGCACCGCCTGGGCCACGGCCTGGGCGGCGGGCGCCCCGGCCAGGACCTCGATCAGCTTGAGACCGAAGGGGAAGGCGGAACCAGCGGCCTGGGCGGTGACGATATGGCCGTCCACCACCACGCGGGCGCCCCGCTCCACCACGGAGGAGCCCATTTCATCCTCCATACCGGGGTAGCAGACCGCCTTCCGGCGGTCCAGCAGGCCCATACCGGCCAGGATGGTGGGCGCAGCGCAGATGGCGGAGAGCCAGATGCCCCGGTCATAGGCCCCCTGGATGAGGCCGAGGGCGGGGATGCTGTTCTGAATGACCTCCACACCGCCCAGTCCGCCGGGGAGAAGGAGCATTTTGGCCCGCTCCAGATCCACATCGGCCAGGGACAGGTCGGCGGCGACCTGGATGCCGTGGCCGCCGGTGACGGTCATGCCGTCCACGCCCACCAGGGCGGTCTCAATGCCGGCGCGGCGGAGCAGATCGGCGGGGACAAGCGCCTCGGCCTCTTCAAAGCCGGTGCCAAGCAGAATGTAAACCATAGGAAAACCTCCTCGTTTCGATTCAGGTTGGATCGGATACCATGGGGGAGAGGATCTCCCAGAGCTGATGGTGGAGCGACTCGATGGTGCGAAGGGAGCCGTCGGCCTCCGTACAGGGGATGACCTTCCACCCCAGCACCGGGGCGGCGGCCAGGGCCGTGCGGCGGCACAGGGCCAGATACTCCGGGTCCACCTCGTGGATGTCGCCGGAGGTGTGGGTGCTGGCCTCCCGGCTGCGCAGGAGGGTCAGGGCCTGCTGGGTGGGCATGTCCAGATAGAGCACCAGATCGGCCCGGGGGAGCCCCAGCTTGGTGTGCTCAAAGTCATCCAGCCAGCGGAAAAACTCCTCCCACTGGTGGGGAGGCAGCTTGCAGGCCTGGTGGACGGCGTTGGAAGTGCTGTACCGGTCGGAGAGGACCAGTCCGCCCCCCTCATAATAACTCCCCCACACCTTTTTCCAGGAGGCGTAGCGGTCCACCGCGAAAAAGGCGGAGGCGGCATAGGCGTTCACGTCGGAGGGGTGGGTGCCGAACTCCCCGCCCAGATACATCCGGATGAGGGCGGAGGAGGGCTCGCTGTACTGCGGAAAGACCAGACGCTGGAAGGGACGGCCCTCCTGCTCCATCCGCTGACACAGACGGGCAAACTGGGTGGACTTGCCCGAGCCGTCGGTCCCTTCGAATACAATTAGTTTACCAGACAATGAGGATTCCTCCCATTTACTTGCCGCGCAGGCGCGCCCCCGCCGCCTGGAAGAGGACCAGGGGGAGCTTGGCCATGCGGTTGATGCGCTTGGGATCTTTGATGAGACGGTAGAGCCACTCCATCCCGGCCTTCTGCCAGGCCTCGGGGGCGCGCTCTGTCTGTCCGGCGAACACGTCCAGCGCGCCGCCAAGGCCCACCATAAACTTGGCGCCGGTGGCGGGGCCGTTCTGCGCCATCCAGAGCTCCTGCTTGGGCGCGCCCAGGCAGACCAGGACCACGTCGGGCTCCGCCTCCCGCACGGCCTGGATGACGGGCGCATCCTCCTTGAAATAGCCGTCATGGGTGCCGCACACGGTCAGGCCGGGGTGCCGCTGGCGCAGGTTGACGGAAGCCATCTCGGCGATGCCGGGCTTGGAGCCCAGCAGGAATAGCCGCTTGCCGTGCTGTGCCATCCAGGCCATGAGCCCGTCGGCAAAATCGATGCCCGGGACCCGTCCGTTCAGCGGACGCCCCAGGATCTTGGAGGCATAGACCACGCCGATGCCGTCGGGCATGGAGAGGTCGGCCTGATTGAGCACGGTGCGGAAGGCCTCGTTTTTCTGAGCGGCCAGCAGGAATTCGGGGTTGGGTGTGACGGCATAGTGGAACCCGCCGGCCTCGATGAGGGAAGCGGCGGTATGGACCATCTCCTCGGGGGAGAGGGTGTCGAAGCCCACACCCAGTATGTCAGTTTTCAAAATAAAAGACCTCCGATAAGGATCATTTTGTGCTCCCCATTGTAACACAACCGCCGGGAGAAGTCTATGAAAAAACCATTAAGACCGGCGCACCAGCGGGAAAACAGGGCTTGACAAGGGAGAGGAAGGTCATTATAATGAATACAACCTTGGACCGAGAGGTATTTTTTTAAACCTCTTTACTTTAGCGCATAAAAGCATAAGTGTGCTAAAGCGAACCATGAGATGATGGAGGAGCTTGCAATGAAATATCTGCCGAAATTGACTGCCATGGCGCTCTCCGTGGCGATGGCGGCCTCCCTGGCCGCCTGTTCCAGTTCCGATCCGTCCGCCTCTCCCGCCCAGAGCGCGGGGGGAGACACCGGTACCCAGGGTGGGCAGGACAGCTACACCATCGGCGTGTGCCAGCAGATGCAGCACGAGGCGCTGGATGCGGCCACGCAGGGCTTCCAGGACGCCCTGAAGGAAAAGCTGGGCGACCAGGTGGAGATCAAGGTGGAGAACGCCTCGGGCGACTCCAATAACTGCAATACCATCGTGGGCAGCTTTGTCTCCAACGGCGTGGATCTCATCATGGCCAACGGCACCACCGCCCTCCAGGCGGCGGCCTCTGCCACCGAGGATATTCCCATTCTGGGCACCTCCATCACCGAGTACGGCGTGGCCCTGGGCCTGAACGACTTTGACGGGGTCACCGGCTTCAACGTCTCGGGTACCTCCGATCTGGCCCCGCTGGATGAACAGGCCGCCATGCTCCAGACCTGGTTCCCCGACGCGGAAAAGGTGGGCCTGCTCTCCTGCTCCGCCGAGCCCAACTCCGCCTATCAGGTCAGTGCGGTGCAGGGCTACCTGGAGGAGATGGGCTATACCTGCACCAGCTACACCTTCTCCGACTCCAATGATCTGGCGGCTGTGGCCGAGTCGGCCTGTGCCGCCGAGGATGTCCTCTACATCCCCACCGACAACACCGCCGCCCAGAACGCCGAGCTGATCGGCAACATCGCCCTGGCGGCCAAGACCCCCATCATTGCCGGTGAGGAGGGCATCTGCCGCGGCTGCGGCGTGGCCACCCTGACCATCAGCTACTATGACATCGGCTACGCCACCGGCGAGATGGCCTATGAGATCCTGGTCAACGGCAAGGATCCCGCCGAAATGGCCATTGAGTACGCGCCCCAGTTCACCCCCAAGTATAACCCGGCCATCTGCGAAGAGCTGGGCCTCACCCCGCCCGAGGGATATGAGGCTATCGAGTAATCTGTCCCCCGCATAAAATCCAAAAGCAGCGGAACGTCCGTTTCCGCTGCTTTTGGGCGCATTTCCGCGATTTAAGGAGGAGATCATCTGTGGACATCACAGCCTTATTCAATATGATGCCGGGAGCGGCCGCTCAGGGACTCATCTGGGGCATCATGGCCATCGGCGTCTATCTGACCTATAAAATCCTGGACGTGGCCGACCTGACGGTGGACGGCACCATGTGCACCGGCGGCGCCGTCTTTATCATGCTCACCATGGCGGGGGTCCCCATGCCTCTGGCCCTGCTGGGCTCCTTCCTGGCCGGTATGCTGGCCGGACTGGCCACGGGATTTTTCCACACCGTGTGCGGCATTCCTGCCATCCTGGCCGGCATCCTCACCCAGCTGGCCCTCTACTCGGTCAACCTGCGCATCATGGGACAGGCCAACCAGCCCATCAGCTTCCGGAACTATGATCTGCTGGTGTCCTCCCGCAATGTGAAATCCCTCAGCCTGGAAAACCCCATCCTCATCGGGGTGATCTTTGCGGCGGTCATCATCGCCCTGCTCTACTGGTTCTTCGGCACCGAGCTGGGCTGCTCTCTCCGGGCCACGGGTGCCAACGCCAACATGGCCCGGGCCCAGGGCATCAACACCAATGTGGCCAAGGTGCTGGGCCTGATGCTCTCCAACGGTCTGGTGGCCCTCTCCTCGGCGCTGCTGGCCCAGTACCAGGGCTTCGCCGACGTGAACATGGGCCGGGGCGCCATCGTCATCGGTCTGGCCGCCGTCATCATCGGCGAGGTGCTCTTCTCTAAGATCTTCCACAACTTCGCCCTGCTGCTGCTCAGCGTGGTCATCGGCTCGGTGCTCTACTATGTGGTGTACAATGTGGTCATCTGGCTGGGCCTGAACACGGACGACATGAAGCTCATCACCGCCCTGATCGTGGCCCTCTTCCTGAGCATCCCGTACTGGAAGGGGAAGTACTTCTCCAAATCCGCCAAGAAAGGAGCGGCCAGCCATGCTTGAGATCAAAGGGGTCTGTAAGACCTTTAATGCGGGCACCGTCAATGAGAAGCGGGCCCTCAATCACCTCACCCTCACCCTGAACGACGGGGATTTTGTCACGGTCATCGGCGGAAACGGTGCCGGTAAGTCCACCATGCTCAACGCGGTGGCCGGGGTATTCCCGGTGGATGAGGGCACCATCACCATTGACGGGGTGGATGTGACCCGCCTGCCCGAGCACAAGCGGGCATCCTACATCGGCCGGGTGTTCCAGGACCCCATGATGGGAACGGCGGCCACCATGCAGATCGAGGAGAACCTGGCTCTGGCGGCCCGGCGGGGCAAGCGCCGGGGCCTGCGGGTCGGCATCACCGGAAAGGAGCGCGCCGAGTACCGGGAGCTCCTTAAGATTCTGGACCTGGGCCTGGAGGACCGTCTGACCTCCAAGGTGGGTCTGCTCTCGGGCGGCCAGCGGCAGGCCCTGACCCTGCTGATGGCCAGTCTGGTCCGCCCCAAGCTCCTGCTCCTGGATGAGCACACGGCTGCACTGGACCCCAAGACGGCGGCCAAAGTGCTGGATACCACTGAGAAGATCGTTCACCGGGACAACCTCACCACCCTGATGATCACCCACAACATGAAGGACGCCATCGCCCACGGCAACCGCCTGGTGATGATGTATGACGGCCATATCGTGCTGGACATTTCCGGGGAGGAGAAGAAGCGCCTGACGGTGGAGGACCTGCTGGAACAGTTCACCAAGGCCAGCGGCGAGGAGTTTTCCAGTGACCGCGCCCTGCTCTCCTGATCAAACAGAATAAAACCGACCCGCCGCAGAGAAATGCTCTGCGGCGGGTCTTTCTATTTTAAGGGATAATTCGAAGGGGTGAGCGGTATACTACCTCCACAAGGAGGTGGTTTTTCATGAGCGAAGTCAATGCCGATGGGGTCCTGATCAACCCGCAGGAGGCCCTGCTCCAGCAGGTGCAGCACCGGACCAATGCCCTGATGGCCCGTCGTCCGGACGGAATGGAAGAGGATGAGATGGTCACCGGTGTACAGGCGGCCAACGGCCAGTGTGCCGGAACGGTGGGCGGAGTCCATCTGCCTGCCGGGCAGCAGGCACGCCGGAGTGAAAAGAAGGGCCGGGACCGCGGCTGACCGAGGCGGCGGAGGCCTTTTTGAAGGGACCGTCTGTCATAGAGAGGGCCTCCGCCGCATATAGATGCCACAGAGTAAAAACCTGGAATTTATACGCAGGAGTGTGGCAGACATGCAAATCAACTGGAATGAAAATCAGGCCCTGCTGCGGGGGACCGCAGCCGAGGCTCCCGTCTATTCCCATACCAACCACGGCATGGAGTATGAGGCCTTTCCCCTGATGGTACGCAGGCTCTCCGGGGCGGAGGACCGGGTCAATGTCATCGTCTCCCGGGCACTGCTCCAACAGCATCCTGTCCAGGCCGGGCAGGAGGTGGAGATCGAGGGGGAGGTCCGCTCCTTCAATAACAAGAGCGGGAAGGGAAGCCGGCTGGTCATTACCCTGTACGCCCGGCAGCTGCGGGAGGGCGTGGGAGAGCACTGCAACGATCTGGTCCTGGCCGGGGCCATCTGCAAGCCGCCGGTCTTTCGGCGCACCCCCATGGGGCGGGAGATCTGCGATCTGCTGCTGGCCGTCAACCGGCGCTACGGCCGGGCGGACTATCTGCCCTGTATCGCCTGGGGAGCGCTGGCCCGCCGCTGCGCGGAGCTGTCCGTGGGGGATGCCATCCGGCTGGAGGGGCGCTTCCAGAGCCGGACCTATACGAAAGTGGAGCAGGGGGAGACCACCCAGCGCATCGCCTATGAAATCTCCGTCATGCAGCTGGAGCCGGTGGAAGCCATCGAATAGAATACATAGCAGCGCGCAGTCCCGTTCGGGGCTGCGCGCTTTTTTTGCGGCTGGGACTTGACAACTGTGTATATGGCATATATACTGTATATGTCAAGTATATACAGTATGACAGAGGTGCACCATGGATATCATCATTCGCAATACGGGAGAGGTCCCGATCTATGACCAGATCACCCGCCAGATCAAGAGCCTGATCCTGAAGGGAGAGCTCCGGGAGGGGGAGGCGCTGCCCTCCATGCGTCTGCTGGCCCGGGAGCTGCGGATCTCGGTCATCACCACCAAGCGGGCCTATGAGGAGCTGGAGCGGGAGGGATTTCTCACCACGGTCCCCGGAAAGGGCTGCTTTGTGGCCCCCCGCAATCTGGAGCTGGTACGGGAGGATGCCCTGCGCCGGGCGGAAGAACACCTGGGCGCGGCGGTGGAAGTGGCGCGGACCGGGGGCATCACGCTGGAAGAGCTGATGCAGACACTGACCATTCTGTACGAAGGGGAGGAAGCCTGATGAACTACGAGAATGCCATTGAGATCGAACATCTGACCAAGGATTACGGCAGCTTCCGGCTGGACGATGTGACCCTGGCGGTGCCGGGAGGGACCATCCTGGGCCTCATCGGGGAGAACGGCGCGGGAAAGTCCACTACCATCAAGTGCATCCTGAATCTGGTCCGGCGGGACGCCGGGGAGATCCGGATCTTTGGGATGGACAACCGGAAGGAGGAGCGGGCGGTCAAGGAGCAGGTGACGGTGGTACTGGACGAGTGTCCGTTCCATGAGCTCCTCACGCCCCGCATGGTGGAGACCATCCTCTCCGGCGCCTGCCCCGGATGGGACAGCAAGCGGTTCCGCAGCCTGCTGGGGGAGTTTGAGCTGCCCGAGAAAAAGCTGGTGAAGGAATTTTCCCGGGGCATGAAGATGAAGCTCTCCATTGCCGCGGCGCTGGCCCGCAATCCGCGCGTGCTTCTGCTGGACGAGGCCACCAGCGGGCTGGACCCGGTGGTGCGGGACAGGATCCTGGAGCTCTTTCTGGATTTCGTCTCCGATGAGTCCCATGCCGTGCTGCTCTCCAGCCACATCACCAGCGATCTGGAGAAGGCGGCGGACTATGTGGCATACCTGCACCGGGGAAAACTGGTGCTCCAGGGGGCCAAGGATGAGCTTCTGGACGAGTATGGCCGTCTGGTCTGTACCCGGGGAGAGATGGACCGGGTGGACCCCGCCTTCCTGGTGGGCCGGCGGGAGAGCGCCTTCCAGTGCGAGGCGCTGGTGCGGGACAAACGGGAGTTCCGCCGCCGCTACCCTGAGCTGGCGGTGGACCCGGTGAGCCTGGAGGATTTGATGGTATTTACGGTGCGAGGTGACAGAGCATGATGGGTTATGTGCGGAAAGATTTTCTCCTGATGCGCAAGCAGATGCGGACCTACGGCGTGATTCTTCTGGTCTATGGGGCCATCAGCGCCGCCGGTGTGTGGGAGTCCTACATCCTCTCGGGCTTTGTGGTGCTGGTGACCCTGATGTGCCCCCTCTCGGCCATGGCCTTCGATCAGGTCTCCCGGTGGGACAGCTATGCCTGCACCCTGCCCGGCGGTGCCAGGAACGCGGTGCGGGGGCGCTATGTCTATACGGCGGTCATCGCCCTCGGGAGCGTGCTGATCTGCGGCGCGCTGTGCCTGCTCATTCATGCGTTTGGCCTGCTGAGCGACGATCCGCTCGAGATGGTGGCCGCCACGGTGACAACCGGGTTGGTGAGCCTGCTGATGGCCAGCATCACCCTTCCGCTGTGCTACCGGTTCGGCGTGGAGCGGGGGCGCACCCTGATGACGCTGGTTTTTGTGGTGGCCTTTGTGGCCATTGTGGGGAGCGCGGGCTTCCTGTTCCCGGCCATCGGCGCGGAGGAGCGCCTCCAGGAGAGCGCAGCCGCCTTGGCGGTGGGCCTGATTCTGGTGACCGTGGCGGCCTACTTCATCTCCTGCCGCATCTCGCAGCGCATCTATGCCCAAAAAGAGTGGTAATACGACGCTTTAACAGGAAGACAGCCCGGAATGCGTTTGCATTCCGGGCTGTTTCTGTTTATTTGTTTTTCTTTTGCGGGCTTACAGCTTGCCCAGATCCCGCACGGGGACATCCCAGATGTCCCGGGCGTAATCCCGGATGGAGCGGTCGGCGGCAAAGATGCCGGAGCGGGCCACGTTCATCAGGGACATCTGGTTCCACTTCTTGCGGTCCAGATAGGTGTCGGCCGCCTTCTTCTGGGCGTTGCGGTAGCTGTCAAAGTCGGCCAGGAGCAGATACTCGTCGGCCGGGCAGCCGTCTCCGAAGAGCAGGCGCTTTGCCAGGTCGTTGTAGCTCACGCCATCCTGGAAGCCCTGGGCCAGAGCATCCACCACAGCGCGCAGGTCATTGTTGTGCATATAGTACTCGTAGGAGTGGTAGCCCTTGGCCTTGAGCTCGCTGACCTCGTGGGCCTTGAGACCGAAGAGGAAGATGTTCTCATCCCCCAGGACCTGGTGCATCTCCACGTTGGCGCCATCCAGGGTACCGATGGTCACGGCGCCGTTCATCATGAACTTCATGTTGCCGGTGCCGCTGGCCTCCTTGCCGGCGGTGGAGATCTGCTCGCTCAGCTCGCTGGCGGGCATGAGCTTCTCGGCCAGAGAGACCCGGTAGTTCTCCAAAAAGACCACCTGGAGCTTATCCTTGCAGATGGGATCGGCGTTGATGGTGGCGGCCAGGGAGTTGATGAGGTGGATGATCCGCTTGGCCACATAGTAGCCGGGGGCCGCCTTGGCGCCGAAGAGGTAGACCTTGGGGACGATCATGAAATTGGGATCTTCCTTCAGGTGCTGGTACTCATAGATGATGTGCAGCACGTTGAGGAGCTGGCGCTTATACTCGTGCAGGCGCTTGACCTGTACGTCAAAGACAGCGTCGGTGTTGAGGATGATGCCGCTCTCCCGGGCCACATAGGAGGCAAAGGCCTTCTTGTTGGCCTGCTTGATGGCGTCCAGGCGCTCCAGCACGGCGCTGTCGTCCTTGTACTTCTCCAGGCCGGAGAGGGCGTCGGGATCCAGAAGATAGCGGTCCCCGCCGCAGCACTCCTTGATGAGGGCGTCCAGCTGGGGGTTGCACTCGCTGAGCCAGCGGCGGTGGTCGATGCCGTTGGTGACATTCTTGAATTTGCCGGGGGTGCGCAGATAGGCGTCGTGGAAGACCTCCCGCTTGAGGATATCCGAGTGGAGGGCGGACACGCCGTTGACGGCAAAGCAGGCGCAGATGCACAGGTTGGCCATGCGGACATCTCCGCCCCAGATGATGGCCATGCGCTCCACCTTGGACATATCCCCGTGGAAGTAGGTGGTCAGCTCGGCCTGATAGCGGTTGCTGATCTCCACGATGATCTGCCAGATTCGGGGCAGCAGGTCGATGACCAGCTGCTGGGGCCAGCGCTCCAGCGCCTCGGCCAGAACGGTGTGGTTGGTATAGGCCACCGTGTGGGTGACGATATTCCAGGCCTCATCCCAGCCGTAGCCCTCCTCGTCCAGCAGGATGCGCATGAGCTCGGGGATGACCAGGGTGGGGTGGGTGTCGTTGATCTGAATGACGTGCTTCAGATGGAAGTTGCGCAGGGTGCCGTACTCGGCCCGGTGCTTGCGCACGATGGACTGGATGGTGGCAGAGACAAAGAAATACTGCTGCTTGAGACGCAGAGATTTGCCCTCGTAGTGATTGTCCTCGGGATAGAGAATCTTGGAGATGGACTCGGCCAGGGCCTGACGCTCCACTGCCTTGAGGTACTCGCCCCGGGAGAAGAGGGACATATCCACCGGCTGGGGGCTCTTGGAGTCCCACAGGCGGAGCACATTGCCATGTTCCGTGCCGTAGCCTGCAATCTCCATGTCCTTGGGCACGGCCAGGACTGAGTCATAGCCGGTGTGGCGGATGGAGTGGTGTCCGTGCTCATCCCACACGTCCTCCACGCGGCCGCCGAAGCGCACCTCTTCCACCTCGTCCATCTTGGGGATGAGCCAGGCGTCGCCCAGACCCAGCCAGTTGTCGGGCAGCTCCACCTGCTGGCCGTCCACGATCTTCTGCTTGAAGATGCCCAGCTCATAGCAGATGGAATAGCCGGTGGCGGGAATATCCAGGGTGGTCATGGAGTCCAGGTAGCAGGCGGCCAGACGGCCCAGACCGCCGTTGCCCAGGCCGGCGTCCGGCTCAGACTCAAAGAGCTCCGGAGCGGAGAAGCCCAGGCCCTCGATGGCCTCCTTCAAAGGCTCCAGCACGCCCAGGTTATAGGCGTTCTTCATCAGGGAACGGCCCATCAGAAATTCCAGGGAGAGGTAATGGACCTGGCGGGCGTGACTGCGGGTGGTCCGGTCCTGGGTCTGCATCTGACGCTCGGACATGATATCACGCAGGACCAGAGCGCAGGCCTTGAACATGTGCAGGCTGGTGGCCTCATCCACGTCCCGGCCGAAGTTGCGGCGGAGCTTACCGGTGATGAGAGCCATCAGCTCTTTTTTGGTATAAGTGTGCATGGAATGTTTCCTCCAAAATCTCAGCGTTCCCGGAAGACGGCAAAAGCCTGCGGGCCAGGGAATCCGGGCCCGCAGGCTTACAGGGTATCATATGCCGGTCGACGGGTCTGTGACCTTAGCCGTTCCGCTGGAATACCGGCGGAGCGGTAAGGGGATCAGTGAATACGAAGGGACGTTATTCGGATTTTGCGGCCTTCCGGGCGGCACGGCTCTTCTTGCTGCCGCCGGTCTTTTTCGTGCTGCGGCGGGCCGGAGTTTTTTTGGCGGGAGCAGGCTCGGCCACGGGCTCCTCGGCGGCGGGAGCAGGCTCGGCCACGGGCTCCTCGGCGGCGGGAGCGGGCTCAGCCACAGGCTCCTCAGCGGCGGGAGCAGGCTCGGCTACAGGCTCCTCGGCGGCGGGAGCGGGCTCAGCCACGGGCTCCTCAGCGGCGGGAGCGGGTTCAGCCGCAGGCTCCTCCTCAAAAGGGACCGGCTCCTCCTGCTCGGCGGGATTGGTAAAGCCCGTGACCCAGTAGTAGACCTGGAGGTAGTCCTGGGCGGACTGGTTCCAGGAGAAGTCGGCGGTCATGGCATTGCGCTGGAGGGCCTGCCATGCCTCCTTGCCGTTGTAGTAGAGATTGACCGCTTCACCCAGCACCCAGGTCATATCGTGGGCGTTGATGTCGGCGAAGGTAAAGCCATTGGCGTGCTCGGTGCCGTTGGGACGCACGGAATCCCGCAGGCCGCCGGTCTCCCGGACCACGGGCAGGGTGCCGTAGCGCATGGCGATCATCTGAGACAGGCCGCAGGGCTCGGCGATGCTGGGCATGAGGAAGAGGTCCGCGCCGCCATAGATGGCGGTGGAGAGGGCGCCCGAGTAGAGGATGTTGGCCGAGAAACGGCCGGGATACTGGGCCTGCGCGTGGCGGAAGGCCTCCTCAAAATTCCAGTCGCCGGTGCCCAGGACCACCATCTGCACATCCATGGCCATGATGTCGTGGATGGCGGAGGCCACCAGCTCAAAGCCCTTGTGCTTGACCAGGCGGGAGATGCAGGCGATGATGGGGATATTGGGGTCCTGCCGCAGGCCGACGGCCTGCTGGAGGGCGGCCTTACAGGCGGCCTTGCCGGAGAGGTCGTCGGGCGAGAAGTTGGCGGCCAGGCCGTGATCGTGGGCGGGATCGTACAGCGCGGTGTCAATGCCATTCAGGATACCGCGCAGCTTGTGGCGGTTGTCGGCAATGACGCCCTCCAGACCGTGGGCGTAGAAGGGATACTGGAGCTCGCCGGCATAGGAGGGGGAGACGGTGGTGACATAGTCGGAGGCGTAGATGGCCCCCTTCATCAGGTTCACGTCCCCATGGTAGGCCAGCATATGCTCGTGGAAGTAGCCGGAGTTGAGACCGAACAGATCCTCCAGCAGCTCCTTGCCGTAGCGGCCCTGGTACTCGATGTTGTGGATGGTAAAGACAGACTTGGTCCCATAGAGCTGGGGCACACGGGTGCGCTCCTCCAGCAGATAGATGGGAGCCAGGGCGGTCTGCCAGTCATTGGCATGGATCACATCGGGGTGCCAGTCCAGGTGGGCGGGGGTCTCCACCACGGCACGGGAGAAGAAGGCGAAACGCTCGGCGTCGTCATAGTGGCCGTAGAGGCCGGAGCGCTTGAAGTAGTACTCGTTATCCACGAAATAATAGGTCACGCCGTCCCGCTTGAGCTCAAAGATGCCGCAATAGGGCGTGCGCCAGGCCAGGATCACGTGGAAATTGAAGAGATAGGTCATCTGGTCGCGCCACTCCTGGCCGATTCCCTCGTAGAGGGGGAGGATGACGCGCACATCATGGCCGGCCGCGGCCAGCGCCTTGGGAAGACTGCCCGCCACATCGGCCAGGCCGCCTGTTTTAATAAAAGGGGCGACCTCAGAGGAAGCAAAGAGAATGTTCATATGGGGCAAAGACTCCTTTCACACAGTTCAACTGCCCATTCGGAACAATGGGAATTTCACAATGGGTGGAGACTGCTGTTATGTCCAGTATAGCAGAAAGTTCCAGTCAGAGCGAGAGACGAAGTGTTGAAAAAACAGCTTCGTCTCTTGGCTCTCACAGGGGAAAATGTCAAAGGATCATACGATTTCGTTCTTGGCGATGGCTAAAGGATAGCTGGAATGACCCATCAGCATCCGCCCCGGATTCACCCGGACATTCTTATCTGTGATCACATATTTGAGCACGGCATCCGACTGAACGACGGTGCCCTGCATGAGCACACAGTTGGAAACACGGGCACCCTTCTGGACATGCACGCCGCGGAAGAGGATGCAGTTTTCCACCTCGCCCTCGATGATGCAGCCATCGGCCACCAGAGAGTTGATGCTCTTGGCGCCGGGGCCGTAGTAGGTGGAGGGGTTGGACTGGTCCTTGGTCTTGATGGGACGTTCGGGTGCAAAGAGCTGTGCGCGGACCGCGGGGTCCAGCAGCTCCATGCTGCGGGCAAAATAGCCGGCCACCGACTGAAGGCGGGCGGCATAGCCGTCAAACTGGTAGGCGTGGATCTTCAGATTATGCACCGCCGACACCAGAACACCGTCGCTGAAGGAGGAGATGTTGTGGGTAGAGCAGTGGTCTACCAGGGAGAGGAGCAGCTCCTTGGAGAGGATGTAGACCTCCAGGGACTCCAGACCGGCAGCCGTGGTGGGGTTGACGGCCACGTCGGTGACAAAGCCGTTTTCGTCAGTGGTGAAGTAGTCGCAGCCGCGGGGGTCACTGTTGAGCTTGGAGGTGCACACGGCCGTCATGTCGGCGCCGCTGTCCAGATGGGACTGGAAGATCTCCGCGAGGGGCAGGTTGACCGCCACGTCGCCACCGGCCAGGACCACGTAGTCCTGCCGGATCTTCTGGAGGTAGGAGTACACGCCGGCCAGAGCGTCCATCCGGCCGTGGTAATTCCCGTCGCCCCGCTTATCGGCATAGCCAAAGGGGGGCAGGATGCGCAGACCGCCGTGCTTGCGGGCCAGGTCCCAGTCCTTACCGGAGCTCACATGGTCCAGCAGGGACTGGTAGTTGGCGTGGGTGATGAGGCCCACATCGGAGACCCCGGCGTTGACGAAGTTGGAGAGCATGAAGTCCACTACCCGGTAACGGCCGCCGTAGGGGATGGAACAGGTGTTGCGATGCTGGCTCAATTCCCGCAGGCTGGGATTGGAGCGATAGGCAAAAATGATGCCGTGGAGTTTATTCAGCATTTCTTATCGTCTCCTTTCACATTGCGGGTAATCATGGCCTTGGCGGGTACGACGGCGCCCCGGCCAACTTTGAGGTTCTGCGCCACAACGGCGATGCCCCATTCCGAATCGTTCTGGTCGTCCGGGGACGTACCCACATGGGCCTGCTCCCCGATGACGGTATTTTCCGCAATGATGGCGTATTCCACCACGGCCCCGGCCTTCACGACCGTGCCGGGCATGAGGATGGAGTAGGCCACCCGGGCGCCCTCTTCCACCTGCACCGAGTGGAAGAGCACCGAGTTCTCCACCGTGCCGTAGACCTCACAGCCGCCCGTGACCATGGAGTGGGACACCTTGGCGTTGGGACCGGTATAGAGGGGGGGCTTGGTGGGGGTGCGGGCGTAGATGGGCCACTCGGTATCGTAGAGATCGATGCCGTTCTCCGGGGAGAGCATGTCCATATTGGCGTCCCACAGGGAGTCGATGGTGCCCACGTCCTTCCAGTAGCCCCGGAAGCGGTAGGCCATCAGCTTTTCCTGGTGGGCCAGCATGGAGGGAATGATGTTCTTGCCGAAGTCATTGGAGCTCTTCTCGTCGGCCTCGTCCGCCATCAGATACTCCTTGAGCTTGGACCAGGTGAAGATGTAGATGCCCATAGAGGCCAGATTGCTCTTGGGGTGCTTGGGCTTCTCCTCAAATTCATAGATCTGGTCGGAGTCGTCCACATTCATGATGCCGAAGCGGGTGGCCTCCTCCAGCGTGACCTCCAGCACCGAGATGGTGCAGGCCGCGCCGCTGGCCTTGTGGTGGGCCAGCATCTTGGAGTAGTCCATCTTGTAGATGTGGTCACCCGAGAGGATGAGCACATACTCCGGATCATAGAGCTCGATAAAGCCCATATTCTGATAGATGGCGTTGGCGGTGCCCTTGTACCAGGTGCCCTTTTCCCCCTCGCGCATGTAGGGGGGGAGGATGTGGACGCCCCCGTCGGAGCGGTCCAGGTCCCAGGCCTGGCCGTTGCCCAGATATGCGTTGAGCTCCAGCGGACGGTATTGGGTGAGCACGCCCACCGTGTCAATGCCGGAGTTGATACAGTTGGACAGCGGGAAGTCGATGATGCGATATTTTCCGCCGAACGGAACGGCGGGTTTGGCCACGTGGCTGGTCAGGGCATGGAGACGGCTTCCCTGTCCGCCAGCCAAAAGCATGGCGACACATTCCTTTTTCATAACACGTTCACCTCTAGCGATTGCTTTTCAAATGTCCCTCTCCACATCGGCTCCGGAGCGGAACGAAGTCCGGAGCGCAATGACAGGCAATGTTGGATTCCCAGCTCCTCTCTGCGTATGTAGATGGTTTAACTGCCCGATTTGGAAGCGCGGGGCTTGCGGGCGGGACGCTTGGTCTCCTGGGCGGAGGACTCCTCCGCGGCAGGGGCCTTTTTGCGGCTCGTGCGCTTGGACGCCGGCTTCGCGGCTGGCGAAAGCTCCGCCTTTTTGCGGCGGGGCGGGAATTTCTTGGTGCAGCGCAGGATCACTGCGCCCATGGGGGGAAGGTCCACCGAGATGGACTGCTCCAGCCCGTGACAGGGGATGTACTCCGACTTGAGGGGCTCCAGATCGCCCAGTCCGTTTCCGCCGAAGGCGGGATCGTCTGTGTTGAAGGCCACCTCGTACCGGCCCGGGCAGGGGACGCCCAGACGGTAGCCCGCTCGGTGGACGGGGGAGAAGTTGCACAGGGTGAGCAGGAAGTGTCCATTCTTGTCCTTCCGCAGGAAGGCGGCGCAGTTGCCCTGGTTATCATCGGCACAGATCCACTGGAATCCCTCCCAGGAGAAGTCCAGCTCCCACAGCTCGGGGTGGGCCAGATAGAACTGGTTGGCGGACTGGAAGAAGCCCTGGAGCTGCTGATGGCGCTCCTGCTCCAGAAGGTGCCAGTCCAGAGAGTGCTCAAAATGCCACTCGTTGAACTGTCCGAATTCCGCGCCCATGAAGAGAAGCTTTTTCCCCGGATGGGTGAGCATATAGGTGTAGAAGGCCCGCACACCGGCGAACTTCTCCTCATCGGTGCCCGGCATCTTGTTGATGAGGGAGCCCTTCATGTGCACCACCTCGTCGTGGGAGAGGGGGAGCACGAAGTTCTCCGAGAAGGCGTACATCAGGGAGAAGGTGATATCCCGGTGATTGAACTGCCGGAAGTAGGGGTCCAGCTTCATATAGTGGCACAGATCGTTCATCCAGCCCATATTCCACTTGAGGTTGAAGCCCAGACCGCCTTCCAGGCCGCCCTGCTCCACCGGGTGGGAGACCCGGGGCCAGGCGGTGGACTCCTCCGCGATCATGAGCACGTCCGGGTGAGCCTGGAAGATGTGGGTATTGAGCTGCTGGAGGAAATCCACGGCCTCCAGATTCTCGTGCCCGCCGAAGAGGTTGGGGCACCACTGTCCATCCTGCCGGCCGTAGTCCAGGTAGAGCATGGAGGCCACCGCGTCCACCCGCAGGCCGTCGATGTGGAACTGCTCCAGCCAGAACAGGGCCGAGGAGTAGAGGAAGGAGCGGACCTCGTTGCGCCCGTAGTCAAAGACGCGGGTGCCCCAGTCGGCGTGCTCGCCCTTGCGGGGATCGGCGTACTCGTAGCAGGGGCCGCCGTCAAATTCGTACAGGCCGAAGGCGTCCTTGGGGAAATGGGCGGGCACCCAGTCCAGAATGACGCCGATGCCGGCCTGGTGGAGCTGATCCACCAGATACATGAAGTCGTCCGGCGTGCCGTACCGGCTGGTGGCGGCAAAGTATCCGGTGCACTGATACCCCCAGGAGTCGTCCAGCGGATATTCGCTCACGGGCATGAGCTCCACATGGGTGAAGCCCATCTCTTTGACGTAGGGGACCAGATAGCGGGCAATATCCCGGTAGCTGAGGAAGGTGTCCTCCCCGGTGCGCCGCCAGGAGCCCAGGTGCATTTCATAGATGTTGAGGGGCTTGTGATAGATGGGATTGGCTTTCCGCCACTCCAGCCAGGCCTGATCGCCCCAGACATAGCCGCCCAGCTCATAGATCTTGGAGGCGGTGCCGGGGCGGGTCTCGGCGTGGAAGGCATAGGGATCGGCCTTGGCCAGGACACGGCCGTCCTGTGTGTGAATGGCATATTTATAGGAGTCGTAGCGCTGAAGGCCAGGGACAAATCCCTCCCACACGCCGCCGCCGATGGGAGCGAGGGGGTGATCGGACTCATCCCAGTCGTTGAAATCTCCCATGACGCATACTGCCTTGGCATTGGGGGCCCACACACGGAAGACATACCCCTCCTGCCCGTCCTGTACCTGTGCGTGAGATCCCAGATACTCCTGCGCACGGACGGCCTGACCTTTTGAAAACGCATCCAGAGCGGGTGCATAGCTGGTGACCTGATTCATAGGCATACTCTCCTTCGTACGAAAAACGCCCAAAAGTAAAGGGAAAAAAGAACCTTCTCTTGGCATAGATGATAATAAGGATCCAAAAAAGCGGATACTTATTTGTAGAAATTATACAACATAATATGGAATACGTCAAGGCTCTGTGCCGCGCTATTTCGTAAAACACATCATAACGCAAGATATGGAAGAAAAATACAGAAAAAGGGGGAGAGAACCAAAAGAATGGTTCTCTCCCTGAAAAAGGTCAGGCAGCCAGGAACAGGCGCTGGAGAAAATCCAGGAAAATGCCGGGCACGGTGACGCGTTCCACGGCCTCGCAGGCGACGATGGGGATGCGCTCCCGCTCCTCCCCGCCTACGGTCACCACCAGGTGGCCCAGGATCTGGCCCTTCTCCACGGGGGCCTCCACATCCTGGCAGAGCTCCAGCTGGGTAGAGAGCTGGTTGATCTGGTCCTTTTCCACCAAAAGCCGGCTGGAGGCGGAGAGCTCCGGCTGGACCTGCTCCTTCCGGCCCAGGATCACATCCACCGGGGGAAGGGCCTGGTTGGGGCGGATGTCGGCCAGGGTATAGTTGGCAAAGCCGAAGTCCAGCAGACGCTTGGCGCTGTCAAAGCGCTGGGCCGAGGTGGGGGAATGCAGGATCACGGCGATGAGCTCCATGCCATCCCGCTCCGCCGTGGCAGAGAGACAGTAACCCGCCGAGTCGGTGGAGCCGGTTTTGAGTCCAGTGGCCCCGGGATAGAAGCGGATGAGCTTGTTGGTGTTGGAGAGCTGGAAGGCCCCGTTGCGGATGGAGTCCATCCAGATGGTGGAATACTCCCGGATCATAGGATGTCCGATCAGGGCCCGGGACATGAGGGCGATATCGTAGGCGCTGGTCAGATGCCCGGCGGCGGGCAGGCCGGTGCAGTTGAGAAAGGTGGTGTCCGCCATGCCCAGCTCGGCGGCCCGCTCGTTCATATCGGCCACAAAGGCCTCCTCACTGCCTGCGAGGTGCTCGGCCAGGGCCACCGCCGCGTCGTTTCCCGAGACCACAGTCACCGCCTTGAGCAGGTCCTGTACCGTCATCTGCTCGTTTTCCTTCAGATAGACCTGGGAGCCGCCCATGGAGGCGGCGTGGGCCGACACCGTCACCAGGTCGTCCAGGCCCAGGCGGCCGTCGTCAATGGCCTCCACCACCAGGAGCAGGGTCATGACCTTGGTGACGCTGGCCGGTTCCAGCTTGTCGTGGGCATTTTGTTCATAGAGAAGGGTCCCGGTCTCCTTCTCCATCAGGACAGCGGCGCTTGCCTCCGCCTGCGGCGCGCTGGAGACCGCCCCGGCGGGGCAGAGGAGCAGAGAAGCGGCCAGCAGGGCCGCGGCCAGTTGTTTCATGACAGTACCTCCCGTATCAAAGCGATCATGCGCAGGTTTCTGTAAGAACAGGATATGGAAGATTTGTCCGTTCTATGCCGCCGGAAAAACTTGTCAGTGGGAAAGAGAGCTGATACAATGAAAACCGGTTTACACCGGACAGGAGGAAGGTCCATATGCACATTACAACGGTGATTTTGACCGGCGGAAAATCCCGCCGGATGGGACGGGACAAGGGGGAACTCCCGGTGGGGGAGAGTACCCTGCTGGAGCGGATGATCAACCGCTGGACGGGGGTATTCGACGCCGTGGCCGTCTCGGTGGGAGAGGGAGGGCGCACCCTTCCGGCGGAGGTGCCGGCCCTCTTGGACCGGCATCCGGGCGCGGGACCCATGGCCGGCCTGGAGGCCGCACTGGCGGAGCTGGAGACCGACGCGGTCTTTCTCACGGCAGTGGACATGCCCTTTGGAGATGCCGCCCTGGCCCGCTGGATGGCGGAGCGGATGGGACAGGCGGACGTGTGCACCATCCGCAGAGGGGACGGGCGGCCGGAGCCCCTCTTTGCCCTCTACCGCAAAAGCTGTCTGCCGGTCATTACCCGCAGTCTGGAGGAGGGGCGGCGCTCCTTCGTTCAGGGGCTCTTTCCCTTTGTAGCGGTGGAGCAGATCGGAGAAGAGGAGCTTGCGGCCTTTGATCTGGAGCGCAGCCTCTTTAACGCCAATTCCCCCGAGGAGTGGGAGCGGGCCCGTCCGCTGCTGGAGCCGTGAGCAGGTCCGTTCCGGCGGCGGGGAAACCGGGGATCGTCCTAGGTAGAGGGGGCGGCAAAAATTTTTTGCATTACCCCCTTCACAAGAGCACTTTATTGTGGTAATATACTAAAGCAATAGGGCGACACCCCGGACACTGTCCGCGAAAGAACGACAATGGGAGGAATTTAGATATGAAACGGAAACTCTCTGCGCTGGCTCTGGCCGCTGCCCTGGGCCTGTCCCTGACCGCCTGCTCCGGCGGCACCGCCTCCAGCCCTGCTCCGGCCGGAAGCGGCACCCCCGAGGGCACCCCTGCCCAGAGCGCGGACAGCGACTGGGCCTATGTGGAGGGCAACGGCAAGCTGAAGATCGGCTACACCCTCTTTGAGCCCATGAACTACATAGGAGAGGACGGCGAGCTCACCGGATTTGAGACCGAGTTTGCCACCGCCGTGTGCGAGAAGCTGGGCGTGGAGCCGGAATTTGTAGAGATCAACTGGGACGCCAAGCTGCTGGAGCTGGAGTCCAAGAACATCGACTGTATCTGGAACGGCATGACCATCACGCCTGAGCTGCAGGAGGCCATCTCCATCTCGGATCCCTACATCAAGAACTACCAGGTGCTGGTGATCCGTGCGGCCGACGCGGAGAAGTACACCTCCACCGAGTCTCTGGCCGGCGCTAAGGTGGACGCGGAGGCGGGCTCCGCGGGCGAGAGCACGGTGCAGAATGACGAGTTCCTCAGCCAGGCCACCTACACCTCGGTGGTCAAGCAGACCGATGCGCTGCTGGAGGTCAAGAGCGGCGCGGCCGACGCGGCGGTCATGGACTTTGTTCTGGCCAACGCCCTGGCCGGTGTGGGTGATTACTCCGACCTGATGGTCATCCCCGATCTGGAGCTGTCGGTGGAGGAGTACGGCATCGGCTTCCGGAAGGGATCCGATGTCACCGAGAAGGTGAATCAGGCCATGCAGGAGCTGGTGGAAGACGGCACCCTGGGCACGCTGGCGGAGAAATATGAGCTGAGCGAGCTGCTGCTGGCCAATCAGAAATAATCACGTCATCAAGCGGAGGACAGAAGAGGCAGGGGGCAGCCCCTGCCCCTTGTCCGCTTCCGGCATAGGAGAGAGAATATGTCATTTGAAACGGTTACAATCACCATGATGAAGGGCTTTATGCTCAACATCCAGCTCTTTGTCATTACGCTGGTCTTGTCGCTGCCCCTGGGACTGGTGGTATCCTTCGGCACGATGAGCAAGTTCAAGCCGCTGAGCTGGCTGGTCCGGCTCTATGTGTACATCATGCGCTCCACCCCTCTGATGCTTCAGCTGGCGGTGGTGTACTATCTGCCGGGCATCCTCAGTCCGGGACATATTCTCCCGCGCATGACGGCGGCGTCGGTGGCCTTCGTGCTCAACTATGCCGCCTATTTCTCCGAGATCTTCCGGGGCGGTATCCAGGGCGTGCCCCGGGGACAGCAGGAGGCCGGACAGGTTTTGGGCATGACCCGGCGGCAGATCTTTTTCCAGGTGACGCTGCTCCAGGTGGTCAAGCGCATCGTCCCGCCCATGGGCAATGAGATCATTACCCTGGTCAAGGATACCTCCCTGTCCAACTTCATTATGGTGGGAGAGATCATCAAGCTGGCCAAGGACTTTGGCAACAAGGGCATGATCTGGCCCCTGTTCTATGCGGGACTTTTCTTCCTGGTATTCAACGGTGTGGTGACGCTGCTGCTCAGCCGGACCGAGAAAAAGCTGGACTATTTTCGGGTGTAAGGAGTAGAAGATATGGCGATTTTGCAGGTAGAAAACATCCAGAAGAAGTTCGGAAAAACCTCGGTCCTGAAGAGGATCAGCTTCTCCCTGGAGGAGGGACAGGCTCTGGCCATCATCGGCTCCTCCGGCTCCGGCAAGACCACACTGCTGCGGTGCCTCAATTTTCTGGAAACCCCCGACGTAGGGACCATCCGGGTACGGGACGAGGTGCTCTTCGATGCGGCCGATCCCAGCACCCAGCGGGAGGCCGAGGTGCGCAAAAAGCGCCTCCACTTCGGTCTGGTGTTCCAGTCCTTCAACCTCTTTCCCCAGTATACGGCCCTGAAGAACGTGATGCTGGCTAAGGAGCTGCTGGCCCAGGAGCGGAGCGACTACAAGGCCAACCGGAAGGAGATCCTGGCCGAGATCCGAAAAGAGGCCCTGGCCCTGCTGGATCAGATGGGGCTGGCCGACCGGGCCGAGCACTATCCCCATCAGCTCTCGGGCGGACAGCAGCAGCGGGTGGCCATCGCCCGGGCGCTGGCGCTGCATCCGGACATCCTCTGTTTTGACGAGCCCACCTCCGCGCTGGACCCGGAGCTCACCGGCGAGGTACTCAAGGTGATCCGCTCCCTGGCCGACAAAAAGACCACCATGGTCATCGTCACCCATGAGATGGCTTTTGCCCGGGATGTGGCCGACCAGGTCATCTTTATGGACGGCGGCGTCATCGTGGAGCAGGGCCCGGCCCGACAGGTCATCGAACAGCCCACCCAGGAACGGACCCGGCAGTTCCTGGCCCGCTACGCACAAAAGGCATAAGAACAGCCCCCGGAAACAAAGGTTTCCGGGGGCGTTTTCTTGCAGTGTGCAGATTCCCGAAGCGTACCTGTTCAGGGTGGGCGCGGTGTGCTATAATAACACCGAGAGATTTGTCAAGACGAGGAGAACGCAACACATGGAAGCATTTTTTCTGCCGGTTTTATCCCATTTTCAAAATGAGAATTTCTGGACGGCCAGCGCCGGCCGGATGCGCTATCAGGTGACGCCTGAGGAGGAGAATCTGGCCGCCGAGGTGTGGGAGGGCCCCTGGGGCTATGCCTTCAGCACGGTGGAGGAGAAGCGGTATTTCCCCATGACAGCCCAGGGGCTGGAAGAACTGCGGGCCTGGGGCATCGCGTGGGCGGAACAGATCAACGCCCGGCCGCCCCGCACGCTGGAGGAGACCCTGGCGATGCGCGCGGCGGCGCTGGAGCGCAAACAGGCGGCCCAGGCGGCCGAAGAGCAGGAATAAAAAAAGCAGACACGCACAAAACCGGTGCGTGTCTGCTTTTTTGTTGCCTCAGGGGAGAGATGATCCCGCTCAGCCCTCGATGTCGGAGATCAGGTTGACCCGGCGCTCATGGCGGCCGCCCTCGAACTCGGTGGTCAGGAAGGTCTCCACGATGCGGTCGGCCATGTTGGCCCCGATCATGCCGCCGCCCATGGCCAGCATGTTGGCGTTGTTGTGGCGGCGGGTCATCTCGGCGGAGAGAGGCTCGGAGCACAGGGCGCAGCGGATGCCCTTGACCTTGTTGGCGGCAATGGAGATGCCGATACCGGTGGTGCACACCACAATGCCCCGCTCACAGGCGCCGGAGGCCACCGCCTCGGCGGCCGCCCGGCCGTAGACCGGGTAATCCACACTCTCGGTGGAGTAGCAGCCGCAGTCCTGCACCTCGTAGCCGTGGGACTCCAGCCAGCCCTTCACATGCTCCTTCATGGCAAATCCGCCGTGGTCGCAGCCCAGAGAAACTTTCATGTTCATATCCTCCTCAAATCAATTCAGTCCATCTATCCAGATCCGCCCTTACAGCGGCTTGGGAACGGGATTGTGACGGTGGTAGGTGGTCACATAGCGGAATCCGGTCGCCTTCAGCAGGTCGTAGGCGGCAGGGATGCCCAGGCCCACCCGCTCGGGGAAGTGGGCGTCGGAGCCCACGGTGATGAGCTCACCACCCAGGGCGCGATAGCGCTCCAGAATGGGGCGCCAGGGCTCCACGGTCTTGCCGCAATAGGTGTTCAGCTCGATGCCGCGTCCGGTCTCTACCACCCGGCGCAGCACGGTGTCGATGCTGTCCCAC
The DNA here is from genome assembly GCF_018784545.1 of Pseudoflavonifractor sp. MCC625. Taxonomy (NCBI): domain Bacteria; kingdom Bacillati; phylum Bacillota; class Clostridia; order Eubacteriales; family Oscillospiraceae; genus Pseudoflavonifractor; species Pseudoflavonifractor sp. MCC625. The sequence goes on along the minus strand of NZ_WQOJ01000014.1, from coordinate 100,008 downwards.
CAGGGGTCCAGGGAGATTTCCTGGGGCATATAACGCAGGGGATAGATGATGTGTCCCAGGATATCATAGGTCTCCGGCAGCTCCACCAGGCGGAGCATGGAGGCGAAATAGTCGTCCAGTACCCGGCGGCAGGTCTCCTCCGAGTCATAGGAGAAGTAGAAGAAGTCCTCTCCGCCCAGCTCGGGAGAGAGATTGTGGAGCGAACCGATCACAAAGTCCAGCTCGGGCAGGGCGAGCATACGCCGGGCGTAGTCGGGATCAAAGGGGGCACTGCCGTACTCGATGCCAAACCGGAGCTGGAGTCTCCCCTCAAAGGCGGGCGCCGTCGTCCGGAACTGCTCCAGGGCAGGGGACCAGTCATAATCGGGGGCGAAGCCGCCGTGCTCCAGAATGCGGTCATAGTGGTCGGTGACGCACAGCTCGGAGAGTCCGGCCTTCTCCGCGGCCCGGGCCATTTCAGCCAGAGGGACATGCCCGTCGGGGGAGAGTATGGTGTGGGTGTGATAGTCGATGAAATACATACAGCACGCTCCAATTTGTCAGATTGGCCAGGAGGGAAGCCACTGGAGAAGGTTTGAGGTATACCACCGGGGGACCATCAGACCGATGAGCACCGGGTAGAAGGCGGCATACAGGGCCACCGCGGTCCCGGTCAGGGCATAGACGCTTTTGCGCATCCAGGGCAGACCCATCTCGAAGAGATCGTTGTACACATAGGCCAGGGCAAAGCAGAGGAAGAGGATGGAGGGGAAGTAGTGATACTCGAAGGTGGTCCGTCCAATGAAGAACCAGGGGGCCAGCTGGGAGAAGTAGGCCACCACGATGAAAAGGGCCTTCCCGCAGCGGCGCCGGATGCAGTGGACGATGAGGCTCACAACGGCCAGCAGTCCGCCCCAGCAGACCACCGGGTTGGAGAAGGCGGCAAAGGCCGACTTGCTCCCCGGTACGGAGGTGTAGTCCAGATAGTAGAGGATGGGCCGTCCGTCCACGATCCACTGATACCAGCGGGAGGAGTAGGGGTGGGTGTCGTGGACGCCCTGGTGGTAGGTGAGCATATACTCCTGATTTTTCCACATCTCATGGATGAGGTTGCCCAGGCTGGTATCCCCTTTGGCGGCAGCGTAGGGCCAGTAGGAGAGGGTATAGATGCAGGCGGGGATCACCACGAAGCACAGCACGGAAAAGGCCAGTGTCTGGATCAGCCAGAGATTCCGGAATACCGGGGGAGTTTCCCCCTCCTCCACTTTGGGCCAGTCCCGCAGCTTGAACCACAGGCCCAGGAAATAGAGCAGAGCCAGTCCCACGCCGCCATAGATGACGGTCCACTTGCTGGCCGCACCGATCCCCCAGAAAAGGCCGGAGAGGAACAGCCAGGGCGCGCCCTTCCGGAACGGGGTGCCCGCCGGGAGGGTGAGATACCGGTACATGAAGTAGTACATGGCCAGGATGAAGAACACCCCGTAGGTGTCGATGGTGGCGATGCGGGTCTGGGTGAGATGCATGAAATCAAAGGCAAAGAGAGCCGTCCCGCAGAAGGCCACCGGCGTCTTCCCAAAGAGATTTTTGAGGAAGGCATAGAGCAGAGGAAGCATGAGCACACCGAAGAGCGTGCCCATAAAGCGCCAGCCAAAGGGAGTCATACCAAAGAGACGGATACCGATGCCCAGGATGAGCTTGCCCAGCGGGGGATGGGAGATCTCATAGGGGTAGATCCCACGGATGTGCTCGTAGGCGGTGCGGGCATGGTAGATCTCGTCAAAGTAGGTGGAGTTATACCAGGAGGGGGATTCCGGGACGGTGTCTCCCTCGTCAAAGAGGGCGGAGGCCTCCCCCGGCTGGTCGGGGCACACCAGATTTCCCGAAGTGTCATAGAGAGCCAGCTCCCCCAGTTCGATGGGGCTCTTGGTGGATTTGGCGGTGATGCGCAGGAAGCGGACCTCCAGCGTATTCTCGGGCGTGATTTCAAGCCACTTGAAGAGGTCGGCGTAGTGCTGGGGCATGGCATAGCTGGGCTCGTAGCCCTCCGCGTCGGCCCAGTAGTAGCCGGTGACGGTCCCCTCCTCGTTCTCCCGGGCCCAGAGGGTGGACCAGTGGGAGCCATCGGCGGAGATCTCCACATTGTAGTCTCCGGTGCCGAGACCCGGATAATACATCAGCCGGGTGAGCTGGAAGGGCTGGGAGAATTCCACCTCCACCGTCTGTGTCTCGGTAAAATTGTGAAAAGACTGGGGATTGGTAAAGGAGCCCAGCTGAAAAAAGGCGGTGGCGGCATAGACCAGCGTCAGGAGCAGGATGAGCAGGCCGTCCCGCCGCTCCAGTGGGTGACAGCGTCCCGCAAAGGAAAAGCGGGGTTTGGCGGGGGAGGGGAGGACCTCTCCGGTTTGACGGCGGATCCGGTCATGCAGGTTATGGGGAGAGAGGATCCAGCGCCAGTAAGAGCCAAACAGGAGAAAGAGGGCGGCGAGCAGAAGGATGGGAAAAATCAGCGTAGGCCGGATGGCCTGGAGCAGGATATCCATGAAAGACCTCCCGGAAGTTGGATTCAAGAAATAGCATAAGGTCAGATAACAAAATAAGGGATGGACATTGTCCATCCCTTATTTTATTTCTTTTTCTTCATTTTGTCAAAGAATCCTTTGAGCCCCTCTTCCTCCTCCGCGTCGGGCAGCTCGCCAATGGCGCGGCCGAAGTGGCGCAGGGCCTCCTTCTGCTCGTGGGTGAGCCCGCGGGGGACATCCACCGAGACGGTGACGTACTGGTCGCCCCGGCCCCGTCCGTTGACGGAGGGGATGCCCTTGCCCTTGAGGCGGAACGTGGCGCCCGGCTGGGTGCCCTCGGGCAGGTTCCACTTGACCTTTCCGTCGATGGTGGGGATCTCCAGCTCCGCGCCCAGGGTGGCCTGGAGGAAGGAGACCTTCTGATCCAGGTAGACATTCATGCCGTCCCGCTTGAACTGGGGATGGGGACGCACGGTGATGCTGATGATCAGATCGCCGGCCGGACCGCCGTTCTTGCCCGCGCCGCCCTGTCCCCGCAGGGAGATGGCCTGACCGTTGTCGATGCCGGCGGGGATCTTGACGGTGATCTTCCGGTTCTTCCGAACCGAGCCGGCGCCGTTACAGGTCTTACAGGGGGTATGGATGAGCTTACCGGTGCCGCCGCACTTGGGGCAGCTGGTGGTGGTGGCAAAGGAGAACGCGCCGCCGCCCCGCTGGATGCGGATGGTACCCGAGCCGTGACAGTCGGGGCAGATCTCGGCTGTCGTGCCGGGGGCGCAGCCGGTGCCCTTACACACGTCACACTGTTCGCTGCGAGTCAGGTTGATCTCCTTTTCGCAGCCAAAGGCGGCCTCTTCAAAGGTGATGGTGACGGAAGCACGGAGGGTATCGCCCTTCATGGGGCCGTTGCGCCGGGCACCGCCGCCCCCGCCAAAGCCGCCGCCGAATCCGCCTCCGAAGAAGGATCCGAAAATATCACCCAGGTCGATGTCGCCGAAATCGGCGCCGCCGAAGCCGCCGAAACCGCCGCCGGGGTTATAGTTGGGGTCAACACCGGCGTGGCCGAACTGGTCGTAACGGGCACGTTTCTCCTTGTCGGAGAGGACCTCGTAGGCCTCGTTGACCTCCTTGAACTTGGCCTCGGCCTCCTTATCGCCGGGGTTGAGGTCGGGGTGGTACTGCTTGGCCAGCTTGCGGTAGGCCTTTTTCAGCTCATCGTCGCTGGCGCTCTTGCTGACCCCCAGGACCTCGTAAAAATCTCGTTTCTGTTCAGGCATATGATCACCTCTTAAATTGAGGGAGTATGGAACGGCGGGCGCAAAGCGCGCCCCTACGCTGCATTTCCCGTTGCAGGGACGTATCTGGTACGCCCGCCAAAACGCCCCGAGTGGGACGGATGAAATTCATCCGTCCCACCACAGAGCTGATGTTTCTTTGAATCGCCGGAGGCGGTTTGCTGTGCGCCTGCTCCGGCCCCGGAGCGCTTCTGTGTCACG
>NZ_WQOJ01000014.1:0-95812 GCF_018784545.1 Pseudoflavonifractor sp. MCC625 | reverse complement strand
CCGATGGGCCTGCGCCGCGGCCAGCTGCTCAGCCCTCCGCCGGAAATGCCGCCGGTCTGCGCCCGGCCTGTTTTCCGGGCTGCGGACTTCGCTGCTGTCCTGCTTCAGCCCCGGAGCGCTTCTATGTCACGCTCCGATGGGCCTGCGCCACGGCACACTGCACACCGCTGCGCAAAAAACACCTTTGGCCTGCGGCCAAACTGCTTTTTTGGCTGCGCGGTTTGCTGTGCGCCTGCTCCGGCTCCGGAGCGCTTCTGATTCTTACTTCTTATCGTCGTCCACGACGGTGTAGTCGGCGTCCACCACGTTGGGGTCGGTGCCGCAGCTGCCGCCGCAGTCGCCGCTGCCGCAGTTGCAGCCGTCGGCTCCGGGCTGGCCGCCCTGGGGATTGGCCTGCTGATACATCTTCTCAGCCACAGGATAGAACGCCTTGTTGGCCTCCTCGGTAGCGGCCTTGATGGCCTCCACGTCGCTGCCCTTCAGGGCCTCCTTCAGCTTGTTGATGGCAGCCTCCACACTGGCCTTGTCGGCAGCGTCGATCTTGTCCTTCATCTCGTCCAGAGCCTTCTCGGTCTGGTAGACCACCTGGTCGCCCTGGTTGCGGACGTCCACCTCTTCCTTGCGCTTGGCGTCCTCAGCGGCGAACTGCTCAGCCTCCTTGACGGCCTTGTCAATGTCCTCCTTGGACATGTTGGTGGAGGAGGTGATGGTGATGTGCTGCTCCTTGCCGGTGCCCAGGTCCTTAGCAGAGACGTTGACGATGCCGTTGGCATCGATGTCGAAGGTGACCTCGATCTGAGGCACACCACGGCGGGCGGGAGCGATGCCGTCCAGGTTGAAGCGGCCCAGAGTCTTGTTGTACTGCGCCATCTCACGCTCGCCCTGGAGCACGTGGACCTCCACGGAGGTCTGGTTGTCGGCGGCAGTGGTGAAGACCTGGCTCTTCTTCACGGGGATAGTGGTGTTGCGCTCGATGAGCTTGGTCATCACGCCGCCCATGGTCTCAATGCCCAGGGACAGGGGGGTGACGTCCAGCAGCAGCAGGCCCTTGACGTCGCCGGTGAAGACGCCGCCCTGGAGCGCGGCGCCCATGGCCACGCACTCGTCGGGGTTGATGCCCTTGAAGCCCTCATTGCCGGTGATCTTCTTCACGGCCTCCTGCACGGCGGGGATACGGCTGGAGCCGCCCACCAGCAGGACCTTATGCAGATCGCTGGAGGAGAGACCGGCGTCGCTCATGGCCTGGCGCACGGGGCCCATGGTGGCCTCCACCAGGTGGGCGGTGAGCTGGTCGAACTTAGCGCGGGTCAGGGTCAGGTCCAGATGCTTAGGACCGGTGGCGTCGGCGGTGATATAGGGCAGGTTGATGCTGGTGGAGGTGACGCCGGAGAGCTCGATCTTGGCCTTCTCAGCGGCCTCCTTCAGGCGCTGCATGGCGACCTTGTCGCCGGTCAGGTCGATGCCGGTGTCCTTCTTGAACTCGGCGGCCATCCAGTCCATGACGCACTTATCGAAGTCGTCGCCGCCCAGGCGGTTGTTACCGGCAGTGGCCAGAACCTCGATGACGCCGTCGTCGATGTCCAGGATGGACACATCGAAGGTGCCGCCGCCCAGGTCGTAGACCATGACCTTCTGGGCCTGCTCCTTATCCACACCGTAGGCCACAGCGGCGGCGGTGGGCTCGTTGATGATGCGCTTGACATCCAGACCGGCGATCTTGCCGGCGTCCTTGGTGGCCTGGCGCTGAGCGTCGGTGAAGTAGGCGGGGACGGTGATGACGGCCTCGGTAACAGGCTGGCCCAGATAGGCCTCGGCGTCCGCCTTCAGCTTCTGAAGGATCATGGCGCTGATCTCCTGGGGAGTGTAGGCCTTGCCGTCGATGTTCACCTTATAATCGCTGCCCATCTCGCGCTTGATGGAGATAACGGTGCGGTCGGGGTTGGTGATGGCCTGGCGCTTGGCCACCTGGCCTACCATGCGCTCGCCGTCCTTGGAGAAGGCCACCACAGAGGGGGTGGTGCGGTTACCTTCCGCGTTGGGGATGACGACGGCCTCGCCGCCCTCCATAACCGCTACGCAGCTGTTCGTCGTACCTAAGTCAATACCAATGATCTTGGACATAATGTGTTTCCTCCAATATATCGAAATTTATTTTAAACAAAGTGAAAATGGGATGTGGGCCTGTTGTCACGCTCCGGGCCCTCCGCGCTTCTTCTTAGTTTGCCACCTTTACCATGGCAAACCGGATGACCTTGTCACCGGACTGGAAGCCGGCCTGAAAGACCTCCACGACGGTATTTTCTCCGGCGTTTTCGTCCTCCACATGCATCACGGCATTGTGAAGGTTGGGGTCAAAGGTCTGGCCCAGCGCGGGGATCTCCTCGACGCCCAGCTTGGAGAGGACCTCCTTGAGACCATTCATGGTCATCTCCACGCCCTTTTTATAGGCCTCGTCGGCGGTCTCCTGCTTGAGGGCCCGCTCCAGGTTGTCATACACCGGGAGAAAAGCCAGCACGGCGTCCGACTTGGCGCTCTGGTAGGCGTCGGTTTTTTCCTTCTGGGAGCGCCGGCGGTAGTTGTCATACTCGGCGGCCAGGCGGAGGTACTGATCCTCCTTCTGGGCCAGGGTATCCTTGAGCGCCTCCAGCTCCGAGAGCAGAGGATCGGGGGTGTCCGTCTCAGGGGCGGCGCCCTCCGTGACCTCTTCGGTCACGGTCTCCGGCTCCATCTGCTCGGCCTGTTCCACGGCCTGCTCGTTCTCTTTCTTACTCAAAGAGGTTCCCTCCTATTATGTTTCATCGTTGCGTCCGTCCCCGGTGGGAAGTTCTCCCTGGCCAAACAGCCGGGTGAGACCCTCCGCAAAATAGGACAGGCGGGCGGTGATCTTTGCGTAATCCATCCGTGTGGGGCCCACGACTCCGATGATGCCCCGCATGCCGTCCCCAATGTCGTAGCTGGCCATGACCACGCTGGTATCCTTCAGCGCGTCGGCCACATTTTCCGGACCGATGAGGATCTTCATGGGGCCATCCTTGGGAATGGGGAAGCGGGCGGCGTCCTGGTCCTCGGAGAGATAGCTCATCAGGGGCTGGGCCCGTTCCAGATTCTGATACTCCGGAAGCTCCAGCAGATGGGCCAGACCCGCGGTGTGGACCCGACGGTGCTCCAGACCCTCCAGCACCTCCATGGCGAAGGAGACCACCAAGCTGATCAGGCCATAGGCATCACCGGCGGCATGCTGTGCCACCCGCATGAGTTCGGGCGTGATCTCCTCCAGAGTCAGATTGGTAAAGGTGGTGTTGAGCAGGGTGTTGAGCATCTGGAGCTGCGCCTCGGTCAGATCGGAGGGCAGCTGCACCAGCTTGTTGCGCACCAGATTGTTGTCGGTCATGACCACAATAAGGAAGGCGTTTCGCTCCACCATCAACAGGTCAAAGCGCCGGATGGTCACCCGCTCAAACCCGGATGAGAGGGCAAAAGCGGGATAATTGGTGAGACGGGAGACCACCCGTCCGGCCTCGGAAATGACGCGGTCCAGCTCCTGCATTTTGAGACGCAGGGCGCGGTTGATGCGCTCAGTCTCCTGCACGGAGAGCTGGTGCTCTTCCATCAGCTCATTGACGTAGAACCGGTACCCCTGGGGAGAGGGGATCCGTCCGGCCGAGGTGTGGGGCTTTTCCAGCAGGCCCATGGACTCCAGATCAGCCATCTCATTGCGGATGGTGGCCGAAGAGACCGAACGGTCCAGGGAGTCGGCAATGGCCTTGGAGCCCACCGGCTCGGCGGTGGAGATATAGCTTTCAATGATGGCACGGAGAATCCGCTTTTTTCGTTCGCTCAGATCCATGCGCATCACTTCCTTTGCGGCGGATTGGTTTAGCACTCTTTGTACCTGAGTGCTAAAGATAATGTACCACCCTCACCAGCAATTGTCAATAGGGGGGATGTAAATTAAATGTGAACGAAAATCCCGCCTTATGACTTGCATAAGGCGGGAGAGTCTGCTAAAAAAACTGGGCTCTTTTAAAAGGAGAGACAGGTCCCGGTATGGAGCGGTATGAGGCATCCGGGTTCCTGTTGGGCCATCAGATCAAAGGCCGGATGGCCGGTGCAGTGACCGGTACAGATCTGCTCCACCTCCAGCTCCTCGGCCAGCCGGCGGGAGAGGAGGCGCACCTGTTCAGGCTCTACGCCCAGGGAGCCCATCCCGGTCTTGCCCACCAGGTGGAATCCCCCCACAATGGCGTGGACTTTCTGGGTGGGAAAGAGGGCGCGCACCTCGTGGACGATGTGGGCGGCTCCGGCGTGGCAGCAGGAGTTCATCACCACCAGCCCGTGGGCGGTCTCGGCCACCAGGGACTGCTCGTGGGAGACCGCGTCGGGGATCAGGTGGAGCCCGGGGGCCAGAAGCCGGGGGCCGTCGGCCAGATCAAAGCGCCCGGCCCATTTGGTAAAGAGGTCCGGGTCCACACCGGCCGGGCGGCAGGAAGGATCGGCGGTGTCCTCCTGATAGGCCTGGACCGCGGCGGGGCGGGCCAGTACCGGGGCCTGTTGGTTGCGCCGGAAGAAGGCGGAGAACCCGCCGGCGTGATCGTCGTGGCCGTGGGAGAGGGCAGCCCGCTCCACCCGGCTCAGGTCGATGCCCAGCCGGTCCGCGTTGCGCACAAACAGGCCGGAGGTGCCGCTGTCCAGAAGATAGGAGTGGCCCTCGTAGTCCAGGTGCAGGGAGAGGCCGTGCTCGGCAATCAGGTGGTCGGGCGCGGAATTTTCGATGAGAACGGTGAGCCGCAGCATATAGATGCTCCTTTCCGGGGAAGAGGGCGGCGCTCAGGCGCCGGCGCGGGTGATGTCGTTGATCCAGGCGTGGGACCGGAAGCGGAGAATGCCCAGCGTGGACTTGACCAGCTGCTCCACCGTCACGGCCACATAGACCCAGACAATGTTCCAGCGGAGTACCAGGGCGAAGAAGGCGGCCAGAGGAATGGCCACCAGCCACATGGCAGACACGTCGATGATGGCGGCCACCCGGATGTCTCCGCCGCCCCGGAGGACGCCCACAGTGTTGGTGGTATCAAAGGAGCGCAGGGGCATCAGGCAGCCGATGAAGGTGAGGATGATGGTAGCGATCTCCGACGAGACCGGGGTGAGGTGGAAGAGGGGATAGACCACCACCGGCAGCCAGGTGTGGGCCGAGATCACCAGGAGGGTGCCGATCACGGCGCCGCAGAGGAAGGAGATGGTGTCCAGCGCGGCGGCCAGCTCATAGACCGTGGAGCGGCGGCCCGCGCCGATCTCCCGGCCGATGATGATGGCGGTGGTGTTGGCAATGGCCAGCACGGCCACGATGCAGATATCCTCGATGTTGCCCGAGATGGCCCGGGCGGCCAGGATCTGGGTGCTCCCCTCCATATGTCCCATGATGACCTTATACATGGAGGTGCCCAGACCCCACAGCATCTCATTGACCACCACGGGGGTGGCATAGCGGAAAAACTTCTGCACCAGCGCCCGGTCCGGGCGGAAGAGCACGGCGGGCTTGAGGCGGAAGCGGCGGTTGCACTTGGCATAGACCACCATGATGACGAATTCCACAATGCGGGAGGTGAGGGTGGCGATGGCGGCGCCCTCCACCTCCAGCCGGGGCGCCCCCAGGTTGCCGAAGATGAGCACCCAGTTCAGGAAGGTGTTGGTGCACATGGAGGCGGCGTAGATGCACAGGCCCAGCTTGGGATTCTCCATGCTGCGGTGGGCGCCGGTATAGACGCCGGTGATGCTGTTGAACAGATAGGAGAAGCCCACGATGCGGGCATAGCCCACGGCCAGGGGAATGAGCTCCTGGTTGTCGGTGAGCAGGCCGATGATCTGATAGGGGAAGAAAAAGAGGGAGGCGGCGAAGAGGGCGGAGATGGCGCCGGCCAGATAGAAGCCCACGCCCATGACCCGGTTGATGGCGTCGGTATCGCCCTTGCCCCAGTACTGGCTGATGAGTACGGAGGAGCCGCTTTGCAGCCCGAAGATGATCAGCTGAATGATGAAGACCAGGATATTGGCCTGGGCCACGGCGGCCAGGGGAGCCTCGCCGAGGCTGCCCACCATGAAGGTGTCGATCATGCCCAGGGATGTGGTGATGAGATTCTGGAACAGGATAGGCAAGGCCAGAAAGAGCAGATTCTGGTAGAAAGCCCGCCCCCGATTCAGATAAGAGAACATATGATGTGACCAAGCCGGCGATACCTCGCTCCGCCGGCGCCTTTCTGATGAAGTGTAAAATATGGAAGAGAAACAGACACGCGATCAGGCCCCCACACGGCTGGACCGGATGGCAGAGAGGGCGTCGGCCAGGGCGTCCACCTCGTCCCGGGTGCTGGTGGGACCGAAGGAGATGCGCAGCACCCCCATGGCGGTGCGCTTGGGCAGGCCCAGGGCGGCAAAGACATGGCTGGGCTTTCCCTTGTGACAGGCGGACCCGGAGGAGACACAGATCCCCTGGTCGCTCAGCGCCCGCACCAGCATCTCACTGGGATAGCCGGGCAGAGAGACGGAACAGATATGGGGGGCGTCCCCGGGTGTGACGATCTCCAGCCCCTCCACACGGGCCGGGAGCTGCTCCAGCGCATAGGCCTTGAGGGACTCCATATGGGCGCGGTATTCCGCCCCGTGGTCCATCCAGAGCCGGCAGGCGGCCGAAAGGGCCGCGATCTGGGCGGTGGGCTCGGTACCGGGGCGCAGTCCGCGCTCCTGTCCGCCGCCCCGCAGCAGGGGAGAGAGCTTGAGCCCGCTCCGGATATATTGGACGCCGATGCCCTTGGGAGCGCGGATCTTGTGGCCGCTCACGGTGAGCAGGTCCACACCCAGCTCCTTCACGGTAAAGGGAACTTTCAGAAAACCCTGCACCGCGTCGGTGTGGAAGAGGATCTCCGGCGCATACGCCTTGACGATGCGGGCACATTCCGCCACCGGCTGAAGGGTGCCCAGCTCGTTGTTGACCAGCATCATGGAGACCAGCACCGTGTCCTCCCGCAGGGCGGCGCGCAGGTCCTCCGGCGAGATCCGGCCCTGCCGGTTGGGCTTGAGACGGGTCACCGACCAGCCCTTGCCCTCCAGGGCCTTGATGGGCTCCAGCACAGCGGAGTGCTCAATGGCAGTGGTAATGATATGACGGCCCCGCCGCCGCCCATGCTCCACCGCGGCCTGGATGGCCCAGTTGTCCCCCTCGGTGCCGCAGGAGGTGAAAAAGACCTCCTCCGGCGTGCAGCCCAGGGCCTCAGCCACAACGGCCCGGCGTTCCTCCAGCCGCTGGGCGGCCTGCTGGCCGAAGGCGTGGCGTGCGGAAGGATTGCCGAATGCGGCGGTCATCTCCTCCAGAGCGGCCTGCGTGGCCTCCGCGCAGACGGGAGTGGTAGCGGCGTGGTCCAGATAGACGAACATAGAACCTTATTTCCCCCTTGTTGGATCGCAAAAAATCACATGACACAGAATGAAAATATTGTATCGCCCGCTGTGCGGAAAGTCAAGGAAGGAGCATTTTGCAGATTCCTTAAGAGAAAAGAGAAGTGGTTAGCAGATGAAAACCGGGGTCGGAGAGGCGCTTTTGTGTATTGTGACAGGGAAAGGAATGGAGAAGAATCAATAGTCTGGCAGGCCCAAGCAAGGGATCAGACTTGACAGTATATAAAAAGGGTCCTATACTGAAGTCGATAACCTAGAAAGAAGGTATGAAAATGAGCGCCATTGCGTTGAAAGAGGGCGTCTGGTCGGTGGGTGTGCTGAATCCATCGCTGCGCGTCTTTGATATTGTGATGGAGTCCAAGTACGGGACTTCTTACAATGCCTATCTCCTGACCGGAGAGAAAAATGTCCTCATTGAAACGGTACATACCGACTATTTTGAGGAATATGTGGAGAACATTGAACAGGTGATCCCGCTGGAGCGGGTGGACTACCTCATTATGAATCACAACGAGCCGGACCACTCTGGCAGCGTGTCCAAGCTGCTGGAGCGCTGCCCCGACCTGAAGATCTTCTGCACCGCGGCTGGAAAGAAGCATCTGGAGGACATCACCAACCGCACCTTCCCGGTGCAGGTGGTCAAGGCGGGGGACACCCTGGATCTGGGCGGAAAGACGCTGGAATTCATTCCGGCCCCCATGCTCCACTGGGCCGATTCCATGTTTACCTGGGACCCGGCGGACAAGGTGGTATTTACCTGTGATTTTCTGGGCGCCCATTTCTGTGAGCCCACCATGCTGGACAGCAAGATCCATGACAAGGCGGCCTATGCCGGGGAGCGTCACTTCTATTATCAGTGCATCTTCGGACCCTTTGCCTCCTATGTCCAGGCTGGTCTCAGCAAGCTGCCCGCCGAGGCGGAGATGGCCTGCACCAGCCACGGCCCCGTGCTGACCGAGACGCTGGAGGAGTGCAAGGCGCTCTACCGCCAGTGGAGCACGCCGGTCCCCAAGGAGGGGAAGACGGCTGCCATCATCTACGCTTCCGCCTATGGATGCACCCGGGCGCTGGCCCAGGCCGCTGCCGAGGCGCTGGAGGAGATGGGCATCCGCACCGTACAGCACGATGTCACCATGGAGAGTCTGGACGCCTGCGCCGCCATCGCCAACGAGGCCGATGTGGTTCTGGTGGGTTCTGCCACCATCAACCGGGACGCGCCCAAGGCGGTATGGGATGTGCTGGGCTCCATCGACGCCATCAACACCAAGGGCCGCGCGGCCGGCGCTTTTGGCGCCTACGGCTGGAGCGGCGAGGCACCCGGTATGCTTCAGACCCGCCTGGGACAGCTCAAGTTTGCCACCCCGGCGGAGGCCTTCCGTGTGCTCTTCACGCCGACACAGTCCGATCTGGACGCGATGAAGGACTATGCCCGCTCCGTGGCGGCCCTGTTGAAATAAACCATAAAAAAGGAGATTAGAAACCATGGATAAGTATGTCTGCGGCCCCTGCGGCTATGAGTATGACCCCGCGGTGGGCGATCCCGACAACGGCATCGCTCCCGGCACCCCCTTTGAGGCTCTGCCCGAGGACTGGGTTTGCCCGGTCTGCGGTCTGGGCAAGGACGTCTTTGAGAAGGCGTAATTCCAACTTGGAACACTGCAAAGCCCCGGAACCATCTGGTTCCGGGGCTTTCTGCATCAAAATCGGTTCTGCGTGCCCGTGGGGATCACACCGGGAGCACGCCGGTATAGATGAGTACCTGGCAGAGCAGGGAGGCCGTCTCCTCCCGGGTGGCGGCGTCCTGAGGAGCGATCTGTTCGGGGCTGTCCCACAGGAGAGAGAGGGGCTGTCCAAAGAGATTCTGATGTCCGTTGGTCAGGAGCCACACGCTCTCCCGGGCCCAGGGGGCGTAGGTGCGGAGGGCGGCGCTGTCCATGGTGTCCTCCGGTATGCCCTTGGAGGCCTCGTAGAAATTGAGGCTGAGATCCTCGGCCAGGCGGGCGAGAATGGAGAAGAGCTGCTCATGGGTCACCGGGTCATCGGGGTGGAACTTCCCCTTTCCGTCGCCGGAGAGAAGGCCCAGCTGCTCCAGAGCATAGACCGAGGGACCATACCAGCTGTCCATGGACACGTCGGAAAAGACGGCGGGGCTGGAGGGCATATTGCAGTTGAGGGCCGCGGCCAGCATGGTGGCAAGCTCTGCCCGGGTCAGAGAGTCCTCCGGATGGAAGGTCCCGTCCCCGGTGCCGGAGAGGATCTGATAAGAGGCCAGCAGGTCGATGGACTCGGCATAGGGGCTGGCCGACGTGTCGGAGAAGGAGCGGTCCAGGTAGGTCAGGCCATAGGTCTGAGCGGCCTCTTCCGGGGAGACACAGGTCCAGCCGTTGGAGCCGCCGGTCCCCTGCCACAGGTCCACTGTGGGGGGGATGGCCGAGAGCAGCTGCGCAAAGGCGTCCCGGTAGGCCGGACTGGAGGCCTGTTCCCCGTCGATGTACCAGCGCCAGCCCAGATCCAGCCGGTAATATCCGGCGGTGTCGCCGTCGGGCGGGGCGGCGGAGAGGAGGATGGCCACCTCGTCGGCCAGGTCGGGGTCTACCAGCAGGTGGGGGATGATCCCGACGGTGTCGGTGGTGGCTCCGGCAGGGGAGAAGTAGCGGTTGGTGGTGATCTTCATGGCGTCCCCGTCCGGGAAGTAGTCGGGATAGACGCTCTGGTCAAAGAGGGTCTGTGCCACACCCTTTCCAAAGGTGCGGCCACCCACCACGATCCCGGCATTCAGGTCCCGGATGCAGGCCGAGAAGAGCTCAGAGGAACTGGCGGTATATCCGTCGGAGAGGACGATGACCGCTTTGTCGGTGAGGGGGGACAGGGAGGAAGAGAATGCACCGTAGGAGCCGGAGCCATCCCGCAGATAGCCCGTATTCTGCGCGTCGGTAAAGGCGCTGACCGCCTGGGAGGCCGCCGAGGTCAATCCGCCCCCGTTGCCCCGCAGGTCCATGACCCAGACCCTGGCCTCATCCTGGTAGGCGGAGATCCCCTCCTGGATGTGGGGATAGGTGTCTGTACCAAAGGTGGTGCACTCCAGATAGCCCACACGTCCCTCCACCAGGCGGGAGGTGGTGGTGGGGATCGTGATGGCGGCCCGCGTCAGGGTGACCGTGTGCTTCTCCTCTCCGCGCTGGTAGGTGACCGTGACCTGAGTGCCGGCCTCTCCCTGGATCCAGGAGGACACCTGTGCGGCATCCACGCCCAGAGTGGAGCGGCCGTCCACCGCCACGATCCGGTCACCCTCCCGCAGCCCGGCAGCCTGGGCGGGAGAGCCCTCCAGCACGGAGGTGATGGTCATTCCGTCGGTGCCGGCGATGGAGACCACGCCGATCCCCACCAGACTGGCATCCTCCATGGAGGAGAGAAAGGCCTGGTATTCTTCTGCCGTAAAATACTGGGTATAGGGGTCCCCCAGCTGTTCCAGCATGGCGGAGATGGAGGTCTGGTCCAATACCTCCTGGGGTACGGGGTCAATATAGGCGTCTGTGAGCAGGGTGCGGGCCTGCTCCAGGGTGAGAGCTTGTGCGGGGAGCGCCAGCAGGGAAGCGAGAAACATACCCGACAGGATACGGGCGCAGCGGCGTCGATTCATCAAAAAGGGCCTCCTTGATTATGTTAACGCTATTTTACAACAAAATGGGAATGAGGACAATGCCTCATTCCCATTTTTTACAGCTTACCTATATTTGGAACTCAGGGGACAAAGTACAGGTTGTGCACGCCCAGAATCTGCTCCACCGGGGCAAAGGAGACGCCGGAGGCGGCATAGGCCTCCTCACCGTCCAGGGCGAGGGTGTAGAGGGTCTGTCCGTCCTGGCTGACGGTCACCTGGTCCGGGGACTGGGCGTCCCAGGAGACGGTGCAGCCCAGCTCTTCAGCCACTGCGCGGACGGGGAGCATGAGCTTGCCCTCCTGGAGCTGAGGCAGTTCCTGCTCGGAGAGCTCCAGCTCCGCTCCGTTGAGGGAGACCGACTGGAGATCGGCGTGGATCCAGCCGGCATTGCCGCCGTCCAGAAGAACCAGGGTCTCAGGGGTGGTCTGGGCGGGGTAGGACTCGGCTACCATGTCGTACCAGCCCACCACATAGTCGCCGGGGATCAGCTCGTCCAGAGAGAGGCCGGAGACCTTGGTCTCATCCGAGAGGTGGTAGACCAGATCCTCCGTGCCGATGGAGACCGAATCGCCGTCCCGGGTGACCGAGGTCACCCGGCGGGCCATGGGCACTCCGTAGTCGGCGGGGATGGAGGCCAGGATCAGGGTGGCGCCCGCCTGGGCAGGCTCACTCAGCGTCATGACCGGGGTGGAGTAGATGTAGAGAGACTCCCCATCCCGGAGCTGATCGGCGGTCATGGGCTCGCCGGTGACCGCATTGAGGATGACCGTCTGGTCGGAGATGTGATAGAGGATATCCTGCTCGGTCTCGCCGCCGGCGTGGAGGAGCACAGAGTCTCCGGAGAGCTCAGAGGCGGTCCCCCAGCGGTAGATCCAGCCCAGCTGCTCGGGCAGCTGATAGGAGGCGGTCCCGGTAGGGGCCTGGGAAGAAACGCCGCTTTCCGGCTCGGCGGCCAGGGCGGGGGTGAGCAGCAGCGCGCAGCTCAGCGCGGCACAGACGAGAGTTTTCATAGAAATGGCTCCTTTCCTTACTTGGGATGATGTGCTTTAGACGGAAGGAGCGCCGGAAAGGTTCCGCCCAGACGGAGATTTTTTGGGAAAAAGATGGAGGACCTCCCTCACTCTTCGCCCACGATGCGCACGGCGGTGCCGTAGGAGGTGAGCTCCGCGGCACTCTGCATGAGGGAGGAGCTGGCATAGCGGATGTTGATGACGGCGTCGGCCTCCATCCGCTCGGCCTCGTCTACCATGCGCTTGGTGGCGATCTGGCGGGCCTCATTGAGCAGCTGGGTGTAGCTCTCAATCTCGCCGCCCACCAGGGTCTTCATCCCGGCCATAAAGTCCTTGCCGAAGTTTTTGGACTGGACGACCGAGCCCTTGACCAGGCCCAGGGCCTGGATCTTTTTGCCGGGGATGTAATCAATATTGAGAAGCAGCATCTTCTTCTCCTACTTTGATTTGTTGGATGCGCTGGAACAGTGCCAGCAGTACGCCAATGATAAATACCATGGGGATGGCGGCCAGGATCACGATGAGCCACAGGGGAGGGGCCTCCTCCGGGCTGATGGTAAAGCCCCAGACGATCAGCGCCATGACCCCGGCCATCAGCAGGATAAAGACCAGAGCGGCGGCCACCGGGCCCACGTAGCGGATGCGGGTGTCGTTTTTCCGGATGTTCATAAAACGGGTCCCCTCCTGTTCCATCTGCTCCATTTCGGCAAGCCAGGCCTCGGCGTCCAGGGTGGCAAGCTGGGCCTGGGCGTCGGCCAGGCGCTGGCAGAGCGCACCCATGGTGGCGAGGTTGTGTTCCTCCCGCCGCAGCTGGATCACATGGCGGCGGAGCACGTCGTCCAGCGTCAGAGAGCCGTGCTGGAGCCGGCGGATCTCCTCCAGAGGAACATCCAGCTTGCGCAGGAGCTTGATCTTGCGCAGGACCTCCACCTCCTCCTCGCCGTAATCCCGGTAGCCGTTGTCGCTGTTGCGCTGGGGGGTGAGCAGTCCCTCCTTTTCATAGAAGCGGATGTTGCGCTTGGTGATGCCCACCCGCTCCTCCACTTCATTGATCTTCATGTCCGATCCCTCCTCTGATGAGCGTATGATACACCATGCACCGGGTAGAAGGTCAAGTGTTTTTTCCTGGAAGGGAGCGCCCGGAGAACGGAAGCTTGTCTCCGGGCGGAAAGCCTGCTATAATGGGGCAAATCTCAGGATGGGGCGGACCGTGCGCCGATCTGCGCAGGCCAGGATACCCGTCGGAGGAGGGTTTTTGTGCATAAGCCAACCTTACATCGGGTGTATTCGCCTTCCCAGGGGGAGGATCGAGCCCTCTCCCGGATCGGCTGGGCGCTGCTGGCCTATCTGCTCACTGGCATTCTGGTCCAGGCCGGTGTGCTGCTGGCAGCCAGAGTGTGGCTGCCCTGGCTGGCCCGGGACCCGCTCTTTCAGTGGCTGCTGTCGGTATGCAGCTCCTATGGGGTGTCCTTCCCGGTATTTGTCTGTGTGCTGGGACGGGGCGGGGATGACCCGGAGCGGCAGGGGGAGGTCCTCTCACCCGGAAGGCTGGGGGAGACCTACTGCATCGCGCTGGCGGTGCTCTATGGCGGGAGCGCGGTGGGGGCGATCCTCCGGGGCCTGCTGGGCACCGTGACCGGATGGTGGGGGACGGACCCGGTGGAGAGCATCCTCTCCTATCCGCTTCCCCTGAGCCTGCTGCTGACCGGCGCTCTGGCGCCCATCTTTGAGGAGCTGATGTTTCGGGGGCTGATCCTGGAGCGGCTGCGCCGGTACGGAGACGGCTTTGCAGTGGCTGCGTCGGCGCTGCTCTTCGGCATGGTGCATGGGAATCTCTTTCAGATGCCCTATGCCTGTGCGGTGGGGGTCGTACTGGGGTGGGTGGCCGTGCACACCGGGCGCCTGTGGCAGTGTATCCTCCTCCACGCGGGGATCAATCTGCTCTCCAGCGGCGTATTTCCCCTGGCAGAGCGGCTGGGCATCGGGGCTCCGGTCTATGCGGGGATCTGGCTTTTGGTGGGCATCGGGGTATGGCGGCTGATTGCCCGGCGGGGCGAACTGGGGCAGCTGGTCCGGACCATGGGGAGCCCGGGGTGGGGAAGGCTGCTGCGCAGTCCCGGCATGCTGGCCTTCAGCGTCTGGACCGTCCTGTCCTGCCTCTTCTATCTGATTGCATAGAGAAAGGTCTGGCCGCAATGCGGCCAGACCTTTTTTAGGCGTATGTTATTTTGCCTGCGCAGCCAGCTCGTGGTTGATATCGTCCTTGTGTACGATAAAGGTGCGCCACCAGAAGATGCAGAAGAAGAGGATGGCGGCCACGATGCCCACGGGGTAGGCAATGGAGGTGGACAGGTGCAGGCACTCGGGAGCCTGGAAGAAGTAAGTGATGGAGACCGCGGACATGAAGGTCGCGGGGATGGCGGCCATCAGGCTGGCGATGGGAGGATAGCCGTACTTGTGGATGAACACGCCGCCGGTCCACAGAACGATCATGGCCAGGGTCTGGTTGGACCAGGAGAAGTATCTCCAGATCATGGAGAAGTCCAGCTGGGATAGGATGGCGCCTACGGCCAGCAGAGGCACGGCCAGGAAGAGACGGGTGGTCATCTTGGACTGGTCAATCTTGAACCAGTCAGCGATGGTAAGACGGGCGGAACGGAACGCGGTATCGCCGGAGGTGATGGGGCAGGCGATGACGCCGATCATGGCGAGGACCGCGCCCACAGGGCCCAGCAGACCGTGGCAGATCTGGTAGACGATCTCGCCCTGGTTGTTGTTCACCGCGGCCAGAGCACCGGAGAGACCGGCAGCGCCGTTATAGAAGGAGACACCCGCAGCGGCCCAGATCAGGGCGATGATACCCTCGGCCACCATGGCGCCGTAGAACACGGTGCGGCCCTCCTTCTCGGAGGTGATGCACCGGGCCATCATGGGAGACTGGGTGGCATGGAAGCCGGAGATGGCGCCGCAGGCCACGCTGACGAACATCATGGCCCAGATGGGCTTTCCATTGGGGTCTTCGTTGGCGAAGTGATCCCACAGCTCGGGCATCTGGTAGCCGCCGAAGATGATGCCGCCGGCAACGCCCAGAGCCATGATGATCAGGCAGATGCCGAAGATGGGATAGAGCTTGCCGATGATCTTATCGATGGGCAGGAAGGTGGCGCACAGGTAGTAGAGCAGGATGACCACCAGCCAGAACTTGGCGTTGAGCACGGTGGGAGTCAGGCTGGCCAGCAGGCCGGCCGGGCCGGTGGAGAAGGTGGTGCCCACCAGAACCAGCAGGACCACAGAGAAGATGCGCATAATAAAGGTGATGACACGGCCCATGTATTTTCCGACTACCTCGGAGATGGAGGCGCCGTCCTCGCGCTCACTCATCATACCGGAGAGGAAGTCGTGGACGCCGCCGCCCAGGATGGTGCCGAACACGATCCACAGGTAGACCACGGGGCCCCAGCAGGCACCGGCCAGTGCGCCGTAGATGGGGCCGAGACCGGCGATGTTGAGCAGCTGGATCAGGAAGATCCGCCAAGTTTTCATAGGCATGTAGTCCACGCCGTCCGGATGGACCACGGCCGGGGTCTGCCGGTCGTCGATGTGGAACACATGCTCCATCAGCTTGCTGTACGTGAAGAAGCCCACGATCAGCAGGACCAATGCGACCAAGAATGAGATCATGAAAATCCCTCCTTCAAAAGTTCCCGCAGGAGAGAAGCACACACATTCCGCTCCCCCCGCAGATCCGGATGGGCTGCCCTATGCGGGCCCAGCCTCCGGAAGCGGTTCCCATTATAATCTTTGTGCATATTATTTCAAGAAGCGAAATAAACAGAAATATTCGGTTGATTTTTGTCAATTTTACAAGACGGACCAGTCCGAAAAAAAGCCTTGGAACTTAGGCTGGAAATGTGATGAAAAGTACGGTAGAATAAGAGAAAAGCCCGGCCTGTCTCCTTGTATAAATATTACAAGAAGATGGGTATCTGACCACTTAGAAGGCGGTAAAATGGGTTGATAGGCCGGTAAGAGATCCCGTAGAGGCCGGCCGTGAAATGGAACGAAGGAGGAATTCCCATGAACGTATTTATCAGCGCCGATATCGAGGGTACCTGCGGCATTACGGACTGGAGCGAGACCGAGCGCAGCACCCCCTATGACTATAACTATTTCCGCAAGCAGATGACCATGGAGGTCCGTGCGGCCTGCGAGGGAGCCGTGGCCGGAGGCGCAGACGAGATCTTTGTGCGGGACGCCCACGACTCGGCCCGCAACATCGATCCCTCCCAGCTCCCCGAGCGGGTGCGCATCATGCGGGGCTGGAGCGGGGATCTGCTGAGCATGATGAGCGGCCTGGACCGGGGCAGCTTTGACGCGGTGCTCTTTACGGGGTACCACGCCTGGGCCGCCTGCGGTGGGAATCCCCTCTCCCACACCATGAACCTCCAGAACGAATTTGTGACCCTCAACGGCGTGCGCATGAGTGAGTTTCTGATGAACGCCTATACGGCGGGCTACTACGGCGTACCCGTGCCCTTCCTCTGCGGGGACAAGGCCCTGTGCGACTTCGCCCAGGAGCTCATTCCGGAGATCACCACCGTGGCGGTCAACGAGGGCATCGGCGGCGCAGTGGTGTCCATGCATCCGGACGCGGCGGTCCGGGCCATCCGGGAGGGCGTCAAAAAGGCCGTCAAGAACGCGAAAAAATGCCCCGTGCCCATGCCGGAGCATTTTGAGGCCAAGATCCGTTTCCGGGAGCACAAGCGTGCCTATTCCAAGCACTTCTATCCCGGTGCCTCCCTGGAGGATGAGAAGAACGTCTCCTTTGCCTCGGACGACTGGTATGAGATGCTCCGCTTCTTCCACTTCGTCCTGAGCGACTGATGGGGGCGGGAGAACTGCGTCTGGCCGTCCTCATCGACGCGGATAATGCCCCTCGCACGGCCATCAAGGACGTGATGGCCGAGGTGGCGGTCTACGGAACCCCCACCATCAAACGGATCTACGGGGACTGGACCTCCCCCAACATGTCCACCTGGAAGCCGCTGCTGCTGGAAAATGCCATCACCCCCATCCAGCAGTACGCCTATACCACCGGAAAGAACGCCACCGACTCGGCCATGATCATCGATGCCATGGATATCCTCTACTCCGGCCGGGTGGATGGATTTGTGCTGGTGTCCAGCGACAGCGATTTTACCCGTCTGGCCACCCGTCTGCGGGAGGCCGGGATGAAGGTCTACGGCATGGGGGAGCGGAAGACGCCCGGCCCCTTCATCGTGGCCTGCGATAAATTCGTCTACATCGAGGTCATCCGGGCGGCGGGCGACCGGGCCCGGGCCGCCGCGAAGGAGGCTGCCCGCCAGGCCGCCGAGGAGGAGAAGGCGGAGCAGGCCCGGCTGGAGAAGGAAAGGAAGGAGCGGGAGAAGGCCGAACAGGCCAAGGCCTCCGAGTCTGCCCGGACTGAGAGCGGCAAGAGCACCTCCAGACGGGGCAAGAAGAAGGCGGAACCCGCCAAGCCCGTGGAGCCGGAGCCGAAACCCGCGCCAGTCCCCGCTTCGGCGGAGGGGAGCGAGCCGGCCAACCGCATCCCGCCGGAAGTGGAGGCCCTGCTGGCCGACTCGGTGGAGGACATCGCCGACGAGGACGGATACGCCTTTATGGGGGATCTGGGCAATCTTCTGGTCAAGAAACAGCCCGATTTTGACCCCCGTAACTTCGGGTTTTCCAAGCTGACCAAGCTGGTCAAGGCCATGGACCGCTTTGAAATCGACGTCCGCTCTACCAATCTGCCCCACGTCAAGCATATTTTTGTGCGGGACAAGGAGCCGAAATAGATCGGGAAGAAAGAAGATGGGCGCAGCTGTTTTTTCAGGAGAAATACGGCTGCGCCCGTTTTTTGTGCAAAAATTGACGGTTTTTAGGCTGGACAGGCAGAAGTGAGGTGTGGTATAATACTGCTACCAGTTAATATCTGTTCTTTTTTTGTAGGGAATAAACGGAATTATATTCCGGACAACGGAAAATAAACAGAGAATGGAGAGACATTATGGAAATCAAGAATATCTTTGTAGTAGGCGCTGGCTTTATGGGCAGCGGTATCGCCCAGACCGCTATCCAGAGCGGATACAACGTGACCATCCATGACCAGAGCGAGGCCGCTCTGGAGCGGGCCAAGACCAACATTGGCAAGAACATGGACCGCCTGGTGAGCAAGGGCCGTATGACCGAAGAGCAGAAGGAGGCCGCGCTGGCTCTGCTCACGACCTCTTCCAGCATCCACACGGCCGCCAATGCCGACCTGGTCATCGAGGCCATTTTTGAGGACCTCAACGCCAAGCGCGCCATCTTTGAGGAGCTGGACAAGATCTGCCCCAAGGATACCATCTTCGCTTCCAACACTTCCTCCATCTCTTTGACCAGCCTGGCTGCGGCCACCAGCCGTGCCGAGCAGGTGGTGGGCATGCACTTCTTCTCCCCCGTACCTGTGATGCGTCTGCTGGAGGTGGTGCATGGCCTGCGCACCTCCCAGGAGGCCATTGACGCCGCCATGGAAGTGGGCAAGAAGATGGGCAAGACCATGATCCTGGCCAAGGACAAGCCCGGCTTCATCGTCAACCGCATGCTGCTGCCCATGCTCAACGAGGCCGTTGAGATCCTGGACGAGGACATCGGCACCGTGGCCGACACCGACGAGGGCATGAAGATGGGTTGTAACCACCCCATGGGTCCCCTGGAGCTGGCCGACATGGTGGGCCTGGACATCCTGCTGGAGGTTATGGAGACCTTCTACAACGACCTGGGCGACACCAAGTACCGTCCCGCTCACCTGCTGCGCAAGATGGTGGCCGCGGGCTACCTGGGCCAGAAGTCCGGCATGGGCTTCTACCAGTACGAGAACCGCAAGAAGGTGGGCGTCAACCCCATCTTTGACAAGTAAGAACATACCATAAGAAAAGCCGTCCCGGTCCATTTGGACCGGGACGGCTTTTTGCTTTTTACATAGAAAAGAGAAGGGGATCAGCAGGTGGCGCCGCCCTTGAGGTGCTTCTGGGCGGCCAGATTCTCCTCCTTGCGGGAGAGAAGGTCGTCCTTGAGCAGCTGCTCCTGCACGTTCTCAAAGCCCAGACGGGCCACGGTGTCGGCGAAGCGCTCACCGGTAATGCCCTGCTCGCGGAAGAGGAGGATGGCCTTCTCGATGGTGGCGAGGACCTCCTCCCGGCTGGTAAAGACCTTCTCCAGGGCGAGACCCTGGGCCACCTTCTTGCCCCAGCGGCCGCCGATGTAGATCCGGTAGCCGTTGGTGGACTGATCCACCGCGTGGAAGGGGCACTTGCCCACGCAGCGGCCGCAGTGGTTGCAGATGTTCGGGTCGATGACCACCTTGCCGTCCACGACCTTGGCCACATGGATGGGACAGACCTGCTCCACCTGGCAGACCTTACAGCCGCGGCACTTGTCCAGCTCCACCTGGGGTACCCGCTGGCCTACCACGCCCAGATCGTTCAGGTCGGGCTTGACGCAGTTGTTGGGGCAGCCGCCCACGGCGATCTTGAACTTGTGGGGGAGCTTGATACCGTGGTAGCCCTCGTAGAACTTCTCGTGGATCTCCTGGGAGAGATCGAAGGTGTCGATGAGGCCGTACTGGCAGGTGGTACCCTTACAGGAGACCACCGGGCGCACCTGGGAGCCGGTTCCGCCGGTCTCCAGCCCGTGCTGGGCCAGGAATTCCCGCATGGGCTCGATGTTCTCGAAGGGCACGCCCTGGATCTCCAGGGTGAGGCGGGTGGTCATGGTGACCTCGCCGGAGCCGAAGCGCTCGGCGGCCTCGGCGATGACCTTCTGCTCCTCGGCGGTGATCTTGCCGTTGCGGGTGATGACGCGGCCGTTGAACTTGTCGGGGGTGCGCTTATCGAAGAGGAAGCCCAGCGCCTTCACTGCGGTGATCTGCTCGGGGGTGACCGAGGCGGCCACGCCCGCGACCCGGACCTGATTGAAGGTGGTGCCGCCCTCCAGTACCCGGGTGTTGGTATAGCCGAAGTATTTCAGGCGGTTCTGGAGGAAATAGCCGCGCTTGCCCTTGGCGCAGACCAGGAGCAGCTTGGCGTCCTTGTCCAGGCCCTCCAGCGGGCCGTTGACGCTGGCCAGGTCGATGCGCACCGCGCCCTGGATGCTGGGCTGAAGGCCCACGTCCAGCACGGTGTAGTCCTTGGCCTCTCCCGCGGCGTACTGGGCGGGGGTAAAGCTCTCCAACGCGCCGGAGAGCTTGTTGAGCAGGATATACGCCGCCTGCACAAAGGGATGGATGGCGGTGGAGAAGGGCGGGGCATAGGCATAGTCCAGATTGGAGAAGTCCTCCAGCTTGGCCCCCATGGAGAGACCAGTGACGGCGATGTCCACCATCTTGTCCACGGCGCCGGGGCCCAGGACCTGGATACCCAGGAGCTTGTGGGTGGGACGGTCGGCCAGAAGCTTGACGATGAAGGAACCGGCGCCGGGATAGTAGTGGGCCTTGTCATCCACCACGCACAGGGCGGTCTCCACGTCGTAGCCCGCCGCTTTGGCGGCCGCCTCGGTGAGACCGGTACGTCCAGCGTTGAGACCGGGGAGCTTGACCACACCGGTGCCCAGCGCGCCGGGATAGCGGACCTCCGCCCCGCCCAGCAGCTGGGCCAGGGTGCGGCCCTCGTAGTTGGCCGAGGAGCCCATGGCGGACCACTGGGGGGCGCCGGTCAGGCGGTTTTTCACCAGGGCGCAGTCGCCGGCGGCATAGACGTCGGGGAGGTTGGTACGCAGGTGCTCGTCCACCACCACGGTGCCCTTGAAGAGCTCGATGCCGCTGTCCGCCAGGAAGGCAGTGTTGGGCTTGATGCCGATGGAGAGGACCACCACATCGGCCGAGAGGGTCCCCATGCCGGTCTTGACGGCGTCCACCCGGCCGGAGCCCAGAATGGCCTCCAGGGGATTGCCGGTGAGGACCCGGATGCCCTTGCTCTGGAGGTGGCGCTTGACGTACTCAGCCATCTCGGGATCAAAGATATTGGGCATGATCTGGGAGGCCAGATCCACCACCGTGACGGTCAGACCCTGGGCCTGGAGATTCTCCGCCGCCTCCAGTCCGATGAAGCCGCCGCCCACCACCACGGCCCGGCGGGCCTGGGTGGACTTCACATAGTCCCGCAGGCCGATGGCGTCGTCCGGGGTGCGCAGTTTGAACACACCCTCCAGGTCCATGCCGGGCAGGGGAGGAACGATGGGAGAGGCGCCGGTGGCCAGGATACAGGCGTCATAGGTGTAGTGCTCCTCCTCGCCGGTGGCGTGATTGCGGGCAGTCACCGTCTTGGCGGTGCTGTCCAGCTTTACCGCCTCCCGGCCGGTGAGGACCTCCACGCCGGTGAGACCGGCGAATTTGGCGGGGGTGTTGACGATCAGCTCCTCCCGGGTATCGATGAGACCGCCGACATAATAGGGCAGGCCGCATCCCGCATAGGAGATGTCCTGGTCCTTGGTGATAAGTGTGACCTGCATCCCGCGGTCCATGCGTTTGAGCTTGGCCGCGGCCTTGGTTCCGGCGGCGACACCGCCGATGATGAGCACCTTCATAATAAACCTCCTTCGCATCCCGACGGAAGACAGAGCTTGCTCTGCGGGCTCTTCCGGGGGATGGTTTGCACCTACCATTATAAGAGCAAACGACCCAAAGGGAAAGTACCAAATTCAAACAAGAACCGCGGACCGCGATACAATCGGTATCACGGTCCGCGGGGAGAAGGGCAATGGGATTTGATTAGAAAATACTACCAGCTGCTGTCATGCCCTTGTCCAGGTCCTCCCGATAGTCGGGGTCGCCCGGGTTGAGGCTGTTGATGACCACGCCGTCGCTGCCGTTGCGGGCGGTGGAGTGGATGTATTTGCCCTCGCCCAGATAGAGGGCCACATGGCCGGGGAAGAAGAGCAGGTCGCCGGGCCGGATGTCCGAACGGGGGATTTCGTGGAGGGGGAAGCCCTCCTTGATGTGGGCGTCCCGGTAGATGGTCACGCCGTTGAGGAGATAGCTCATGGAGGTCAGGCCCGAGCAGTCGATGCCCAGAGGGGTCTTTCCGCCCCAGCGGTAGTGGGTGCCCAGATAGGTCATCGCGGTCTCCACAAAGGCGGCGCGGAGGGCGTCCTCCTCCGCGAAGGCGGGAGCGGTGTGATAGGGGGCCAGGAAGCTGGTCTTGGTGAAGCCCTCCCGGCCGTCACACAGGGAGACCCGCTGCCAGCCCCGCTCGTCGGGGGTCCCCTTGACGGCCACCAGGGCGCCCCGGGTCAGGGTCTCCACACACCAGCCCTCCACCATGGGGGCGGAGAGTACGTCACAGACGCCCTTGCGGACGATCTGCTTGGGCAGGGCCTCCCACCGGGCCACGTTGTGCTCGCCGAAGAGCAGTCCCTCCGCGGGGGCATAGCCCTCATAGCGGTAGGGGGTGCGGATGCGGTACCAGCCCGCACAGGTGTCCTCCAGAATCTCCACGGTGGAGCCGTAGAGGACCTCATCGGCCAGCTCGCTCTGCATATGGGGACGGGACTTCAGGGGACAGATGGGGGAATTGACAAGTGCTTTCATAGGCACACCTCATTTCAGATGGTAATGAAATCAGTTTTAAATTATATTTTTTCTATAAAACCAAAATATTTGTCACAATTAAAATCATATTGAAAGGCTTTTTTATCGCTAATTGCTGTACCGTAGACACTAATTTTAGGACTATTTTTTATATGCGAAATAGAAATTCTTCGTTGCTTATTTATAGAGTCGTCGCCTAGGCAAGCTTTAGCATCATTATAATCTAATGCAACAAAAGAAGTATTTTTCATTTTGGGGTCTGTGCATACAAGCACTACAACATTTTTTCTGCCCTCTTCAGGATAATCTTTAAGAAGGTCCATCTCTTTACTTGTAAAAATTACATCCCATTTTGTGTTTTCTTTTTTTGATTTTATAGATTCCTTTGGAGTGGCTGAGTATTTTAAAAATACTTTATAATCATGCTGCGCGATGGTAAAGCGAAGCATTTTGCTTTTTTCTCCGGCTTCAAATAGAGTTGGTTCAACTCGATTTGTAATCAAATAGGATAAAAATGCACCGCAAAAAAAGTCTACTTTTCTAATTGCCATATCAAAAGCCCCTTTTGCCTTTATATATGCATCTAAAACACGCAACAAAAAGTTTATCCGTAGATCTCGTAGATCTGCTTGGCCAGTTTTCCGATGAAGCGCTTCTGATCGGGCTGGCCGTCCAGAGCGGGACCGTCCCAGGTGAAGATACCCAGATAGAAGGGGTGGCTGAAGAGCTCGAAGATGCCGGCGTCGTGGTTCACATGGTCTAGACCGCCGGTCTTGTGGGCCACCACCACCGGCTGGGGGATGTAGCGCAGGAAGGAGTCGTTGCACCGCTGGCGGCGGAGCATGTCCAGAGCCTTCTCCTGGAGGTCGTGGGTGAGGATGGTGCCCCGGTAGAGGGCCCAATAGATACG
Organism: Pseudoflavonifractor sp. MCC625; assembly: GCF_018784545.1. NCBI lineage: Bacteria > Bacillati > Bacillota > Clostridia > Eubacteriales > Oscillospiraceae > Pseudoflavonifractor > Pseudoflavonifractor sp. MCC625. The sequence continues at coordinate 72,176 of NZ_WQOJ01000014.1, read as the reverse complement.
CTCCTGGTCGGCGGCCGAGGTGTAGTTGTTTTTCCCGGCGGCCACGGCGTCCCAGTCCAGCATCTTGCGCTGACAGACCGTGTGCTTGAGGCCCAGGGTGTCCTTGAAGTAGGCATTCATTTCATCCCAGTTCAGGAGGTCCAGCACCAAGTTAGTGGCGGTGTTGTCGCTCTCCACGATCATCCAGTAGAGCAGCTCCCACAGGGAATACTCGGGCAGGCCCAGCTCAAAAACCTCCGTGTCCGGGAGGATGGACTCCGCCGGAACGGGAACGGCCTGCTCCAGGGAGAGGCGTTTCTGCCGCACCTGCTCCAGCGCGTAGAGCAGGATGGGAACCTTGATGGTGGAGGCGGACACCACCTGGGTGTCGGGGTCAAAGGAGTGGTAGTGCTTGCCGTTGATGAGGTCGGTCATGAGGAGGGAGACCTTGCCGGGAAAGGCGTCGATCTGTTCCCGGAGCCAGGCGTCCAGTTCGGTCTTTTTCATAGAAAGCGCTCCTTTCAGTTCAGCAGAGTTCCAGCGCGGGGGAGTCGGCGTCCATGGTGAGGACGGCCCCCAGCGGAAGGGCCATGGAGGGGAGGGAGTGCCCGCAGGGCAGGTTGGCGATGACAGGCACCCCGGCGGGGAGGATGAGCTCCTCAAAGAGCTGGTGGAGGGTGAGGGTGCGCTCTGGATCCTCCGGGGTGCAGTCGGTCCAGTCCCCCAGGAGGACCCCGGCGCAGTCCCGGAACTTTCCCGCGTTGCGCAGCTGGGTGAGCATGCCGTCGATGCGGTAGATATGCTCTCCGATGTCCTCCAGGAAGAGAATTTTATTCCGGGTGTCGATCTCCCAGGGGGTACCCAGGGAGGCGGCCAGCAGGGAGAGGTTGCCCCCGCAGAGCACACCCGTGGCCCGTCCGCCGGAGAGGGGCTCCAGCGGGTGGTCCGGGTGGATGGGGAGGGGACCGGCGAGGGTTCCGAAGAGGGCGCGGCGCAGATAGTCCATGGAGTAGTCGTCCACCGGCTGATAGTACTCGGTGCCGGGCATGATGGTGTGGTAGGTCACCAGGCCGCAGTCCTGATTGAGGGCAGTGTGGAGGGCGGTGACGTCGCTGTATCCGGAGAAATACTTGGGGTGGGCGCGGATGGTATCCCAGTCCAGCAGAGGGAGGAGCCGGTGGGCGCCGTAGCCGCCCCGGATGCAGAGGATGCCGTGGATGGAGTCATCCGCAAAGGCGGCGTTCAGGTCGGCAGAGCGCTGGCGGTCGCTGGCAGCCAGATAGCCGTGGCGGTTTTCCTCCTGACAGGAGGGGAACACGACGGGGGAGAGACCCAGGTCCCGGACGGCCTGCACAGCCAGCGGGAGCCGCTGGGCCGGAACGGCGGAGGAGGCCCCCACCAGGGCCACCCGGGCGCCGGGGAAGAGCGGTTTTGGGGTAATCATGGTAACACCACCAGAAACAAAAATGTGTGGACAAAAAGGCGGGAGAGCACCGGGAATGGTCCTCTCCCGCCTCTCTATTATCGGCAGTCAGAATGTACTTGTCAACGGGAAGGTTCGCGCTGCCACTCCGCCGCCTCCCGCTCACTGGCCAGGAGGAAGTGGCCGGGGGAGATCTCCTGCCAGAGGGGAGTCTCCTGGTCGTAGTGATGGATGGACGGGTCGTAGACCAGCAGCTTCTTTTTCTTCTCGGCGATGGGGTCGGGCAGGGGGATGGCCGAGAGAAGCGCCCGGGTGTAGGGGTGGAGGGGATGGGCGAAGAGCTCCTCGCTTTCGGCCAGCTCCACCAGACGGCCCTTGTGGATGACGGCGATGCGGTCGCAGATGAAGCGCACCACGCTCAGGTCGTGGGCGATGAAGAGATAGGTGAGGCCGCGCTCCTTCTGGAGCTGGCTCATCAGGTTGAGGACCTGGGCCCGGATGGACACATCCAGGGCGGAGATGGGCTCATCCGCGATGATGAAGTCGGGGTCCATGATGAGGGAGCGGGCAATGCCGATGCGCTGGCGCTGGCCGCCGGAGAACTCATGGGGGAAGCGGCTGGCAAACTCCGGCAGCAGACCCACGTCGGCCAGGGCCTTGGCTACCTTCTCCTGCCGCTCGGCCTCGCCGATGTGGCGGCCGTACAGGCCCTCGGAGACGATATAGTCCACCTTGGCCCGCTCATTGAGGGAGGCCATGGGGTCCTGGAAGATCATCTGGATCTGCCGGGTGACCTTCCGGTCCAGCTCCCGGCTGATGCGGCCGCTGATGCGCTCTCCCCGGTAGAGGACCTGGCCCCCGGAGACCGGATTGATGCGGATGATGGCCCGGCCGATGGTGGTCTTGCCCGAGCCGGACTCGCCCACCAGGCCGAAGGTCTCACCCTCATAGATGTCAAAGGAGACTCCCTTCACCGCGTGAAAGGGATGGCGGTGTGTGCCGAAGGTGACCTGGAGATCCTGGACCTCCAGCAGTTTCTTGCGCTGCTCAGACATGGCGGTTCACCCCCTGTTCCCGAAGATGCTTGATGTGTTCCGGCGGCTCCACCTTGGGGGCCCTGGGGTCCAGGAGCCAGGTGCGGGCCTTGTGGGTGGGGCTCACCTCAAAGTAGGGGGGACGCTCCACAAAGTCGATCTTGAGGGCGTGGGGATTGCGAGGGGCGAAGGCGTCCCCCTTGACCTCCAGGAAGAGGTTGGGGGGCGTGCCCTTGATGGAGTAGAGCTCCTCGCCCTTCACGCCCAGCTGGGGCAGGGAGGAGAGCAGCGCCCAGGTGTAGGGGTGCTTGGGGTCGTAAAAGACCTCCTCACAGGTGCCGATCTCCACGATATCCCCGGCGTACATGACGGCGATGCGGTCGGCCACATTGGCCACCACGCCCAGATCGTGGGTGATGTAGATGGTGGTGAGGTCGTATTTCTTCTGGAGATCCTTGATGAGCTGGAGGATCTGGGCCTGGATGGTCACATCCAGAGCAGTGGTGGGCTCGTCGCAGATGAGGATCTTGGGCCGGCAGGCCACGGCGATGGCGATGACCACCCGCTGGCGCATGCCGCCGGAGAACTCGTGGGGATACTGCTTGGAGCGGCGCTCGGGCTGGTCGATGCCCACCTCCTCCAGTACCTTGAGGACCTGGGCATGTGCCTCGGCTCCCTTGAGGCCCTGGTGGAGGACGATGGCCTCCTCGATCTGGTCGCCAATGGTCTTGAGCGGGTTGAGGGAGGTCATGGGGTCCTGCATGACCATGGCGATCTCCCGGCCGCGGATGGTGCGCCACTGCTGGTCGGTGGTGTACCCGGCCAGGTCCTGGCCGTTGTAGCGGATCTCCCCGGCCGTGACCGAGCCGTTGGAGTCCAGAAGGCCCATAAAGGTCTTGGTAAATACGCTCTTGCCGGAGCCCGACTCGCCCACGATGGCCAGGCTCTCACCCCGGTGGACGTCCAGAGAGATCCCCCGGATAGCGTGGAGCACCTGGCCCCGCAGGGTGAATTTCACGTCCAGGTCCCGGACGGACAGAATGGTCTCGGTTTCCATGATATGTCCTCCTTACTTGACGTGATTCTTGGGATCGGCGGCATCCGCGAAGGAGTTGCCCACGATGTAGAACGAGATGGTGATGATGGACAGGATGATGACGGGGAAGAAGAGCTGATAGCTCAGGGTGGACTCCATCATCACGGTCTGTCCGGCCTTGATGAGGTTGCCCAGGGTGGGGATCTCCAGGGGCACGCCCAGGCCGATGTAGGTGATAAAGACCTCGTTGCCGATGGCGGCGGGGATGGCCAGGGCCATGCGCAGGGTGAGGATGGACACCAGATAGGGCAGCAGGTTCTTGACCATGATGCGCCAGGTGGTGGTGCCCAGGCAGCGGGAGGCCAGGTTGTAGTCCCGGTCCCGGATGATGAGCACCTGATTGCGCACCAGCCGGGCGGTCTGGAGCCAGGAGGTGAGGCACATGGCGAAGATCATGGTGCTCACGCCGGGGCGCAGGATGTAGGAGATGATGATGACCACCAGGGTCTGGGGGACGTTATCGAAGATGTTGTAGATCTCGGTGAAGAGGAAGTCCAGCTTGCGGACATAGCCCCACAGCACTCCCATGATCACGCCCAGAACTGCCTCCACACAGGCCACGGCCAGGCCGATGAGCAGGGAGGTGCGCACGCCGGACCAGATCTGGCTCCACAGGTCCTGTCCGATGGAATTAGTGCCGAACCAGTATTCCTTGCAGGGGGCCAGGTTGGTGGCGCCCTTGTAGATGGTGTTGGCCTCGGGGGCATAGGGGAGCATGGGTTCCACCACGGTAAAGGCCAGGATACCCACCATCAGGATGAGAAAGAACATGGCCACCTTGTTCTGGGCGAAGGAGCGCAGGGTGGAGCCCCAGTAGGAGTAGTTGGAATAGCCGCCCCGCTCGCCGGCGGTGGGATCATAGGGGGCAAACTCGAAAAATTCGCTCTCGGAATAATTCCGGGAGAGGACCTCTCCCACGCTCTGGCTGAGCTGCTGGGTCTTGTGGTCTTTGAAGCGGAACGAGGGCATCAGCGGCCACCTTCTTTCTTGCCAAAGGTAATGCGGGGATCCACGATCGCCATGAGGATGTCGCCCACCAGCAGGCCCAGGATGCTGATGGCGGCATAGAAGAGCACCAGGCCCTGGACCACGGTGTTGTCCTGCCGCTGGATGACGTTGACCAGCAGGCCGCCCATGCCGGGGATGGAGTAGAGGCTCTCCACATAGAGGGAGCCCATCAGAGTCAGGATCACCGAGGTGGGGATGAACTGGACCAGGGGCACAAAGGCGTTTCGGAACACGTGCTTGCGGGAGATGGCCGAGGCGGGCACGCCCTTGGCCCGGGCCAGCTTCACATAGTCCTTGTTGGACTCATCCACCATATACCGCCGCAGCCACATGGCGTAGTAGGCGATGTTGCCCAGGGCCAGAGAGAGGATGGGGAGGATGTAGGTGACGGGCCGCCCACTGCTGATCTGCATGGGCAGATCCAGATATTTTGTGCCGTAGAATTGGATGACCAGGTAGTAGACAGCGGCGGGAACGGCCTGGATCAGAACGATGAAGGCGGTGCCCAGCTTGTCGCCGATCTTGTGCTTGGTGCGGGTGGAGCGGGCCATGAGGATGCCCATGGGCAGACCCACTGCCAGGGCGATGCCCAGGGAGGTCAGGCCGATGGCCATGGAGACCGGCACCTTCTCGGCGATGATCTTGGTGACCGGCACATTGCGGCGGTACTTGTTGGACACGCCCAGATCGCCGTGGAGCAGATCACTGTAAAAATCCAGCAGCTGAGCGGGGAGTGGCTTGTCCAGACCCAGCTCCTTGAGGCCCAGTTCCACCTGGACGGCGCTCATCTTCTCAAAGTTCTGGAAGTAGCCCTCAATGGGCATCAGGCGCAGCAGAGAAAAGACGATGGTCACGATGATAAACAGGGTCAGCAGGGAGCGCAGCAGGCGTTTGAATATGTATTTCGCCATGAGACGAGACCTCCTTGAGAGGAAAATGGGGAGACACGGCCGGGGTATATCACGGTCCCACACAGGACCTGGGGCCGTCATATAGGGCGGCTGTGGCAGACCGGGAGAAGGGGCGCCCCGGACTCACGGTCCGGGGCGCCCGCAGAGAGATTACTCGGCGTCCGCGGCGGCAATGGCAGCGGTGCGGTCCTTGAGCCACTGGTCATAGAGGGAGTTGAACTCCTCCAGGCCCATGGGCTCCTCCCGCAGCTTCTGGAACTTGAAGCTCTGGAGGGCCATGCCGTAGGGGGCATACTGGGCCTCAAACACGTTGAGGCGGGTGGCCACATAGCCGGAGCTGGAGATGGAGAAGGGAACGACGATGGCGTGCTCGATGAGGAAGGCCTCGGCCTCGGCAAAGGCGGTGTAGCGGGCCTCGTCATCGTTGGTGATGGCCTTGGCCGCGTCGATGAGGGCGTAGTACTCCTCCATCAGAGCCTGGGTCTCGGGGGACTTGTTGGTGCAGGGCTTCTGGCCGATCTCCAGGTTGGGATCCTGGGCCATAAAGTTGTAGGAGTTGTCCTGAGACTTGAAGGGATCGGTCCAGGTCTGGGGGTCGGCGTAGTCGGCGCCCCAGTTGCACTTCATGAAGCCGTAGTCGCCGGTGCGGCGGACCATGGAGAGGAAGTTGGTGGAGGGACCGGCCTCGACCACCACGTCGATGTAATCGGTGCCCAGCAGGCCTTCCAGCTGCTGCTCGATGACCTGGCACTCCTTATCCCAGTTGGTGGTGGCGGGGTTATAGCGCATGTACATCTGGATGGGGAAGCTGGCGCCGGCGGCGGTGAGCTCCTCCATGGCCTTGGCCTTGTAGTCCAGCGCGGTGGCCTCGTCAAAGCTGTCGCCGTCCGAGATGGCCTTCAGCGCGGGATACTGGGTGTAATCCAGACCGGCGGCCTCGGTGAAGGTGGCGGGGGTGATGGTGTTGTTGAGCAGGTTTTCCGGGGTATTGGGCTCCACCACTTCCAGAGCGTTGACCCGGTCCAGCGCATGGAAGATGGACTGACGGAAGTTCTCATTGTTCACTGCCAGCGTCCAGTTGTCGGGGTCCAGGGACTCGTCGAAGCGGGGCTCAAAGTTGAAGCAGAAGAAATAGGAGAAGGCCACGCTGGGACGGCTGGCCGAGAGCTGATTCTGCTTCTCAGGATCGCTCTGCCAGGCCGAGAGCAGGGAGGCGTCCAGTTCGGCATAGTCCACCTCGCCGCGCAGGAAGGACTCGGGGCCCAGGGTGGTGGCGGAGGCATTGTAGCGGAACTCCAGCTTGTCGATAAAGACGTTGTCCTTGTCCCAGTAGGTGGGGTTCTTCACCAGGGTGCGGTGGTTCTGGGGCTCAAACTCGGACATGATGTAGGCGCCGTTGTAGAGCACGGACTGATTGTCCACGCCGAACATCTCGCCCTGCTCCTCCAGGAAGGGGCCGTACACCGGCATATAGGTGGTGTAGGACAGCACGGAGGGGAAGTAGGTGCAGGGAGAGGCCATGGTGTAGACCAGAGTATAGTCGTCCACCGCCTTGACGCCCACGTCGTCAAAGCTCACCTCGGGCACGGGCTCGATAGGGTTGCCGTCAGCGTCGGTGGTCTTGGTGCCGTTCTCGCTCTCCAGCAGATAGGCGGTGTAGTTGAAGTACTCCTGGGCGTTCTTGACGATGCCGTTGTACATGTACTGGTTGGAGGAGTTGTTGGCGGCGTCGTTGACCCACTTGGCCGCGGAGACCCAGTCGTTGGCGGTGACGTCGGCCACCTCCTCGCCCTGGGCGTTGACCCACTTGACGCCCTGGCGGATCTTAAAGGTCCACTCGGTATAGTCCTCATTGTGCTCCCAACTCTCGGCCAGAGCGGGCTTCATCACACCGTAGGGATCGTATTCCACCAGACAGTCCACCATATTGGCACACATGCGGTAGTCGTTGGTAAAAGAGGTATAGAGGTAGTTGAGGGTCTCTACCTCGCTGGAGTAGAGCTCCCGGTAGACGGACTCGCCGCCGGTGGAGCCGCCCTCGTCGCCGCCGCCGCAGGCTGCGAGACCAGCGGTCATGGACAGGGCCAGGGTCAGAGCAAGCAGTTTTTTCACTCATTTCACGCGCGTCTCCTTCTTTCCTTTCAAGATCGGTCCCGGAGAGGAACCGTATATCGACAAGGGAAGGAAATCCTTGGACCCTTGAAGATATGGGGTTTGGGCGGACCCGGAGGTCCGCGGTCAGCTCCAGTGCTCGCAGGGAATGGCGGAGAGTCCCACGCCGGGCGCTTCCGACATGGTGACCAGCGCCTCTTCAAAGACGGGACCGCCGGTAAAGGGGTCCACCGAGCACAGGGAGGGGCCGTCCAGATCGGCCTTGGTGATGACGCTCCGGCCGCAGCAGAGATGGGCGGCGGCCGAGACCGAGAGCTTGGACTCCAGCATACAGCCGATCATACACTCCACGCCGTAGAGCTCTGCCACATCGCAGATCTTGAGGGCCTGGTGGATGCCGCCGGTTTTCATCAGCTTGATGTTGATGAGGTCGGCGGCCCCCTTCTGTATGATATCGATGGCGTCGGCGGGAGAGAACACACTTTCGTCCGCCAGGATGGGGGTATAGACCCGGCTGGTGACAAACTGCATCCCGGCGATGTCGTGGGCTTTCACCGGCTGTTCCACCAGTTCGATGTTCAGATTCCGGTCCTCCATGGCGGAGATGATGGCCACCGACTGCTTGGGGGTCCAGCCCTGGTTGGCGTCCACCCGGAGCTGTACATCGGGCCCCACCGCCTCCCGGATGGCGGCGATGCGCTCCACATCGCCGGTGCCGTCTTTTCCTACCTTGATCTTCAGAATGTCATAGCCGCGGGACACGGCGTCCAGCGCGTCGGCCACCATCTCGTCAATGGGGTTGACCGAAATGGTGATGTCGGTGCGGAAGGAGGTCCTGGCCCCGCCCAGAAGTTTATAGAGGGGAGCGCCCCAGCGCTTGGCCCACAGATCGTAGATGGCCATATCCACCGCCGCCTTGGCGGAGGTGTTTTTCAGGATGCAGCCGTGAAGGCGCTTCATGATACCGTCCAGGTCCTCCACATCCATGCCGATGAGGTTGGGGCGGATGAACTCCCGGATGGCGCAGGCCACCGAGCCCTTGGTGTCTCCGGTGATGACCGCGGTGGGAGGAGCCTCACCGTAGCCCACCTCGCCGGTGTCGGCCACCACGCGGACCACGATATCGTCCACATGCTCTACTGTGCGCAGGGCGGTTTTAAACGGACGGGCCAGCGGGAGGGAGATCTCTCCCACCTGGATATCCCGAATGATCATAGCGAAATGCCTCCATTCCCGATCAGATAATCGAATAAAATGAAATTAAAATTGTGTAAAGTTGCATTTTTGAATTGCGGGCAGAGAATTTTATAATTACTGAAATGCTAGCATAAATTCTGATATTTGTAAAGTGGAACGGTGAAAAAAGGGAAAAGAAGCGGGCGGGTCAGAAGAGACATTTGGGCAGATTGCAATATCGGAATGAAAATATTTCAAAACGGAAAATGGAGACATCTGAGAGGGAAAAAGGGGGAAAGCGGGAAAAGAACTGTATATTTTCTCACTTTATCGAGGGAAAGCGGCACTGCGTAAAGGCGCGGAGAGCCCTTTCCCAAACCGGAAAAAGAAGGTATACTTAAAATGAAAGAATCCCAAAAGAAGGATGAGGTGCCCGCCATGGCCAGACATTTCAACCAGAAGCTGAAGCTGCTCACCCTCCAGGCCCTGCTGCTGGAGCGCTCCGATGAGGAGCATCCCCTGACCACCGAGGAGCTGCGCGCTGCGCTGGCGGAACGGGGGATCACCGCCGAGCGGAAGAGCCTCTATGACGATATGGAGACCCTGTCCCGCTTTGGACTGGACATCCACCAGCGCCGGGGACGGGGCGGAGGCTGGTTTGTGGGAGAGCGGCTTTTCCAGCTGCCCGAGCTCAAGCTGCTGGTGGACGCAGTGCAGTCCTGTAAGTTCATCACGCCGGACAAGAGCCGGGCCCTCATCCGCAAGCTGGAGGGGCTCTCCAGTGTCTACCAGGCCCGCCAGCTCCAGCGGCAGGTCTATGTGACGGGCCGGGCCAAGACCATGAACGAGAGTGTCTACTATACCATCGACCAGCTCCACACGGCCCTCTCCACCGGGCGGCAGGTCTCCTTCCGGTACTTTGAGTACAATGTGGCCAAGGAGAAGGTCTTCCGCCGGGCGGGCGCCCACTACCGGGTCTCCCCCTACGGGCTGATCTGGGACAGCGAGAACTACTACCTGGCCGGATTTGACCACGACAAGGGGGAGATACGCCACTACCGGGTGGACAAGATGGATGGCCTCACTGTTCTCTCCCAGTTCAGAGAGGGGGAGGGGACCGGCCGGGCCTTTGACGCGGCCGCCTATGGACAAAAGCACTTCGGTATGTTCGGCGGCCGAGAGGGGCAGGTCCGCCTGCGGTGCGAGAAGAGCCTGGTGGGTGTGGTGCTGGACCGCTTCGGGGCGGAGAGCATCCTGATCCCCGACGGGGAGGACCATTTTACCGTCACCGTGCCGGTGGTGGTGAGCCCGCAGTTCCTGGGCTGGATCTTCGGCCTGGGCACGGGGGTGGAGCTCACCGGACCGGACTGGGCGGTGGAGGCCTACCGGCGCCAGCTGGAGCAGGTGGGGGAGCGCTACCGGTAAAAAAATAGGCCCTGCGCAGCCCTCCGAAGGAGGGGCGCAGGGCCCAAATCGTTATTCCCAGGTTTTCCAAATGTCCGGGCAGTAGCCCACCGTGGCCTGCTTCCCGTTGCGGACAATGGGCGTGCACAGCAGCCGGGGATCCTCCAGCAGCTTCTCCAGCTTGTCGGCGTCGTAGGCCAGATAGGTGAGCAGGGCCGCGTCCGGGTGCTTGGCGTTGATGAGGGCCTCCAGCCCCACGGCGTTTTTCACGCTGGTCAGCTCGCCCTTGCTGATGCCGTATTTGGACAGGTCCACGAACTGGAATTTGACCCGGCGCTCCTTAAAATAGCGCTGGGCCTTCTTGGTGTCAAAGCACTTGGAGGTGCCGAAAATCTGAATGTTCACCGGTTTATTCCTCCTCAATGGGGCGAAAACGCGGACCGGCATAGCCGTCCCGCTCCACCCACTCGCTCCACATGGCAGCCGGGCGGACCCAGATGCCGCGCTCCCCATAGAGTGCCTGGTAGACCACCATGGGCTCCATGGTCTCCGAGTGGCGGGCGGTATAGAGCACCTGATACTCCATCCCCTTGAAGTGGCGGTAACGGCCCGGCTTGATCTCCTGCATGGGAACACATCCTCTTTCTCCGCGCAGACATGCGGTTATTTCATGCAGTCGATTGTACCATATTTTCCCCCGATTGCAAAGGAGAAAGACCGCGGAAAACGGGGAAGGGGACCGTGCCGACGGGATGTGCGGAAAATAGAAGTATACTTTTGTGGGAAAGCATGGTATACTATAACTACCATCGTATCCCATGTGGGTACCTTTTTTATGGCTTTATGTGCGTCGAGCGCACTGAAAATAAGGCAGGACACAGCTTACATCCGATTCCGGGACGGAGAAAACGATCCCCTTTTTTCGGCGAGGCAGGGCCGGAAAGAGTGGGGCGGGCCGCCCTTGGTTTCGTGCGCCCAAAATAAAGTGTCCTTGCGTCCGGCGCGTGTCTTCGAGCTGCGGCGGACGAGATGATATTCGATTATGTGTTATTTCGAAAAGGAGTGTTTGAATCTCAATATGGCAGAAAAACTGAAAATTATTTCCCTGGGCGGTCTCAATGAGATCGGCAAGAATCTGACCGTATATGAATACGGCGGGGATATTATTGTAGTAGATGTGGGCATGGGTTTCCCGGATGACGATATGTACGGCATTGACGTGGTCATCCCGGACTTCACCTATCTCATCAAGAACCAGGACAAGATCCGGGGTATTTTCCTCACCCACGGGCACGAGGACCACATCGGTTCCATCCCCTATCTCCTGCGCAGCATCAACGCGCCCATCTACGCCACCCGCATGACGGCGGGGCTGGTGCGGCTCAAGCTGGAGGAGCACCGCCTGGTGGACAAGACCAAGCTCATCACCTGCGAGGCGGGCGAGGTGGTCAAGGCCGGGAAGTTCTCGGTGGAGTTCATCCATGTGAACCACTCCATTGCCGACGCGGTGGCCTTTGCCATCAAGACGCCGGTGGGCACGGTGGTCCACACGGGCGACTTCAAGATCGACACCACCCCCATCCAGGGCGGTATGACCGATCTGGCCCGCCTGGGCGAGCTGGGGAAGAAGGGCGTTTTGGCCCTGCTGGCCGACTCCACCAATGTGGAGCGCCCCGGCTTTACCAAGAGCGAGCGGAGCGTGGGCGAGTCCTTTGACGCGCTGTTCCGGGGATGCGATAACCGCATCATCGTCACCACCTTTGCCTCCAATGTGGACCGGCTCCAGCAGGTGATCTCGGTGGCGGCCAAGTATGGGCGCAAGGTGGCCGTGACCGGACGGAGCATGGAGAACGCCATGAAGGTGTCGGTGGAGCTGGGATATATGAAGATCCCGGACGGCGTCCTGGTGGACGTCAACCACATCAAGAGCCTGCCTGATAATAAGGTGTGCATCATCACCACCGGAAGCCAGGGCGAGACCATGTCCGCCCTCACCCGCATGGCCTTCAATACCCACAAGCAGGTGGAGATCCGCGCCGGGGACCGGGTGATCCTCTCGGCCTCCGCCATCCCGGGCAATGAGAACGCCATCGGCAGCGTCATCAACGAGCTCTACCGCAAGGACGCCGAGGTCATCAACGAGCGCAGCGGGCCCCTCCATGTGTCGGGCCACGCCTGCCAGGAGGAGCTCAAGATCATCCACGCCCTGGTCAAGCCCAAGTTCTTTATCCCCGTCCATGGAGAGCAGCGGATGCTCAAGACCCACTCCAAGCTGGCCCAGGACATGGGTATGGACCCCCGGCGCATCATCATCAGCGACATCGGCAAGGTCATCGAGCTCACCCCCAACTCCGCCAAGATCAACGGGACCGTGCCTGCGGGCAAGGTCTTTGTGGACGGCTATGGCGTGGGCGACGTGGGCAGCGTAGTCCTGCGGGACCGCAAGCACCTGGCCGAGGACGGCATGATCGTGGTGGTGGTCTCCATGTCCAGCGAGGACGGCTCGGTGGTCTCCGGACCCGACATCATCACCCGCGGCTTTGTCTACGTCAAGGAGTCCGAGGGACTGATGGAAGAGCTGCGCCGGGTGGCGGTGGGCGCGCTGGAGCAGTGCGAGCGGGAGCGGTGCACTGACTGGTCCGCCATCAAGGCGGAGATCAAGACCGATCTCTCCAATTTCCTCTACAAAAAGACCAAGCGCAATCCCATGATCCTGCCCGTCATCATGGAGGTATAACTTCATCCAATCAGAAATGCGGCACGCTCCCAGAGAGCGTGCCGCATTTTTTGTACGTTCTTATGGATAGGCGCAGCGGTAGACCTTGCCGGGCTCCAGCGTGATATGCCGGGCCGCAAAGAGTTCCTCCACGGTGACAAAATAAAGGCCGCGGGCGTGGAGCTGATCCACGATACGCAGTGCGGCCTCCACGGAAGTGGGGAAGATGTCGTGGAGGAGGATGATGTCCCCGTCTTTGGCCCGGGAGACCACATGCTCCACCACCCGATCCGCGTTCTGATCGTCCCAGTCTTCCGGATCGATGGACCACAGAATGATGGGACAGCCCGCCATGGAGCGCACTGCGGGATCGGTGCTCCCGTAGGGCGGACGGAGCAGAAATCCGTTGTGGCCCAAAATCGATTGAAAGAGCGACCGGGTCTTGTCCACCTGTGCGGAGAAATCAGCGGCATTGAGCCCGGAGAGCATCACGTGGTCGTAGGTATGGATGCCGATCTGATGGCCCTCCGCGTCCATCCGCTGGAGCAGATCCTGGTTATACTCGGCCACCTGCTTTCCGATGAGAAAGAAGGTCGCCTGCACCCCGCGCGCGGCCAGGCCGTCCAGCAGGGCGGTGGTGGTGGAGCGACGGGGACCGTCGTCAAAGGTGAGGGCAATGAGTCCGCCCGATGGGGTGGAGGAGGGAGCAGGTGTCTCCTCCACCGGAAGAGGGACATCCGCCGGAACGGCGGACGGCGCGGTCAGAAGAGCTGCCGCGCACAGACTCCATGCCAGGACCGGCAGGACAAACAGAAGCCAACGTCGCATACCATCACGCCGCCTTTCCAAATTCACTAAGGGTAGTATGGCGAACGCGTCCATCTTCCATGCGTTCCTTATTTTTGAAAATCGGATCAAACTGCGGAGAGAATGCCGCACAGAACAAAAAAATTCCCCCGCCCAGATGGACGGGGGAAGGGATACGCAGGATCAGCCGGGCAGACGGCCCACCATGCCGCCGATGTAATCGCTGTCGATGACGTTGAAGCGATCCTCGGGGGGATAGAGGGCGCCGCCGTAATAGATGGCGCGGTTGTTGTTGACGGAGGTGTCGGAGAGGGTCTTGTGGGCGGCCAGATGGATCTGGTCACAGCCGGTCTCAGAGATGATGCGGTCCATGTTGCGGGCGGTGATACCGGCGCCGGGCAGGATCTGAATGCGGCCGGCGGCGTACTGGATCATCTCACGCACGGTGTCGGTGCCCAGGGACACGTCGGGCTCCTGCCCACTGGTGAGGACGCGGGTGATGCCCAGCTCGATGAGCACATCCAGCACTTCCTTCCAGTCGGGGACCACGTCGATGGCCCGGTGGAACACGGTCTCCTTACCGGCCTCCTGAGCCAGCTCGGCCAGGATGCGGGTGCGCTCCTTGTCCAGCGTACCGTCCTGATGGAGGAAACCGAAGACCAGACCGTCGGTGCCGTTGGCCAGGAGCTGCTTGGCGTCCTCGATGGCGGTGGCAAACTCCGCATCGGTGTAGCAGAAGCCGCCCTCACGGGGACGGACCATGGTCATGATCTTCATGCCGGTCTCCCGCTTGGCGACGACCAGCTCGCCAATGGTGGGAGTGAGGCCGCCGTGGAAGAGATTGCTGTTGAGCTCAACCCGGTGGGCGCCCGCCTTGTGGGCCTGGATGACATCGTCTGCGCTGCCGCAGCAGACCTCCAAAATCACGCTACTCATTTTTAACATCACCTTAATAATTTAATTTTGCCTGGTGCATTAATTATAATGAAATTTGTGTTATCTGTCAATAAGAGCTTGCAATTTGCGGAGATATTGAGTATAATACAGAACAGAAAGAGAGAAATTGTACAGCGAGTTAATTAAATCATGTTATAAATGGAAGGGAAGGCGGAATATGGTTGCGGGGAAAAAGGTGGATCGCACACTGATGCACCGAAATAACACCAAACTGGTGCTCGCAGCCATCCGCAACGCAGGGGAGATGTCCCGGGCACAGGCGGCGGAAGCCACTGGTATGAGCATCGTGACGGTGGGACGCATCGTGGACGAGCTGATGGCCCGCGGCGTGCTGCGGGAGCAGGAAAAGGAGAACGGCAACCAGGTGGGACGTCCTCCCCGGGTGCTCTCTCTGGAGCGGGAGCGGCTCTTCTGCACCAGCGTCTGCCTGGAGCGGGAATATCTGCACCTGGGCCTGGTGGACCCCGGGGGAAGCCTTTGGGCCCACGAGATGGAGCCGGTGCCCGAGGGGGAATTCACCCCGGAGGAGATCCTGCCCTGGATGGCGGCACGCCTGGAGGCTTTCCTGGAGAAGCACCGAAACCGGGAGATGCGCTCCACCATCGGTGTGGTAGTCCCCGGAATTGTGGATATCGACCGGGGAGAGCTGGAGTTTTCGGCCAACTTCCGCTGGCGGAATGTGGCGGTCACCCAATATCTCCACAGCCGTCTGCCTGGATATGAATTTGTCCTGGAGAACGACACCAAGGCCATCGCTCTGGCGGAACACCACTTCGGCGCCTGCGCCGGCAGCCGGAGCATGGTGGTGCTGAGCATCGGAGATGGTATCGGCGCGGCGGTGATCCTCAACGGAGAGATCTATCGGGGAAGAGAGAATATGGCCGGGGAGATCGGCCACATCATCCTCAATCCGGCGGGCAAGATCTGTGAGTGCGGCAAAGTAGGCTGTCTCCAGACCCATCTGTCCCAGCGGACCATTCTGGCCGAGGCCCGCACCGTCTATCCCAACATCGACATGAAGGGCCTCTTTGATTATTTTCAGCGGGGAGATCCCTTTGCGGTGGCCCTCATCACCCAGGTCGTAGAGTATACCTCCATTGCCATCAATCTGCTGGCCAATACCTACGCGCCGGAAGTGGTGCTCCTGTGCGGCAGCATGCTGCGTCAGAACCCGATCTTCTCCACGCTGGTGGAGCGGAATTACCGCAGCAAGCTCAATGAATACATGCAGAATACCTTTCAGCTCCGGTTTGAGAGCTTCGGCGTCAGCGGCCATCTCATCGGCGGCGGGGCCCTGGCCCTGCGCCATGTGCTGGACGAGATGTGCCAATAAGATAAGGAGGAGGGCACGGGATGGAAGTCCTGATCTGGGGCACCGGAAATATGGCCCGCCTCCACAGCGCGCGGCTGGCCCGGCGGACGGATGTGACCATCACGGCGGTGATCAGCCGGCGGGGCGGGGGAGAACCCCTGCCCGGGGCATCAGACGCCCGCATCCTGGCGGGCCCGGAGGAGCTGGAAACCCTCCCCCACCGCCCGGATCTGGCGGTGATCTGTCTGCCCAGCGATCTGCACCGCTCTGCCGCGGAGGCTCTCATGGGGCGCGTGCCCCATATCCTGTGTGAAAAACCGGCGGCCCTCTCTCTGGAGGACGCCATCGCCATGGCGGACCGGGCAGAACAGACCGGCACCACCCTCTCGGTGGCCCAGGTGCTGCGCTCGTGGGACGTCTATGAGGCCCTCTCCCACCGGCTCACGGCGGGGCGGGAGCGGCTGCACACCCTGACCCTCTGGCGGCGGCAGCCCCGGCCGGATTGGAGTGACGGGGGCTGGCTGGCCGATCCAAAGCGCTCGGGCGGGGTCCTCTTTGATCTGGCCATCCACGATGTGGACTATGTGGTCTCCCTGTTTGGACCGCCCGAGCGGGTGGAGGCCTCCGAAGGACCGGGAGGGGAGAGCGTGACCCTGTTTCTCCGCTATCCCACCTTCTGCGCGGTGCTCTACGCCTCCTGGTGTCTTCCATCCGGCTTTGCCTCCGGACTGGAGGCGGGGGTGGAGGCCGCCTTTACCGATGAACTCATCCGGTTTGACAGCCGCCTGTCCTCCGACCGCTGGCGGCGGTATACGCCCCAGGGAATGGAGGAGGAGTGCTTCCCCACCTGGGACCCCTATGGGCGGCAGATCGACACCTTGCTGGAGGAGCTCCGCGGGGGACGCAGTCCGGGAAGGCTGGATATCCGCACGGTTTTGCCGGCGCTGGCTGTCTGCCAGCAGGCGGAGCAACTGATTTCAGGTTAAGTATGCACATGCATTTTAACAAATCCAAGACAAGAGGAGAATGAAACATGAAGAAAAAGCTCGTTTCTACCGTCCTGGCTTCGGCACTTCTGGTGTCGACGCTGGCGGGCTGCGGGTTCACCGGCGGCGATACCGGAAGCGGTACTCCCACCACCAGCGGTGACCCCGGAACCGCCACCACCACCCGCGATACTCTGGTCTACTATGACAGCAATGAGATCCGTACCCTGGTCCAGTGGGCCGCTTCGGATACTCAGTCCTTCACCATCCTGAACAACACCTTTGAGGGCCTGTTCCGTCTGGACGCCAACCACGAGCCCGAGAAGGCCCTGTGTGAGGATTACACCGTCTCCGAGGACGGCCTCACCTATACCTTTACCCTGCGCGAGGGCCTGGAGTGGTCCAACGGCACTCCCCTGACCGCCAACGACTTTGTGTTTGCCTGGCTCAAGCAGATGAGCGCGGATGCCACCAACGGCTACAACTTCATCATGACCGACTACATCGTCAACGGCGCTGAGTACGGCGAGAACAAGGTCTCCGCCGAGGAAGTGGGCGTCAAGGCGGTGGACGACCGCACCCTGGAAGTCCACCTGAAGAATCCCACCCCCTACTTCCTGTACCTGACCACCCTGAGCATGTACTTCCCCCTGAACGAGGCCTTTGTCACCGAGCAGGGCGACAACTACGGCATCAAGGCCGAGAACATGATCTACTGCGGTCCCTATGTCATCACCAGCTATGACCCCGCCGTGGGCACCACGCTGAAGAAGAACGACAAGTACTGGGACGCTGAGAACGTGGCCATCCCCAACGTGGAAGTCAAGATCATCAAGGACGCCTCCGCTGCCCTGAACGCCTATCAGGCCGGTACTCTGGACAAGGTCAACCTGTCCTCCTCCGACGTGGCCAAGTACAAGGACGATCCCGAGTTCCACACCGTGACCGAGTTCCGCGTCACCTACCTCCAGTACAACATGGAGGACCCCGCTCTGAGCAACGCCAACATCCGTAAGGCTCTGGGCTACGCCATTGACCGCTCCATCCTGGCTGACACCATCCTGGCCGACGGCTCCGCTGCCTCTGAGGGCCTGGTCTCCTTCGGCGTGTCCGGCAGCGATGAGGGCACCTTCCGTGAGCTCAACGGCAACATCTCTTCCTTCGATCCCGACCTGGCCAAGGAGTACTGGGAGAAGGGCGTGGCCGAGCTGGGTTCCGAGCCCAAGCTCTCCCTGCTCATCGCCGACGACTCCGTGACCAAGAACATCGCTACCTTCGTTCAGAGCCAGTTCCGCGACAACCTGGGCATTGAGGTCGCCATCGACTCCAAGACCAGCAAGGCCCGCAACGAGCTGATGGACAACAACAACTATCAGTTCGCCATCACCGCCTGGGGCGCTGACTACGACGACGCCATGACCTTCCTGGATCTGTGGATCGCCGACGCCAAGACCGGCAAGAGCACTCCCTACCGCGGCAACTATGCCAACCCCGCTTACAGCGAGCTGATCCTCTCCGCCAAGGCTGACGCCAACGCCGAGACCCGCCTGCAGAGCATGCTGGACGCCGAGAAGCTGCTGGTGGAGGAGGACGCCGTGGTGTCCCCCCTGTACTACAAGGGCTTTGCCTACCTGCAGAGCGCGGAGGTCCAGGACCTGGTCATGCACCCCCTGGGCAGCCCCGTCGAGTTCAAGTTCGCGCACTTTGCTGACAGCGCGGAGGGCTAATCTGCCTCATCCGCTTCCACTCTCCGGGGCCGGGAATCATCCCGGCTCCGGGGAGACCCACGGCACAGACTCGTATCTGAGCCGTGGCGGGAGGCCGAGCAGGGGTTCGACCTTCTGCCACGGTTCCAGATCCATACCCGGTCCGCAGCGCGGGCCTCAATTCTTTAAACTCCAGAAAGGAACGGGGGAAGCAGAATGTTAAAATACATTGGCAAGCGCCTGGTGTATCTTGTGCTTACGCTCCTTATTATCGTTACAGTTACCTTTTTCCTGATGAAGCAGCTCCCCGGTACGCCGTTTGATACCGAGCGCTTCTCCATGCTGGCGCCTGAGCAGCAGGAGATCATGCTGGAAAAATACGGACTGAATGATCCGGTGCCGGTGCAGTACATCAAGTACCTGGGCAACCTCATCCGGGGCGACCTGGGCACGTCTTTCCTGTACACCGGCCGTCCGGTGGCCGACGTCATCTTCAGCCGTCTGGGCCCCTCGGTGCTCATCGGCATCCAGGCGGTGCTGCTGGGCCTGGCGGTGGGACTCACCCTGGGTATTATCGCCGCCTGGAAGCATAACAGCGGCATCGACTACTTCACCATGGTCATCGCCGTGCTGGGCGTGAGTGTGCCCAACTTCGTTGTGGCCGCCCTGCTGCAGTACTATGTGGGCCTTCAGTGGGGAATCCTGCCGGTGGCCTTCTGGACCAACTGGGCCTGTTCGGTGCTGCCTTCCATCGCCCTCTCCTTCAGCGCCACGGCCATGTTTGCCCGGTTCATCCGCACCGAGATGCTGGACGTGCTGGAGCAGGACTACATCACCACTGCCCGGGCCAAGGGCCTGAGCCAGTTCAAGGTCCTCATGGTCCATGCCGTGCGCAACTCCATCATCCCGGTGGTCACCATCCTGGGCCCCGTGGTGGTCAACCTGCTCACCGGCTCCCTGGCCGTGGAGAGCATCTACTCGGTCCCCGGCATCGGCTCTCTGTTCGTGGACTGCAGCAAGAACAACGACTACTCCACCATCATGGGCATTACGGTGTTTTACAGCGCCTTCTACATCTTTGTCATCATGGTCGTGGATATCCTCTATTCCGTGATCGATCCCCGGATCCGCATCCAGGGCAGTAAGGAGGGATGAGCATGAACCAGGAAAAGAACATGGACTATCAGAACATCCCCCGGGAGCTCTTTACCAAGGTGCAGGTGGATCAGGGCGAGCGCGAGCGGATCGGCCGCCCCAGCCTCACCGCCTGGCAGGACGGCTGGATCCGTCTGAAGCAGAACAAGGCCGCCGTGGTGAGTCTCTTTGTCATCATCGCCATCGTGGCTCTGGCCATCCTGGGCCCTGTGTTCAGCCCCTATAACTTTGCACAGACCGATTACAGCGCCACCTACCAGGGCCCCAGCCTGGCCCATCTCTTCGGCACGGACATGTACGGCCGCGACCAGTTCACCCGTATCTGGTACGGCACCCGCATCTCCCTGCTCATCGGTTTTGTGGCCGCCTGCCTGGACCTCTTCGTGGGCGTGACCTACGGTGCGGTCTCCGCCCTGCTGGGCGGCAAGGTGGACGCCATCATGCAGCGTATCATTGAGATCCTGGTCGGCATCCCCCACCTCATCATCGTGATCCTGCTGATGATGGTGCTGCCCGCCGGCGTGGGCACCATCATCGTGGCTCTGGCCATCACCGGCTGGGTCAACATGGCCCGTCTGGTGCGCGCCCGCATCCTCCAGCTCAAGAACCAGGAGTTCGTCATGGCGGCCGAGGTGCTGGGTACCTCCCAGAAGAACATCATCCTGCGCCACCTGATCCCCAACACCGTGGGCATCATCGTGATCAACGCCATGTTTACCATCCCCAGCGCCATCTTCACCGAGGCCTTCCTCAGCTTCATCGGCATCGGCCTGTCCGAGCCTCAGGCCTCCCTGGGCGTTCTGATCAACAACGGTTATTCCGTGCTTCAGAGCTATCCCTATCTGCTGATCTGCCCCGCCATCGTGATCATTCTGATCATGGTCTGTTTCAGCATCCTGGGCGACGGCCTGCGCGACGCCCTGGATCCCAGAATGAGTAAGTAGGTGAGACACATGGATGATATTTTGAGAGTAGAAGATCTCCATGTGGAGATCAAGACCCACCACGGACTGGTCAAGGCCGTGCGCGGTGTGGACTTTTATCTGAAGAAGGGCGAGACCCTGGCCATCGTGGGCGAGTCGGGCTGCGGCAAGTCCATCAGCGTGAAGGCCACCATGCGCCTGCTCCCCTCCAACGGCCGGATCTCCGGCGGCAGCGTGAAGCTGGAGGGCCGGGAGCTCACCCAGCTCACCGAGCGGGAGATGCTCAAGATCCGGGGCAGCGACATCGCCATGATCTTCCAGGACCCCATGACCAGCCTGAACCCCACCATGACCGTGGGCAAGCAGATCGTGGAGATGCTCAAGGCTCACCGCAAGGACATGAGCAAGGAGCAGATGAAGGCCCGGGCTCTGGAGCTCATCGAGCTGGTGGGCATCTCTAACCCGGAGATGCGCTACAAGCAGTATCCCCATGAGCTCTCCGGCGGCATGCGCCAGCGCATCGTCATCGCCATCGCCCTGGCCTGTGACCCCAAGGTCCTCATCGCCGACGAGCCCACCACCGCCCTGGACGTGACCATCCAGGCCCAGATCCTGGACCTGATGAAGGAGCTTCAGAGCAAGATCGACACCTCCATCATCATCATCACCCACAACCTGGGTGTGGTGGCCAACATCGCCCAGCGGGTGTGCGTCATGTACGGCGGCACCGTGGTGGAGACGGGCAGCGTGGAGGACATCTTCTACCGTCCCCAGCATCCCTACACCAAGGGCCTGCTGGCCGCGGTGCCCAAGCTCCATGAAAAGACGGACAAGCTCCACACCATCCTGGGCACGCCCCCGGATCTGATGAATCCGCCCAAGGGCTGCCCCTTTGCGGCCCGGTGCGCCCATACCATGAAGGTGTGCCAGGAGTACCGTCCCGTCTTTACGGAGTTTGAAGCGGGCCACACCTCCGCCTGCTGGCTCCACGACGCCAGATGTCAACCGGAGGGGGAGAATCAGTGATGAATGACAAGAACGTATTGGTTTCCGTCCAGCACCTGAAGAAGTACTTCCCCGTGGGGAAGAAGCAGACCCTCAAGGCCGTGGACGACGTGACCTTTGACATCTACAAGGGCGAGACCCTGGGCCTCGTGGGTGAGTCGGGCTGCGGCAAGTCCACCCTGGGCCGCACCGTCATCCAGCTCTACAAGCCCACCGACGGCAAAGTCATCTTTGACGGCAAGGAAGTGGTGGGCAAGCAGAGCGCTGCCGAGCACAAGGAGTTCACCCGCCGGGTGCAGATGGTCTTCCAGGACCCCTATGCCTCTCTGAATCAGCGCATGAAGGTCATGGACATCGTGGCCGAGGGCATCGACAACCACGGCCTGGCCAAGGACCGCAAGGAGCGGGAGGAGATGGTCATCCGCCTGTTGGAGACCGTCGGCCTTCAGCGGGAGCACGCCAACCGCTTCCCCCACGAGTTCTCCGGCGGCCAGCGTCAGCGTGTGGGCATCGCCCGCGCCCTGGCTGTGAATCCCGACTTCATCATCGCCGACGAGCCCATCTCCGCTCTGGACGTGTCCATCCAGGCCCAGGTCATCAACCTGTTCCAGGACCTCCAGAAGGAGCGGGGACTCACCTATCTCTTCATCGCCCATGACCTCTCCATGATCAAGCACATCTCCGATCGTGTGGGCGTCATGTATCTGGGCAGCATGGTGGAGCTGACCACCAGCGACGAGATCTTTGAGCATCCCCTCCACCCCTATACCCAGGCCATGTTCTCGGCCATCCCTCTGGCCGACCCCAAGCTGGAGACCAGCCGCAAGCGCATCATGCTCCACGGCAGCATCCCCAGCCCCGTGAACCTGGGCCCCGGCTGCCGCTTTGCCGGCCGTTGCCCCTACGCCACCGACCGGTGCCGTCAGGAGAGCCCGGCTTTCCAGGAAGTGGCCCCCGGTCACTTTGTGGCCTGCCACGAGGTGCAGAAGTAATAGAATCAGCACCGCCCTGTCCGCCTGCGGCGGGCGGGGCGGTTTTGTTTTCCGTGTTAAGATCAGGAGGAATTGAACATGATCGAACGCTATCAGGGACAGAACATACCGTGGAAGCTGCGCCTTCAGGCCTGCGGCGGAAAGGCGGGCCAGCAGGTCCAGCCCGGCGAGGGCTGCTGCGTGCTCACCGCGGAGCTGGGCGAGAGCGGCAAGGTGACCGCCGAGCAGATCCGCGTGGCCGCCGCCAAGGGGGTCAAGGCCATCCGGGATCTGGGCGGCTCCGGCATCGTGCTGGACGGGGCCGGAGTCCACGCCGTGCTGGGCGCGGCGGGTGTGGCCGCCATGGTTCAGGGTGCTGAGCTGGCCCTCTACCGCACCGAGTCCTGGAAGGAAGAGGGCCCCGCCGTAGCCCTCTATCTGGACGCCCCCGACGGATGTGAAGCGGCCCTCCGGGAGACCGACATCCTCACCCGGGCCATCTGCTTTGCCCGGGATCTGGTCAACTGCCCGGCCAACAAGCTCACCCCCGACGATATGGCCCGCCGGATGGTGAAGGAGGCCCAGGCCCTGGGCATCGAGACCGAGGTGCTGGATGAGGCCCAGGCCCGTGCTCTGGGCATGGAGGCTTTCCTCACCGTGGGGACCAGCGCCGCCCACGCTCCCCGGCTCATCGTCCTGCGCTACAAGGGCGGCAAGGAGGGGGAGGCCCCCATCGCCCTGGTGGGCAAGGGCGTGACCTGCGACACCGGCGGATACTGCCTCAAGGCCTCCAGCTCCATGAAGGGCATCAAGGGCGACATGGCGGGCGGCGCGGCCGTGTGCGGCGCGCTGCTGGCGCTGGCGGCGAATCAGGTGCCCGTCAACGTCACCGTGGTCATCCCCTCGGTGGAGAACCGGATCTCCCCCGAGAGCTTTATCCCCGGCGATGTGATCGGCTCCATGTCGGGCAAGACCATTGAGGTGGGCAACACCGACGCCGAGGGCCGCCTCATCCTGGCCGACGCCGTGACCTACGCCGTGGAGAAGGAGGGGGCCGCCAAGGTGGTGGACATCGCCACCCTCACCGGGGCCGTGGTGGGCATGTTCGGCTTCACCACCGCCGGCTTCCTCTCCAACGACGAGGACTTCTGCGCCGCCTTCCAGAGCGCCTATGCCCGCAGCGGCGAGCAGTACTGGCGCCTGCCCGCCTTCCCCGAGTACCGGAAGATGATCGAGAGCCCCGTGGCCGATGTGTCCAACGTCTCCACCGACGGCTGCGGCACCATCACCGCCGGTCTCTTCATCGGCGCCTTTGTGGAGGAGCGCCCCTGGATCCACATTGACATCGCGGGTACCGCCTGGGTGGATTCCCCCCGCTGGGCCTATCAGACCAACGGCGCCACCGGCGCGGGCGTGACCACCCTGTATGAGCTGTGCAAGGGCTATGCCCGGGAGGACTGAGATGGAGCGATGGAATGAACGGCTGTGCGCCCTGACTCCTGAGCAGCGCCGGGCCATGGAGTTTTTGATGACCCACCTGCCCGAGAGCGATCTGGACCAGTATCCCTTTGACCTCTTCCTGCAATTTGTGGACCACGCCCTCCACCTGCGCGCCCATACCGCCTGGTGCGGGGCGCTGGAGGAGGAGATCTTCTACCACTATGTCCTCTTCCCCCGGGTGAACGACGAGGACCTGTCCTTCCACCGCGCCCTCTTCCACGACGCCCTCCGCGCCCGGATCGAGCCCCTGCCCACCGTGGCGGAGAAGGTGCTGGAGGTCAACCGCTGGTGCCATGAGAACGCCTCCTACCAGTTCCAGGATGACCGCACCGCCTCCCCCCTCACCGTGTTCCGCAGCGGGAGCGGCCGCTGTGGAGAGGAGTCTGCCTTCCTGGTCTCCGCCCTGCGCAGCGTGGGCATCCCCGCCCGGCAGGTGTACTCCCCCCGCTGGGCCCACTGTGACGACAACCACGCCTGGGTGGAAGCCCTGTGTGACGGCGAGTGGCGCTTCCTGGGCGCCTGCGAGCCCGAGCCCATTCTGGACCGGGGCTGGTTTAATACCGCCGCCTCCCGGGCCATTCTGGTCCACTCCCGGCTCTTCGGCGCGGGGAGCTCCCACCTCCACGGCGCGCCCCTAGGCACCGACGGGGCGGTGACCTGGTACAACCAGACCGAGCGCTATGCCCGCACCCGGACCTATACCTTCCGGGCGGAGCGGGACGGGCTGCCCGCCGCCGGGGCCCGGTTCCAGCTCCAGGTCCTCAACGAGGCCAGCTTCCACACCATCGCCACCCTGACCGCGGACGAGCGGGGAGAGGCCCGGGCCCAGCTGGGCCTTGGCGATCTCCATGTGCTGTGCACCCTGGACGGCCTGCGTGCCGAGGGGGACTGCGTGGACGGCGCCGTGGTCCTGGAGCTGGTCCACCCCGCCATGGAGGAGACCGACTGGGCCGAGTTTGATGTCCACGCCCCCAAGGACGAGCCCATCCATCCCGCCCTCCTGACCGCCGAGCAGAAGGCCGCGCGGGCCGCCGAGCTGGTCCGGGGCGCGGAGCTGCGGGAGGCGCGCATCGCCTCCCACTACCATCCCGGCCAGGGAAAACCCGAGTGGGAGGACCTGCTCAAGGCCGCCCGGGGGAACGCCCCGGTACTGCTGGCCTTCCTGGAGCGGGACAGCGATCCCCGCCGGGAGACCATGCTCCGCAGCATCACCGCCAAGGACCTGCGGGATGTCACCGATGAGATCCTGGAGGACCACCTCCGCAACGCTCCGCCCCAGGGAGAGATGCCCGGGGAGCTCTACGGGCCCTATGTGCTCTCGCCCCGCATCCAGATCGAGTGCCTCACCCCATGGCGGGGCGCGCTGCTCCAGGCCCTGAGCGAGGGGGAGAAGGCGGCCTTCCGTGCCTGCCCGGCCGTCCTCTGGACGGCGCTGGAGGAGCGGATGGACCCGGCAGTGGAGAAGGTCTACGCCGGAGAGATCACCGGCCTGGTCTGGACGCCCATGGAGGCGTGGCAGGCCATGCGCTGCGACGGGCGGAGCCTTCGCATCCTCTATGTGGCCATCCTGCGCGCCCTGGGCGTCCCCGCCCGTCTGCGTGCCCTGGACGGCATGCCGGAATTCTGGCAGGACGGGGCCTTCCACACCGTCCGTGCGGAGGCCCTGGGCACCCTGCGGCTGACCCAGAGCGAGGGTCCTGCTCCCCTCTACCGTCAGAACTGGAGCCTCTCCCGCCGGGTGTCGGGCGGGTGGAAGCTCCTCACCCTCTCCGACGAGGGGTGGAGCGACGGGGAATATGCCCTGAAGCTCCCCGCGGGACAGTACCGTCTCATGACCTCGGTGCGCCTCCCCAACGGCAACCAGTTTGCCGCCCGGCGAGAGCTGGTGGTCCGGGCGGGGGAGGAGACCTGCTCCGACCTGCGCCTGCGGCCCTTCGCGCTGGAGGATCTGCTGGGCTGCCAGGACCTGCCCCTCATGACCGGGCGCACCCTGTGCACCGAGGAGTCCGTGACCACCGAGGTCATCCCGGCGGACGGACGGCCCACTCTCCTCTTCTGGCTGGAGGAGGGCAACGAGCCCACCGAGCACGTGCTCAACGAGCTCTCCGCCGGACAGGAGGCCCTGGAGGCCCTGCCGGTGAATGTTGTGTTCCTTCTGCGGGGCGAGGAGAGCCTGAAGCAGCGCACCCTGGCCGGGGTGCTGGCCAAGTGGCCGGGCCTGCGGGTGCTGGAAGATGACTGGGCCTTCGATCTGGAGACCGTGGCCCGGCACCTGACCTGCGATCCGGACCGTCCGCCCCTGGCGGTGGCCTGCAACGGAAAGGGCCAGGCGGTCTACGGCGTGAGCGGGTACCATGTGGGCTCGGTGGAACTCCTGACCCGCATCGCCGCCCATCTCTGCGAGGAGAATGCCTGATCCCGGCGTTTCCATAGAAGCAAAAACAGAGCGCCCCCTGGCGCAGCATGTGCTGCGCCGGGGGCGCTTTTTCTCTGTGGAAATTCAGAACTGCTCGACGATGCGGAGAAGGCCGTTTTCCTCGGTACAGAGGTAGCCTCCGCCGTTGGAGACATGGTAGTCGAAATAGGGCCGCTCCGGTCGGGCGAAGGCGGAGAGGATGGCCATGATGGTGCCGCCGTGGACCACCAGAGCGGTGCGTCCCGGGGCGGGATGTTCCAGCAGGGGGGCGAAGGCGGAGCGGCACCGGGCCATAAAGGCGTCCGGGTGTTCCCCCTCCGGGATGGGACCGGCGCAGTTCCCCTCCACCCAGGCACGGTAGCGGGGATCGTTCTCCAGGTCCTGAAAGTTCTTCCCCTCAAAGACGCCGAAGTCGCACTCCCGGAATTCCTCCACGGGGGTGGGGGTGAGGTGGGGGAAGCAGAGAGCGGCGGTCTCCCGGCAGCGGAGCATGGGGCTGACGAAGAGACGCTGGGCAGCAAAGCGCTCCGGACAGGCGTCCCGGGCAGCGCGCAGGGCCTCGATCCCGGCGGGACAGAGGGGCTCGTCGGTCCGGCCGCCTACATAATTGCTTCTCAGATTGCCGGCCGTCCGGCCGTGGCGCAGGAAGAGAAATTCCGTCATATCACTTCAGCCTCCATCCCAGTCCGCAGACCACCCGCTCCACCCGCTCGGCGCTGGCCGCCAGGCGGCACAGGGCCCGGCCGGTCTCCTCCCGCCAGCGGCGCTCAAAGGGGTCCAGCGGGACCACGCCCAGGCCGATCTCATCGCACAGGATGACGGCGTCCGGATTCTCGGCCAGCAGACGGTCCACATATGGTCCCAGATCCTCCTCCCGCTCCAGCAGGGTGCGGCAGATGCGGTGGAACTGGTCCACCGCCGGGGCGGAGAGGGCCTCTTCCGGGGTGCAGAGCCGGGGAGAGAGGCCGGTCTGTTCCTTCACATAGGCGGCCTTGCCCTGATGGGCGCCGCCGACATACAGCTTCATACAAACCTCCAGGTGAGGGCGACGGCCAGGGCCATGGACAGCTCGGCCAGCTGCACGAAATACCCGGCCAGGTCTCCCGTAATGCCGCCGAATTGGCGGTAGGACATGCGGCGGTAGTGGAGCAGGCATAGGGCCGCCGCCAGGGCCGCGATGCCCCCGGACACCGGGGAGAGCCAGACCATCCCAGCTACGGAGAGGATGAGAAAGACCAGCATGACCGCGGTCACCGCGCTCTTGTGGGAGGCGTCGGCAAAGGCCTGGAGCATCCCGGAGGGCCGTGCCCCCTTCAGATTGGCTAGGGCCAGGCCGCTCATGGCCCGGGAGAGCACAAAGCCCAGGGCCAGTACGCCAAAGCTCCGCAGCGCCTCCGGCTGGGTCAGGGCGCCCAGATCCAGCACCAGCCACACGCCGCAGAAGATGACGGCAAAGGCCCCGGTGTGGGAGTCCTTGAGGATCTCCAGCTTGCGCTCCCGGGTCTGGTGGGAGGAGAGGGCGTCCACCGTGTCGCAGAAGCCGTCCATGTGGATGCCCCCCGAGACCAGCAGGGGGAGGACCACGCAGCCGGCCGCCCGCAGGAAGGAATTGAGCCCCAGCTGGGCGCACAGCCAGACCCAGAGCAGGAAGAGCCCGCCGATGACCGCCCCAATGAGGGGGAAGAAGCAGATGGCGTATTTCATATTCTTCTCGCTCCACTCCACCTGGGGCATGGAGAGGCGGGAGTAGGTGGAGAAGGCGATCACGAGGGAGTGGAACATGGGATCTCTCCTTTCAGGACCAGCGGCAGTCCGCAGACCACCTCTACCACCAGGTCGGCCCGCCGGGCCAGCTTCCGGTCCAGCTCGCCCAGAAGGGCGAGAAAGGCCTGGGTGGAGGGATCGTATTCGATGCCGTCGGAGGTGATTTCATTGCTGACCACCACCAGATGGGTACAGCGGTCGGCCAGGGCGGAGAGCTCCGCCCACAGCACCTCCCCGCAGTGCTCCGGACACTGGGGGGAGAAGAGCCGGTTGGCCACCAGATTGGACAGGTCCTCCAGCAGGACCGTGTCCGAGGGGGAGATGGGCAGGCCGTCCAGCCCGTCGGGGCACTCCAGCGTGTCAAAGCCCTTGTGGGCGCGCATGGCGCGGTGCCGGGCGATGCGGCGCTGGGCCTCCTCCCCGAAGGGGCGCATGGTGGCGAGGTAGCGCTTGGGACCCGGACACAGGGCGCAGGAGAGCCCCTCCGCCCAGGCGGATTTTCCGCTCCCGCTCCCGCCGGTTATGAGGGCCACCACGGCGCTCACCGGGCGGGGACGGCAGAGCCGTCCAGATAGTGGGTGTCGTTGAGCTCCAGGGCCTGAAAGCCGTCATCCGCAAAGCGGAAGCGGCACACGCTTGCGTTGTGAAGCATGGCGGCCTCCTCCATACGATCGGGGCAGAGCAGGTGGATGAGGAGCTTGATGGACAGGGCGTGGGAGACCACCAGCACATTCCCGCCTCCCTGCCCGGCGGTCTCCCGGGCGATGGAGGAAAGGCCCTCCAGCAGGCGGGCGCGCAGGGTATCATAGGACTCGCTCATACCGGTGGAGTCCAGGTGGGTGTGGATGCTCTCCACCGCCTCGGGGAGCCGGGCATTGAGCTCCCGAATGGAGATGGGGCGGCCGTCCCGCCCCAGGAGGGAGGAGAGAAACTGCCGGTTGGGCAGGCCCTCCATATCGCCCAGGCACCACTCCCGCAGGCGGCGGTCGGTGTGCAGGGGAAGGGCCTGCTGGCCCATATGGTCCAGGAGGATGCGTCCGGTGTCCCGGGCCCGTCCGCTGTCGCTGGACCAGGCCGCGGAAAAGACCACGCCGGAGCGGGAGAGCCCAAGGCCCAGCTGGGCGGCGGCCTCCTCCCCAGCGGGGGTGAGGGGGGAGTCGGCCCATCCCTGGGCCCGGTCCAGGAGATTGAACATGGTCTGTCCGTGGCGCACCACGTAGAGCATGGTTTCTTGCGTCAAATTTGTCACCTTCTGTCCGTGAATGTTCAACAGACCCTATTATAGCATACTGGGGGGAGGCCTGGGAGAAAAAATGGATACCGGTCCAAAAAAGAGAACGAGCGGGGCGCTTCCGAAAAGGGGAAGCGCCCCGCTCGAAGGGCTTTTGGGAGGGTTCTGCGCTCAGCCGTCCAAGGCGGCGCGGTTTGCATTTGCCGTTTCCAGACCGGCGTCCCGGTCGTACCCGTAGACATAGCGCAGCTCATAGGGGGAGGAAATCTCGATGGCAGTCACCGTGCCGTCCTTGAGGTAGAAGGTAATGTCCCGGCAGTCGTTGTTCTCCTGGGTATAGGGCTGCCAGGTGTAGGCGCAGTCAAAGGAGGGGGAGAGGTCGGATTCGGGCTCCAGAGACCAGATGCCGGGGCTGGCCTCCTGGGCGGTGAGATAGTAGAGCTGCTCGGGATAGGCCCGGAGCAGGTCGGCCTCGCTGCTGCCCACCGCCACCTCCCGGACGGTTTTCATCCCGGGGATGTCGGTCCAGAGGTAGGAGAGATACTCCAACTGGTCAGGCTCATAGTAGTGGGTGCCCACCAGAAGGGTGCCGCTCTCCAGCGTGGCGCGGTACTGCCGGAGGCGGTAGGGGGTCATGCCGTCCCCGTCGGCGGTGGTCTCCACCGCGCCCTCCAGCTGGTTCACATAGGGCTCATAGAGGAGGAACATGCCCCGCCCGGGCAATTCCCGGCCGGTGAGGGAGAATTCATCCGATACCTGCCGGTCATACCGCTCGGAGAAGAAAAAGTCATAGAGGTAGGCCATGTCTTGAGACAGGTCCTCCGGCATGGTGGGGCGGTCCCCCTTCCCGTCGTCGAGGATGAGCGGGGCGGACGCGGACGGACTGGGGAGGAGAGAGGGGGTGGGGGTAGGCTCTTCCACGCCGGGGGAAGTACAGGCGGCCAGGGAGAAGAGCAGGGACAGCGCGATGGGAACGGCAGATCGTTTCATCTTGACACCCTCCTTACCATAAGTTCCTGGGTTGAGCTGGTCGGGACCGGGCATTCCTCTTTCTACTTTCATCATACCAGCCGCTGGGGCCAGATGCAAGGAGAAAGGGGCGATTTTGCGCTCAGGAGGGCTCAGAGGGGGAGTGAAGGGCACGCATGGAGTTGAGAATGGCGATGACCGAGACTCCCACGTCGGCAAAGACGGCCTCCCACATGTTGGCAAGGCCAAAGGCCCCCAGGCCCAGCACCAGGAATTTTACCCCAAGGGCAAAGATGATATTCTGCCGGACGATGGAGCGGGTCTTGCGGGCGATCCGGATGGCCAGGGCGATCTTGGAGGGCTTGTCGTCCATGAGGACCACGTCGGCGGCCTCAATGGCGGCGTCTGAGCCCAGTGCGCCCATGGCGATGCCGATGTCAGCCCGGGAGAGGACGGGGGCGTCATTGATGCCGTCCCCCACGAAGGCCAGGGCCCCTCTGGGAGAGGTCTGGCGGAGCAGGTCCTCCACCCGGTCCACCTTGTCGGCCGGGAGGAGCTGGGCGTGGACCTCGTCCAGTCCCAGCCGGCGGGCCACGTCCTCTCCTACGGCCTGGGCATCTCCCGTGAGCATGACGGTCTTGCGCACGCCGCAGGCACGGAGGGCGCGGATGGCGTCGGCGGCGTCCTCCTTGACCTGATCTGAGATGACCAGATGGCCCATATAGACGCCGTCTACCGCCACATGGACGGTGGTGCCCACCTGGTGGCAGGGATGCCAGGCGATGCCGATTTCCTCCATCAGGGTGTCATTGCCCACGCAGACGGTCCGGCCGTCCACCTGGACCTGAACGCCCCGGCCCGAGCGCTCCTCCACGCCGGTGACCCGGCTGGTGTCCAGTTCGGCCCCGTAGGCCTCCCGGATGGAGTGGGCAATGGGGTGGTCGGACCAGGATTCCGCCAGGGCGGCCAGCTCCAGCAGATCGGCCTCGCGCTCCTGCTCCGGGTGGATGGCGGTGACGTTGAACACGCCTCGGGTGAGGGTACCGGTCTTGTCAAAGACCACGGTCTCGGTGTTGGCCAGGGCCTCCAGGTAGTTGCCGCCCTTGATCAGGATACCGGCCCGGGAGGCCCCGCCGATGCCGCCGAAAAAGGCCAGGGGGACCGAGATGACCAGGGCGCAGGGGCAGGAGATGACCAGGAAGGAGCAGGCCCGGCCCAGCCAGTCACCCCACCCGCCCTGGAAGAAGAGAGGAGGGATCAGGGCCAGCAGGACGGCGGCCACTACTACGGCGGGGGTGTAGTACCGGGCGAACTTGGTGATGAAGGCCTCAGCCCGGGCTTTACGTCCCGAGGCGTTCTCCACCAGCTCCAGGATGCGGGCCACGGTGGACTCCTCAAAGGGCTTGGTCACCTGGACCCGGAGCAGTCCGGTCAGGTTGATGCACCCGCTGATCACGTCGGCGCCCGGGGAGACGCTCCGGGGGAGGGATTCGCCGGTGAGGGCGGCGGTATCCAGGGCGGAGGAACCCTCCAGAATGACTCCGTCCAGGGGGACGCGCTCCCCGGGCTTGATGACAAGAATGTCACCGGAGGAGACCTCTTCCGGGTCCACCTCCTCCAGTGCGCCGTTCCGCTCCACCCGGGCCACGTCCGGGCGAATGTCCATCAGCGCGGCGATGGACCGGCGGGACCGCCCCACCGCGCAGGACTGGAAGAGCTCTCCTACCTGGTAGAAGAGCAGGACGAACACGGCCTCGGGGTATTCCCCGATGGCCAGGGCGCCCACTGTGGCCAGGGACATGAGAAAATGCTCGTCAAAGATCTGCCCCCGGGTCAGGTTGCGCACCGCCCGCCAGAGGACGTCCCAGCCGATGACCCCGTAGGGGATCAGAAAGAGCAGAAGGCGGGGCAATCCCTGGGCCGGGATCAGAAGGGCGATGAGAAACAGCACTCCGGCGGCGAGGATCCGCCAGAGCATCTTTTTTTGTCTGGAATCCATGGTTGACCTCCTGTCGGGAAATCATTCCCGTCTTTGCAAACTGGATCGAGAATGCGGCTCAGATGTGGAGCACACAGTCGGGCTCAATCTTTTTGCAGATCTTGGCCGCCTCCTGAAGGATGGCGTCGAACCGCTCGTCGTCGGCATCCAGAGTCATTTTCTGGGAGAAGAAGCTGACCGACACGCTGTGGACGCCGTCGAGCTTGGCGATGGCCGCCTCCATTTTGGCGGCGCAGTTGGCACAGTCCAGATTGGTAAAGGAAAGACGTTTTTTCATGGTGAGATCTCCTTTCTGAATGGGGGCTTACTCGGCTACGTGCTCCATGCCCTGGTCCAGGATGGTGCGCACATGGGAATCGGCCAGGGAGTAAAAGACGGTTTTCCCCTCCCGGCGATACTTGACCAGCTTGCTCTGCTTGAGGGAGCGGAGCTGGTGGGAGATGGCGGATTGGGACATGCCCAGCAGTGTGGCGATGTCGCACACGCACATCTCGGCCTCAAAGAGGACATAGAGGATCTTGATGCGGGTGGAGTCTCCAAAGATCTTAAAGAGCTCAGCCAGATCGTAGAGTATCTCCTCATCGGGCATGGTCTCGTTGACCTGTGCGACAATGTCCTCGTGTACATGCATATAGTCGCAGTGGTCCAGATCCTGGGCTTGGGACGGGGAATCGGGGAGGGACATGGTGCATACTCCTTTCTTTTTCAAAACATATGAGCTATTGTTCATATGTAATTATATACGGCGTTGGGGAAATGTCAAGGGGAAATCTTGCGCGGGTGAGCGGGATGAGATATAGTAGACACAAGAAAAAGATGGGAGGAAACGATATGCGGCGAAAAGACCGTGCATTGGAGCGGGAAGCGGCGCTCCGGATTTTGGATCAGACGGAGTGGATGACCCTCTCCATGACACAACCGGATGGAACGCCATATGCCGTGCCGGTCAACATGACCCGGGCGGGGGAGTGGCTCTATTTTCACTGTGCGAGAGAGGGCAAGAAGATTGACTGTCTGCGCGCCTGTCCCCAGGTCTGCGTCACGGCGGTGGGACATGCCCGGGTGATCCCCGAGCAGTACACCACCGAGTATGAGAGCGCGGTGGTCTTTGGAACGGCGGAAGAGGTGCTGGAGGAAGCGGCGCGCTGGGAGGGACTGCGGGTGTTCAGCCAGAAGTTCCGTCCCGAGCCGGAGGAGGAGTTCCGGGCACAGAACCGGGGCTGTTTTTCACAGACCGCCCTGTTCCGGATCCGTATTCAGGAGATCTGGGGGAAGGGCTGGAGAGCGCCCGCCAGGTCCGAACCATGAGAAAAGGAGAGCGGCCCCTGCTGAGCTGGAGCAGGGGCCAAAAAAAGAGAAAGAAAATGCTTGACAAATGTGGAAGAGACGGGTATAATATCCTACGTTGAGTCGCCGGACCGGCGGCACGGCAAGTGAATATGGGGGTATAGCTCAGCTGGGAGAGCGCTTGAATGGCATTCAAGAGGTCAGCGGTTCGATCCCGCTTATCTCCACCAATTTGAAAGAACAAAAAACTCGTTTCTGAAAAGAAACGAGTTTTTTGCTATACTCCGAACATAAACTACGGGAGACCAAATTGGAAAAGGAGAAGCGCATATGGACCATATGTATTCGGTAACGGTGGACGGCGTCCAACGCCAGTATCCCGCCGGGACTTCCTACCAGACCATTGCCCGGGAGGTACAGGGGGGATACCACAGCGACATTCTGCTGGTGCAGCGGGATGGAAAGCTGTGTGAGCTGCAAAAGAAGCTGGACCGGGACTGCACGCTGCGCATGCTGACTATCCAGGACAAGCCAGGGATGCAGACCTATGAGCGCAGCGTCATTTTCCTGATGCTCAAGGCCTTCTATGATATTGTGGGACGGGATCAGATCGAGCGCATCTGCGTGGAGTACTCCCTGAGCCATGCGCTCTTCATCCGGGCCAAAGGGGCCTTCCAGCTGGACCAGGCCCTGCTGAATCGGGTGGAGGAGCGTATGCGCGAGCTGGCGGAGCAGGCCATCCCCATCCAAAAGCACTCCATTCCCACCGACGACGCCATCGCGCTCTTTGAGGCGCGGAAGCTCCAGGACAAGGCCAAGCTGCTCAGCTGCCGGATCAGCTCCCGGGTCAACTACTATTCGCTGGGGGAGTTTGCGGACTATTTCTATGGCTATATGGTCCCGGACACCGGATATGTGCGGTGCTTTGGGCTGGAGCTGTTTGACTGCGGCTTTGTCCTGCGCCTGCCGGACGTCCAGAAGCCGGATCAGCTGGCCCCCTTTGAGCCCTCGGTCAAGGTGTTCCAGACCATGTACGACGGTGAGCGGAAGGCCGAGGCCCTGCACATCTCCAATGTGGCCGATCTCAACGAGGCCATCTGCCGGGGAGATGCGGCCCAGATCATCCTGACCAGCGAGGCCATGATGGAGAAGAAGATCGGCGACATCGCCGAGACCATTGCACGGCGCAAGGATGTCCGTTTCGTCATGATCGCGGGGCCCTCTTCCTCTGGAAAGACCACCTTCTCCCACCGCCTGTGCACCCAGCTGATGGCCTGCGGACTGCGGCCCCATGCCATTGCCACGGACAACTACTTCAAAAACCGCGAGGAGACCCCCCGGGACGAGCACGGCCAGTATGACTTTGAGAGCCTGGGCGCCATGGATGTGGAGCAGTTCAACACGGATATGTCCCAGCTTTTGCGGGGTGAGACAGTGGAGATGCCCCAGTTCAATTTCAAAAAAGGCATCCGGGAGTACAACGGAAATACCCTGACCCTGGGCGAGAAGGACATTCTGGTCATCGAGGGGATCCACTGCCTGAATGACGTATTTTCTCACTCCCTGCCCAAGGAGAGTAAATTCAAGATCTATATCAGCTGTCTCACCACACTGAATGTCGATGACCACAACCGCATCCCCACCACGGATGCCCGCCTGCTCCGGCGGATCGAGCGGGATGCCAGGACCCGCGGCTATGGAGCCCGGGCGACCATCCAGATGTGGCCCTCGGTCCGGCGGGGAGAGGAGGCCAACATCTTCCCCTTCCAGGACAGCGCGGACGTGGTGTTCAATTCGGCCCTGATCTATGAGATCGCCCTGCTCAAGCCCTATATTGAGCCTCTGCTGTTCGGCGTCCCCAAGGACTGCCCGGAATACCTGGAGGCCAAGCGGCTGCTGAAGTTTTTGAGCTATTTCCTCCCTCTGCCCGCGGACGATGTGCCCAAGACCTCGCTGCTGCGGGAGTTCATCGGCGGGGGATGCTACCAGGTGTGAGCATACCGGAGAGAACGAAAATACAGATAATAAAGGAGCGGTTCCGTTTTGTGCGGAACCGCTCCTTTGCGTGTGGATCAAAAAAATAAAAGGACATCCTTTCGGATGTCCTTTTATTTTGGTGCACGAGGCGGGACTTGAACCCGCACGTGCGTAATGCACACTAGAACCTGAATCTAGCGAGTCTGCCAATTCCACCACTCGTGCATATCTGCGCCGTGCACCGCTCAGCGCAGGTAATATATTACCACGAGATATTCCGTCTGTCAACCTTTTTTTATTTTTTTCTTTCTGTTTTGAAAACGGGCCCTGGCAGAGGGGAAAACGGCGCGACGTCAATCGAGGTTGGCGGGCTTTTTGCGGCTCTTCCAGAGAGAAAAAGCTCCGCAGCAGAGAAGCGCAATCAGGATCAGCCCCCAGATAAAACAGGTGCTGCCAAAGGCCGGAAAGCGCAGCAGAAGACCGGCCACGCCCCAGAGCGCGGCCTTACACAGCAGGAGGATCCCCTCCGCCCGCCGGGCCGATGGGGCGCTCCGCGCAAAGCAGCCGATCAGCAGGCACCCGAAAAAGAGCACGATCAACAGAATATTCAGCGCGCACTGCATGCACTGCCCTACGAAATAGTTCTCCCATTGGGAAGTGTTGAGGAATCCAATCTCCAAAAGGTGCCTGTACTCCGGAAATTCCCGCACATTCAGGAACAGACACAGGATTTGAAGTACTCCGGCCAGGAAAAGCAGCCATTTTTGATATGGATGTTTCCAATAGGAGAATTCCTTCGGCTCCTTCATGGTACCCCTCCTATTTTTCGCTCCGCAGTTTGGTGTTCACTGTATGATCGCAAGGACCTGAGCGGCCCAGCGCTCCGGTTCAGGAACCCGATAAATGTGGGTTTCTCCGTCAAAAAATAGTTCAAAGGTACCGTACCAATAGGTAAAAGACAGTATTGTGCCGGAGCCGGTGCTTCCGTCAGGAAATGCAATGTCCTCAAAGAGAACATCGACCGTCCATTGAAAATCATCCTCTTCGGTCCGATGGATCCTCGTACCCCTGGGCAGAAGATCCTTGAGACTGCGGCGATAGCTCTGGTCATAGAACAGATCCCAAAGCCGTTCAAATTCTGCACTGTCCTTCGTGATCGTGAATTTGGATTGCTCCGGCTGCATTCCAATTTCATAATACCCCTGGATCTGTGTGCACTGCTCAGGTTTTAACATGGGATAAAGTGCCGGGAGCGTCACGGGTCTTGTGTACCAGGCGTAAGCGCCCAGCAGGAATAAGACGAGTAACGCGGTGAGTGCGAATGACCGCTTCTTTTTGCTTGTCTTTTTCATCTCAGATACCTCCCCGCACCTGGGACGCACACTTCACGACGCTTTCTTTCATTTTACCATGACCAAATCCGTTTGGAAAGGAGGAGCAGTGTTGGGAGCGGGCGGATGACGTCTTTTTTGCTATGGGCATAAAAAAACGTGGTCGCAAAGCAAACTTTGCGACCACGTGGAATATTGCAACAGTATAGATGCCGCAACTCTTTCAGGTTTGAACCCGAAACCAAATCGCAGCCCAGCGCAGCGGGTTCGATTTGGTAGCGAAGAGCAGCAGAATGAGCGCGCGATGAGCTTTGCAATGAAATGAAAAAGCTCGTCGCAAGCGATATGTCGCTTGCGACGAGCTGGTGCCGGTAGTCGGACTCGAACCGACACGATGTCGCCACCAACGGATTTTGAGTCCGTCACGTCTACCAATTCCATCATACCGGCGGATCGATTTTATATTATACAGGAAACCATATCGTTTGACAAGAGAAAATTTACTTCCGGCTAGAAGAAGAGCGGTTGGAAGAGGTGTAAAATTACAATTAGGCATACCATTCGACTGGAAACTATGCTACAATATTCTGTACTGAATGACGGTCCGGCATATAAAAAGGAGGAAATGCAGATTTCTCCGGCCGTGGCTTGGATTTTTACGTGAGAGGTCACGCACTATGAAAGAATACAAGATCAGGAGGCGGTGCCTCCTGCCTGCGGCGCTGTGTCTGCTGCTGGCAGGGTGCGCCCAGCAGTCAGACGATAACCTGTACCGCCTGCCGGAACTTCCCCGGGAGTTCAAGAACCTGACCAGCGAGATCAACGAGGTGCTCAGTCAGGGGGCGGAGTACTGCGCACCGCTGGGCGGGGAAAATATTCAGAATATCCAGCTTCAGGATATGGATGGAGACGGCGTGGTGGATTCCGCCATTGCCTTTTTTCGTATGACGGGCGAGGAGAGCCAGCCCAAGATCTATATCTACCGCCAGATGGGGGAGACCTATGAGCTGGAGGCCGTCATCGAGGGCCCGGGAACCGGGATCAATTACATCGACTATGTCAATCTGGATGACTCGCCGGATAAAGAGGTAGTGGTGAGCTGGCAGCTGAGCGATCAGCTCCATTTCCTCTCGGCCTATTCGGTGTCCAGCGAACAGGTGGTGGAGCTGCTGCGGACCGACTACACCGCTTTCAAGCTCTACGACATGGACCGGGATGACAATGAGGAGGTCCTCATTCTCAACACCAAGCCGGAGGGAGGCAGCGAGGTAGAGCTGTATGATTTCCGGGATGGCCTGATGGAGCCGGATTCTGCCGCGCCGCTGTCCAAAAATATCGGTGCGGTACAGGATGAGGGTATGCGCAAGGGCTATCTGCGGGATGCCGTCCCAGCCCTTTTTGTGACCAGCGAGCTGTCCAACGGGATCAACGAGACCAGCAGCGGACAGGTCACCGATATTCTGGTCTGGGAACAGAAGGACCCGAATGCGCGCAAGCAGCTGCGCAATATCACGCTCCAGCCGGAGAGCAATACCAGCGAGGGGACCCTCAATATCTACGCGGCCCTCAAGCCCACTGACATCAATCAGGACGGCATTCTGGAGCTGGCCACCTCCGCCGCGGTGGAGGAGTACCGCCCCAGCGGCAGCGCCCCGAATTTCTGGCTCAACCGGTGGAGCCAGTATGACATCAGCGGCACTCCATATTATGTGTGCACGACCTATTACAACAAGCAGGACGGATGGTACCTGATCCTGCCGGACGAGTGGGAGGGGAAGATCACTCTCTCCCGCAGCGATGCGGCGGGCGGGGGAGAGCGGGCCGTCATCTTCTCCTACTGGGATAAGGAGAGCGGCGCGGAGCCCATCCCGTTTCTGACCATCTACCGCCTTTCGGGCAGCAACCGGGTGAGCCGGGCCAGCCTGCCCGGCCGGTTCCGGCTGGGAGACAGCGGAGAGGACAATCCCACCGTGATCTATGCCGCCGAGCTGATGGACGGCTGGGATTGCGGCCTGGACGAGGCCGGCGTGCGGGAGCACTTCCGGATCATTCAGACCGACTGGGACTCCTTTGACTGAGGAAGCGCGGAAGGAAGTAAGGAGGAACAAGACATGAAAAAAGTACTGGTCCTGGAGGATGAGGCCAATATCCGCAGCTTTGTGGTCATCAACCTGAAACGGGCTGGATATGAGACCATCGAGGCGGGGACCGGCGAAGAGGCCCTGGAGCTGCTCCAGCAGAATCCGGACATCAAGGTGGCCCTGCTGGACATCATGCTCCCCGGCATCGACGGCTTTGAGGTCTGCCGCCGCATCCGGGCCAGCAACAGCCAGATCGGCATCATCATGCTGACCGCCCGGACCCAGGAGATGGACAAGGTGACGGGGCTGATGACCGGGGCGGACGACTATGTGACCAAACCCTTCTCCCCGGCGGAGCTCACCGCCCGGGTGGACGCCCTCTACCGCCGGGCCGGCGGCGTGGTGCTGGAGAACACCGATGAGATCAACCAGCCGCCCTTCCTGCTCAATACCCGCAACCGCACCCTGGAGAAAAACGGCCAGCGGGTCAAGCTGACCCAGGTGGAGTACTCCATTGTCAAGCTCTTTATGGACAACCCCGGCAAGGCTCTCTCCCGGGAGGAGATCCTGGACACGGTGTGGGGCCGGGACTATTTCGGTGAGCTGAAGATCGTGGACGTGAATATCCGCCGTCTGCGCATCAAGATCGAGGACGATCCCACGAATCCGACCTACATCAATACGGTGTGGGGGTACGGCTACAAGTGGGGCGCCTGAGGCTGCTATCTTTTATCCGGGTGGTGCATCCATGAAGAGAATGAAGGGCATTCGAAAGCGCTGGATGATGAACAGCATCAGCGCGGCCCTGCTGGTGGTATTGCTGGCGGTCACGTCCTTTTCCGTGGCCATGGTCAGCTACTATTATTCCAATCTGCGCACGGGACTTCAGAGCAAGATCACCGTGGCGGCCAATATGTTCAGCGGCTATAAGACCGAGGCCGACTATTACCAGAACGCCTCCGCCTTTGTGACGGGGCAGTTTGAGGACAGTGACCGGCTCAACTTTCAGATCCTGGACAGCGAGGGCGTGGTGCATTTCTCCAGCCTGATCCAGATCTCCGGCTACAAGCCGGACACGCCGGACATCCATGACGCCCTGAGCGGCCAGCCCATGGGGGTCTGGACCGGGGCCGACCCCAATACGGAGGAGCACATCATGGCAGTCTCCTGTCCCCTGAAGGTCAACGGAGAGGTGGTCTCTGTCATCCGGATCGTCACGTCCCTGGCCCTGGTGGACCGGCAGATCTTCATCGTGGTGGGCGTGGCCCTCACGGTGGGCCTGCTGGTGCTGGCGCTGCTCTATTTCTCGGGACTGTTTTTCGTGCGCTCCATCGTGGAGCCGGTGGTGCAGGTCACCCGGACGGCGGAGCATATCGCCGCCGGGAGCTACGGCGTACAGATGGAAAAACAGTTTGATGACGAGGTGGGCGATCTCATCGACGCCATCAACGACATGTCCCTGAAAATCAAGCAGTCGGAGAAGATGAAAAACGAGTTCATCTCCTCGGTCTCCCACGAGCTGCGTACCCCCCTCACCGCCATCAACGGCTGGGCTGAGACCATCATGAACGGCGAGGTGCGGGATGCCCAGGACGTGAAGAAGGGCATGGGCATCATCGTCAGTGAGGCCCGGCGTCTGACCAACATGGTGGAGGAGCTGCTGGAGTTCTCCCGCATCCAGGACGGACGCTTTACGCTCTCCATCGAGCCGGTGGACATCAAGGCCGAGCTGGAGGACGCGGTCTACACCTACAAGGAGTTTTTCCGCCGGGACGGGATCGAGCTGCACCATACCGACTGTGAGGAGGAGTTCCCCCTCATGAACGTGGACTCGGAGCGGCTGCGGCAGGTGCTGTGCAACCTGCTGGACAACGCCGCCAAGCACGGCGGGAGCGGGAAGCGCATCGACACCGCCATCCGGCGGGAGGAGGACGAGGCCGTCATCACCATCCGGGACTACGGCCCGGGCATCCCGGAGGAGGAGCTGCCCCATGTGAAGACCAAGTTCTACAAGGGAAGCTCCAAGGCCCGGGGCAGCGGCATTGGCCTGGCCGTGTGTGAGGAGATCGTGGTGCGCCATCAGGGCACCCTGGAGATCGGAAACGCGGAGGGCGGCGGCTGCCTGGTGACCGTCCGACTGCCAATTGGAACGTAAGTTCGAATTGAGTCTTGCAAAAGCCGGGCTGATTTGGTAGGATAACAGAGGAATCCCTGGGGGAGGGGCGACCCTCCTCCGGGGGAAGAATAAAGGAGAACCACATGGCAGAAGAGAAACAGCACAGCTCCTGCGGGAGCACGTTCAAGACCATGATCGGCGGTCAGGCTCTGATCGAGGGGATCATGATGATGGGGCCGGAGAAAAAGGCCGTCGTAGTGCGCAAGCCGGATGGAACGCTGGAGGAACAGGTCAACGACCGGGTGCTCATCAAGGATAAGTATCCCATTCTGGGCCTTCCTTTGCTGCGGGGGGTCTTTAACTTTGGCTCGTCCATGGCCAACGGGGTCAAGGCCCTGATGTTTTCGGCGGAATTCTACGGGGACGAGGAAGAGGAGGAAGAGCCCTCCAAATTCGAACAGTGGCTGGAGCGCCGGCTGGGCAGTGAGGCCATGTACTCCATGATCGTGACGTTGGCCGTGATCCTGGGCATGGCCTTCTCGGTGGGCCTCTTCATCCTGCTGCCCACCGCAGTGGTGGGCGGGGTGGGCCTTCTGGTCCAGGACATGCCCATGTGGGTGCGCAACGTGCTGGAGGGCGTGGTGCGCGTCATCATCTTTGTGGGCTATCTGGTGCTGTGCTCCAAGACCAAGGACATCCACCGGGTGTTCCAGTACCACGGCGCCGAGCACAAGACCATCTTCTGCTATGAGGCCGGTCTCCCCCTGACGGTGGAGAATGTGCGCAAGCAGCCCCGCCACCATCCCCGGTGCGGGACCAGCTTCCTCTTTGTGGTCATCGTGGTGGCCATTCTGCTCTCCAGCTTTGTGTTCTCCTTTGTGGAGGTGACCAATGTCTTTGCGCGGATGGGGATCCATCTGCTCCTGCTGCCGGTGGTGGTGAGTCTGACCTATGAGATCAACCGCCTGGTGGGCCGGTATGACAACGCCCTGACCCGGGTCATGACCGCCCCCGGGCTGTGGCTCCAGAACTACACCACCTTTGAGCCGGATGACAGTATGATCGAGGTGGGCATCCGTTCGCTGGAGCTGGTGCTGCCCAGCGAAAAGGGAAAGGACGCCTGGTAAGGCGTCCTGCCAAAGTCCGGGCACTGGGTGCCCGATAAAATGTGTGTTGTAAAATTTGATCGTGTGAGGGTGATTTGATGGCGACCACCTATAATAATCTATACCTGGACGCCAGACATCAGTTGAAGAGCGCGGGCGTGGAATCGGCCCAGCTGGAGGCCCGGGAGATCGTCTGTGCCGCGGCGGGAAAGAGCCGGGACCAGTTCTACCGGGATCTGATGCTCTACGCCTCCGACCAGGTGGAGGAGAAAACGGCCGAGCTGCTGCGCCGCCGCCTGGCGGGGGAGCCGGTGGCCTATCTGGTGGGGGAGTGGGAGTTCTACGGCCTGCCTATGGAGGTCTCTCCGGAGGTACTCATCCCCCGGATGGACACCGAGGTGCTGGCCGAGCAGGCCATTCTGCGTGCCCGGGCCGCCGGAGAGGGGGCGCGGGTCCTGGACCTGTGCGCCGGAAGCGGCTGTGTGGGGCTGGCGGTAGCCGCCAACGTGCCCGGATGCCGGGCGGTTTTGGCGGATGTGTCCGAGGGGGCACTGCGCATCTGCAAGCAGAACGTGCGCCGCAACGACCTCAACGCCCGGGTGACCTGCATCCAGGCCGACGCCCGGGAGGTTCCGCCCCCCGCCCTCTGGGATTTTGACGTGATCGCCAGCAATCCGCCCTACATCCCCAGCTGGGAGATCGAGGGCCTGGACCCGTCCGTGCGGGACTACGAGCCCCGGCTGGCCCTGGACGGAGGCGCGGATGGATTGGATTTCTACCGCCTCATCGCCCGCAACTGGAAGAGCGCCCTGCGCCTGGGTGGCACCCTGCTTTTTGAGGTGGGGATGGGTCAGGACACCCAGGTGGCCGCCATCCTGGCCCAGGAGGGTTATCAGGATATTTGCACCTATCCGGATACCCAGGGGATCCAGCGTGTGGTGGGCGGCGTGGTCCCACTGTTGGATGAGTCCGGTTTATTGGACTGAGACTGTGGGATAATGGAACCAGAACAGGGGGAGAGAGACCCCGCAAATCTGGTGAAGGAGGCCGGCGCGTCCCGCCGGCTGGAAAGGATGATACAAAACCATGGCAGATAAGAAGAAACCCATCGAGTCGGCCGCGCCGGCTTCCGATAAGAAGAAGGCCCTGGAGACCTGTCTGGCCAATATTGAGAAGACCTACGGAAAGGGCACCGTCATGCGTCTGGGGGAGAACTCCCACGTGGTGGTGGAGGCCATTCCCACCGGCTCCCTGGCGCTGGACCTGGCCCTGGGCATCGGCGGCGTGCCCAAGGGGCGCATCATCGAGGTGTACGGCCCCGAGTCCTCCGGTAAGACCACCCTGGCCCTGCACATCGTGGCCGAGGCCCAGAAGCGGGGCGGCGAGGTGGCCTTCATCGACGCCGAGCATGCCCTGGATCCCACCTATGCCCGGGCTCTGGGCGTGGACATCGACTCCATGCTCATCTCCCAGCCCGACACCGGTGAGCAGGGGCTGGAGATCTGTGAGGCTCTGGTCCGCTCCGGCGCCATTGACGTGGTGGTGGTGGACTCGGTGGCCGCGCTGACCCCCCGGGCCGAGATCGAGGGCGACATGGGCGACTCCCACGTGGGCCTGCTGGCCCGGCTCATGAGTCAGGCCCTGCGCAAGCTGGCCGGCTCTATCGCCAAGACCAACTGCATCGTCATCTTCATCAACCAGCTCCGGGAAAAGGTGGGCGTGGTCTACGGCAACCCCGAGGTCACCACCGGCGGCCGGGCCCTGAAGTTCTACGCCTCGGTGCGCATGGA
The DNA here is from genome assembly GCF_018784545.1 of Pseudoflavonifractor sp. MCC625. Taxonomy (NCBI): domain Bacteria; kingdom Bacillati; phylum Bacillota; class Clostridia; order Eubacteriales; family Oscillospiraceae; genus Pseudoflavonifractor; species Pseudoflavonifractor sp. MCC625. The sequence goes on along the minus strand of NZ_WQOJ01000014.1, from coordinate 27,928 downwards.
CGTGCGCCGGGTGGAGTCCCTCAAGAACGGCTCTGAGATCATCGGCAACCGCACCCGGGTCAAGATTGTGAAGAACAAGGTGGCCCCGCCCTTCCGGGAGGCCGAGTTCGACATCATGTATGGCGAGGGTATCTCCAAGGTGGGCGAACTGGTGGACCTGGGCGTCAAGCTGGACATCATCCAGAAGTCCGGCTCCTGGTTCTCCATGGGCGAGATGCGCCTGGGCCAGGGCAAGGATTCCGTCAAGCAGTACCTGAAGGACAATCCGGAGGAGGCCGAGCGCATCGAGGCCGAGATCCGTAAGAACGCCTACAAGCTCATGCCCAGCCAGGGCCGCGCCGCGGCCAAGGCGGCGGGCCGGGCCGTGGACGTGAGCGCCGACGACTTTGATGACGGCGAGGACGGGGCCGACGCAGAATGAAACTGCTGAAACTGGCCCCCTCCCAGCGGGTGCAGGGGCGGTGGCTCCTCCATCTGGAGGACGGCTCCCTGCTGCGCGTGGGAGAGAATGAGGTGGTCTCCTTCGGCCTCTATGCGGGCATGGAGCTCTCCGGGGAGCGGCTGGAGGAGCTGCGCGCCGCCGCCGCCCTGGGGGAGCTGAAGGAGCGGGCCATCAGCGCCCTCTCCCTGCGTCCCCTCTCCCGGAGAGAGCTGGTGCAGAAGCTCACCGCCCGCCCCCGGCCCACCCGGGACGGGAAGGAACGGAAGGAAAAAGCGGCGGCCGACCCGGTGGCGGCCGAAGCGGTAGCCGACTGGCTGGAGGAGCTGGGCTATCTCAACGACGCCGAGTACGCCAAGAGCGTGGTGCGCCACTACTCCGCCAAGGGCTATGGGGAGCGAAAGCTCCGGGACGAGCTCTACCGCCGGGGCGTGCCCCGGGACTGCTGGGAGGAGGCCCTGGCCGAGGCCCAGGACTCGGAAGACGAGATCGACCAGTTCATCCGCCGGAAGATGCGGGGGGAGGACCCCCGGGACCCCAGGGCCCTCAAGCGCACCTCCGACGCCCTGGCCCGCCGGGGCTACCGGTGGGAGGAGATCAAGGAGGGGCTGGAGCGCTACGGCGCGGCACAGGATGACGAATAAATCCGCCGGGGCCATTTTGTGGTTGACTTTTGCGGCATATCGTGTAAACTTTCCTAGTATGGACCGGCTGGAGAATCCCTGTTTTCCTCCGGTCCAGAACCATGACGTTATGGAATTGGGGAGGAATCTCATTGAAGCAATATAAAGTGGCCTTTGTGTCCCTGGGCTGTGCCAAGAACCTGGTGAACACCGAGCAGATGATGGCCTTGTGCCGGGAGGCCGGGTATGAGGTCACCGGCGAGCCCGCCGGGGCCGATGTGGCGGTGCTCAACACCTGCGGCTTTATCGAGTCGGCCAAGAGCGAGGCCATCGACAACATCCTGGAGCTGGCCCGGCTCAAGGACGAGGGGAAGCTAAAAAAACTCCTGGTGGCCGGATGTCTCACCCAGCGCTACCGGGAGGAGATCAAGGAGGAGCTGCCCGAGGTGGACGGCATGCTGGGCACTGGCAGCTACACCGACGTGGTCTCCGCCGTGGAGGAGCTGATGGCAGGGGAGCACCCCGAGCACTTTGGCGACATCCACCGCACCTATGAGGACGGGGAGCGCATCGTCACTACCGCCCCCTATACCGCCTTTTTGAAGATCGCCGAGGGGTGCAGCAACGGCTGTGCCTTCTGCATCATCCCCAAGCTCCGGGGCCGCTACCGCAGCCGTACCATGGAATCTCTGCTCCACGAGGCGGAGGAGCTGGCCGAGCGGGGTGTGAAGGAGCTCATCGTCATCGCCCAGGACATCACCCGCTACGGTCTGGACCTGGAGGACGGGAGCAACCTCTCCAAGCTGCTCAAGGAGCTGTGCAAGCTGCCTTTCCGCTGGATTCGGCTCCACTACCTCTACCCCGAGGCGGTGACCGACGAGCTCATCGAGACTATCGCCAGCGAGCGGAAGATCCTGCACTATCTGGATATTCCCATCCAGCACTGCAACGACGCCATTCTCTCGGCTATGCGGCGGCGCACCACCAAGGCCGAGCTCATCGCCCTCTTTGATAAGCTCCGCGCGGCTATGCCCGACGTGGTCATCCGCACCTCCCTCATCTGCGGCCTGCCCGGGGAGACTGACGAGGCCTTTGAGGAGCTGTGCGACTTCCTGCGGGAGCAGAAGCTCCAGCGGGCGGGCGTGTTCCAGTACTCCCGGGAGGAGGGAACCCTGGCCGCCAAGATGGAGGACCAGGTGGACGACGACGTGGCCCGCCGCCGGGTGGAGCTGGTGGTGGACCTCCAGTCCCGGGTGATGGACGAGTGGAACGAGAGCCGCCTGGGCGAGACGGTGGAGGTCCTCTGCGAGGGCTTTGACACCCAGGAGGGCTGCTATGTGGGCCGGACCTGGGCCGATTCTCCGGAGATCGACGGCCGGGTGCTCTTTACCGCGGGCGGCGTGATCCCTGCGGGTGAATTTGTCTACGTACGCCTGACCGGGGTCTCGGATGGAGACCTCACCGGCGAGATCGAGGAGTGATGGCCATGAATACCGCAAACAAGCTGACCATGCTGCGGATCCTGATGATCCCGGTCTTTCTGGTGGTGCTGTACCTGGATTTCCCCTATAATCGCTATGTGGCCCTTGCCGTGTTTATCGTGGCCAGCGCCACCGACTTTGTGGACGGGCATATCGCCCGCAGCCGGGGACTGATCACCGATTTCGGCAAGTTCATGGACCCGCTGGCCGACAAGATGCTGGTCATGGCGGCCATGCTGTGGTTTGTGGAGGTGGGCCGGATGCCGGCCTGGGCCCTCCTCATCGTAGTGGTGCGGGAGTTTGCTGTGAGCGGCCTGCGCCTCATCGCGGTGGACAACGGCCGGGTCATTGCGGCGGCCTGGTCGGGCAAGGTCAAGACGGCCTCCACCATGGTGGGTATCTGCCTGATGCTGCTGCCGGTGCCCCACATGGTGGATGTGATCGTGACGGCGGTCATTGTCATCACCACCGTCTACTCTGGCGTGGAGTACTTTGTGAAGAACAAGGACGTCATCGACTGGAGCCATATGTAATGAAAAATCCCGGAGTTCAAATCGAACTCCGGGATTTTTGCGTGTCGAAAAGTTCGACATGCTTCTCAAAAATGCAAGCATTTTTTCGAGGGGATGCAGGCCTCTGCGCGCATGGCCCGAAGGGCCACACACTTGCGGCCTGAGCGGAGTGTTTTCCGACGTACACGCCGCCGGAAAACACGATTGGACTTTATTCCGCCGTCTGCGGACGGCGGAACTCTGCGAGGCTCTTGCAGCACAAATCGCAGAAATACACTTTATCGACAGACTAAATCCCGGAGTTCGAATAAACTCCGGGATTTTTGCACGTTATTGGGCGGGGAAGAGACTTAGACCCGCTTCCACTTGGTGCCTTCCTTGGTGTCGATGAGCTCGATGCCCCGGGCTTTGAGTTCATCCCGGATGCGGTCGGCCTCGGCCCAGTTCTTGTCCTTCTTGGCCTGGGTACGGGCGGCCACCAGAGCGTCGATCTCGGGGTCGGACTCCGCGCTCTCCTCCGCCTGGGGGGCGGCGGCCTTGGCGGCCCGGTCCAGGAGGCCCAGGCTCAGCACCTGGTCAAACTCGTCCAGCAGGACCCGCTTGGCGCGGTCGCTGATCTTGGCCTTCAGCACGTCGTAGAGGACGGTCACACCCATGGAGGTGTTCAGGTCGTTGTCCATGGCGGAGCGGAAGGAGGCGCGCAGCTCGTCCATGGCGGCCTGGTCCAGCTCACCCTCGTCCTTCAGGGCGGCGACACGGGCGATGAGCTTGTCATAGGCGGTGCGGGCATTGTCCAGGTTTTCCCAGGAAAAGACCAGGCCCTTCCGGTAGTGGGACTGGAGGCAGAAGAAGCGGTAGACCATGGGGTCGTACCCCTTCTCCTCCAGCAGGGAGACAGTGAGGAACTCGCCCTTGGACTTGCTCATCTTTCCGCTGGTGGTGTTGAGGTGGTGGACATGGAACCACTGGGGGCACCAGGGATGGCCCAGATAGGCCTCCGACTGGGCGATCTCGTTGGTGTGGTGGGGGAAGGCGTTGTCGATGCCGCCGCAGTGGAGGTCCAGATACTCGCCGTTATACTTCATGGAGATGCCGGAGCACTCGATGTGCCAGCCGGGATAGCCCACGCCCCAGGGAGAGTCCCACTTGAGGGCCTGGTCCTCGAACTTGGACTTGGTGAACCAGAGGACGAAGTCGGCCTTGTTGCGCTTGTTCTGGTCCTCCTCCACGCTGTCCCGGACGCCCACGGCCAGGTCCTCCTCGTCGTGGTCGTTGAAGACGTAGTACTGCTGGAGCTTGGAGGTGTCGAAGTAGACGTTGCCACCGGCCAGGTAGGCATAGCCCTTTTCGATGAGGCAGGAGACGATCTGGATATACTCCTCAATGCAGCCGGTAGCGGGCTGGACCACGTCGGGGCGCTTGATGTGGAGCTTCTCGCAGTCGGAGAAGAAGGCGTCGGTGTAGAACTGGGCGATCTCCATGACGGTCTTGTGCTCCCGCTTGGCGCCCTTGAGCATCTTGTCCTCGCCGGTGTCGGCGTCAGAGGCCAGATGGCCCACGTCGGTGATGTTCATGACCCGGTTGACGTCATAGCCGGCATAGCGGAGGTACTTTTCCAGCACGTCCTCCATGATATAGCTGCGCAGGTTGCCGATGTGGGCGAAGTGGTATACGGTGGGGCCGCAGGTGTACATCTCCACCTTGCCGGGGGTGTGGGTCTTGAAGTCGTCCTTGGTACGGGTGAGAGAGTTGTAGAGCTTCATATTGACATTCCTTTCTCCGGTAAATAGATCTTACAGATTGCCCTGCCGGGACTGCTCATCCAGCAGCATTTCGATGAATTCCAGCCGGGAGCTGAGGGCCTGCAGCTCCTTCTGGACCGGGTCGGTGATGTGGATCTGGTCCACGCTGGTGGTGTAGTCCACCTTTTCCCCGGCAATGCGCACCACCCGGGCGGGCACGCCCACGGCCGTGGCGTTGGGGGGGATCTCCTTGAGCACCACCGCGTTGGAGGCGATGCGGGCATTGTCGCCCACGGTAAAGGGGCCCAGTACCTTGGCCCCGCTGGAGACCATCACGTTGTTGCCCAGGGTGGGGTGGCGCTTGCCGTGGTCCTTTCCGGTGCCGCCCAGGGTGACGCCGTGGTAGATCAGGCAGTCGTCGCCCACCTCGGCGGTCTCACCGATGACGATGCCCATGCCGTGGTCGATGACGAAGCGGCGACCGATCTTGGCGCCGGGGTGGATCTCGATGCCGGTCCAGAAGCGGCTCCACTGGGAGACCAGCCGGGCCAGAAATTTCAGACCATGACAGTACAGAAAGTGGGCCAGCCGGTGGTATAGGATGGCGTGGACGCCGGGATAGAGCAAAAAGATCTCCAGTTTGCTCCGGGCTGCCGGGTCCCGGGCCTGATAGGCCGCCAAAGTCTCGCCAAGACGTGTCATGTTATCCCTCCTGTCAGATGATGAGAGGACCGTAAGAATGAAAAAACGCCCCTTATGCCCACATGGGCACAAGAGGCGGCGTCTCCGTCGCGGTTCCACTCTTGCATTTGCTCACAGCCGGTCCAGCAACCGGCCCGGCCGGTAACGGCGGCCTGCCGGGGGCCATTACGCCCCGCGCTCCCGGGCGCACTTCACATCCTCCGCCGTGGACACGCTTTCAGCCGATGACGCGTCCTCTCTGTCCGTCCGGTCAGGATGCTACTCTTCCCGTTCCTCACGCTCTTCTTGGTTCATTATATTATCATGGCCCCGGCGGGGTGTCAAGGGGGAGACAGCGGGGGAGAGTTGTGCTATACTGGGAAAAACCGAGAACGGAGGAGGAGTCGCTATGGCGCTGGTCCCGTGTCCCCTGTGCGGGAAGGAGATTTCGGAGTATGCCGTCAGCTGCCCAGGCTGCGGAGAACCCATCCCCCACTATGCCCTTCTGGTGCTGGATGACCGGGAGGACTGGTTTGTGTTGCTGACCTACGTGTCCGAGTGGAAGGGCTGCACCCGGGAGGAGGCGGAGCAGTGGATCTGCGCGCCCTGTGTGCTCCGGCGGGGCATGACCTGGGCGGAGGCCCAGGAGGCGGCGCTGGACCTGTCGGGCTGCACGGTGCAGATCCTCCCCGAGGAGGAGGCCGATCAGCTCTGCCAGACCGCGCTGCTGCGCCGGACCCGGAAGCAGGAGGAAAAGCCGCTTCCGCTCCCCTTCTGGCAGACCGTCAAGGCGGTCATGGTGGGTGGCTTCCTGCTCTGGCTGATTCTGATGCTGCTCGGCGGGCTCTTTTTCGGATAGGAGGAGAAGGATATGGCGTTGATGCATTGCCCGGAGTGCGGGCGGGAAATTTCCGATCAGGCGTCGGTCTGTCCCGGGTGCGGGCTGCCGACGGCGGTGGATTATGACGTACTGGTGGTGCGGGTCCTGGAGGAGTCGGCGGCAGTGAACCAGCTTCGGAAGGTACAGAGTCAGATGAAGGAGGAGGGGATCCGCCGGGAGCTGAAGACCCTCCCCGCCCTGCTGGCCACCGAGTGCAGCCATGCGGAGTTTGAGGAGCTCCGGCGCAAGCTGCCCGCGCTGCGCCTGCGCCTTGTGCCGGGCGGGACCGGCCAGGCGGCGGTAAAACGGACCGCCGTGGGGACACTGAGCCGGGGCGAGCTCTTCTGGCTGCTGGCGGCGGGGAGCGCCACTGGCATATTCCTGGTCTGGCTGATTTCCCTCCTGCTCTCTCAACTGCTGTAAGGGCCGGACAAACAAAGCGTCCGCCGTTCCGATCACTGGGAATGGCGGACGCTTTGTTCGTTTGGTTAGGCCTGGGGGGCGACCTCCACGGAGACGGTGTATCCGTCCAGTCCGGGGAGCGCGGAGAGAAGTCCCTCCACAGCCTCCTCCGCCCGCTGGGCAGCGGCAGTGAGCAGGCCGTTTTCGATGGCCTTGTTTTCGAGAGCCGACTTCTGGTCGGCGGTGAAGCCGGTGTAATCGGTGATCTCGATGGGGTTGAAGATGTTGTGGGTCTGGTCAAAGACCTCGATGCTCTCCTCGTCGATCTCGTGGGAGAGGATGGCCGGAGCGGGGAGGGAGATGGAGATCTTCTCTCCCTGGACCTGGATCTCCACGTCGGAGAGGTCCACGCCCGCCTTGATGAGGCCGTCATAGGCCACGATAAAGCTCTTGGTGGTAAAGGGGACCTTCCAGCCGTAGAAGTCCACTTGGTTTTCGAACTTGCCCATATTGGTATAGTGGTACTCCACCGTGGACAGCTCCCGGATGCTGGAGAGCTGCTGGCCCAGCAGCTCGCTGGTGATGACGGGGGCGGCATCCCGGTGAGTCAGTACGGCGCCCAGCACGAAGGACACTGCCAGCGCGGCCAGCAGAGCCGCGATCAGGGCCAGTTTGGTCTTGAGCCGGAGCTTCCGGCGGACGGGACGCTCGGTCGAATCCTGTACCGGCATATGCATTTCTCCTTTCCTCTGTCATGATAACGGATACCATCATAGCGAAACGGAACGAAAAAAGCAAGAAGTGTCGGCACTTTGAGAGAATTTGTCACTCTTTTGTAAGAATCCCAGGGAAGTGGGGCGGTGGGGTCAGCCCTTCAGCCCCTCCAGGGCGGACTGGGCCAGCAGAGCCGCGCCCAGGGGGAGGGCATCGTCATCCGTCCGGAAATGCTCATTGTGCCAGCAGGGATTGTGCTGTCCGGGGAAGCCGGTGCCCAGCCAGTAGAAGAAGGCGGGGACATCCTGTCCGAAGACGGCGAAGTCCTCCGAGCCCATATCGCCCCGGGGCTGGACGATGTTCTCCGCACCCAGGATGGCGCAGGCGGCCCGGCGGGCCAGGGCGGTCATCTCGGGTTTGTTGTCGGTCACAGGGACCTCGGGGATGAAGCGCACCTCGCACTTGCACTGATAGGAGGCCGCGATCCCCTCGGCCAGGGCCTTGAGGCGGTTCTGGGTCTGCTCGATCACGGCGTCGGAGTGGGCGCGCACGTCGCCGGTCATGGTCAGGGTCTCAGGCACGAAGTTCTCCGGCGTGCCTGCGTTGATGGAGAAGACCGCGCACACCAGGGGCTCCTGGGGGTCGGTGTTGCGGCTGACGATGGTCTGGATGCCGTTGACGATGGCGGCCCCGGCCACGATAACGTCCACACACTTGTGGGGAGAGCCGCAGTGGCCGGTCACGCCGGTGAGGGTAATGACGAAGTGGGACTTGCCGGACATGACGGCCCCGGGGATCACGCCCACCTGGCCGCAGGGGATCTCGGGGCGGGTGTGCAGGCCGAAGAGCCGCTCGGGGCGCTGGGGCAGCTTGTCCCACAGGCCGTGGCGGATCATGGCCGCGGCGCCCTGGGTGATCTCCTCCGCGGGCTGGAAGAGGAAGACCACATTGCCGCACAGCTCTTCCCGCCGCTCGGCCAGGAGCTGCGCGGCGCCCAGCAGACAGGTGGTGTGGAAGTCGTGGCCGCAGGCGTGCATGACGCCGGGGCACTCGGAGACCACGCCGTTGTCGGCGGGCTCTTGCTGCTCAATGGCGTCGATGTCAGCCCGGAGAGCCACGGTGGGGCCGCTCTGGCCGCCCCGGAGGAGGCCGACCGCGCCGGTCTCCATACCCAGATCGATCAGCTCGATCCCCAGCTGGGTAAGGCGCTCCCGGATGATACCGGTGGTGCGCCGCTCTTCAAAGGAGAGCTCCGGATGGCGGTGAATGTCGTCCTTGATGGCTTTGAGAGTGGGGGAGAGTTCCTGCGCACGGGAGAGAAGTTCGGACATAAAAAAGACCTGCCTTTCCAACAGACGGAATATCAGATGGGGAAACCGAAAAATAGTTTCCTACGCAACCTCTTTCTTGCGGAGCAGGGCAGAACGTACTATAATAACAAAGTGTCGTGTCCGCGGACCGAGGTGCGATGGGTTCCGTAGACACTATAATACGATGGTTTGGCTTTTTCAAGTGGCAAACCTCCAGAAGTGGAGGAGATTCAAACGCAGCAGTCCAAAAATGATTTTTCCAAGGGGAGCATCCCCCGCAACATCCTGAGTCTGGCCCTGCCCATGACGGCGGCCCAGCTCATCAACATCCTATATAATATTGTAGACCGCATGTACATCGGGCGGATCCCGGGGGAGGGGCGGCTTGCCCTGACCGGCCTGGGTCTGTGCCTGCCCATTATCTCGATCCTGATCGGCTTTGCCAACCTCTGCGGCATGGGGGGCGCGCCCCTGTGCTCCATCCACCGGGGGAAGGGGGAGGATGAGGAGGCGGAGGCTATTTTGGGCAACTCCTTTGCGCTGCTGCTGCTCTTCGGCGCGGTGCTCACGGCCCTGTGCCTGTTGTTCCGGGAGCCCATCCTCTACCTGTTCGGGGCCAGTGACGTGACCTTTCCCTACGCGGAGGAGTATCTGACCGTCTACCTGCTGGGTACCATCTGTGTGATGATTGGCCTGGGGATGAATCCCTTCATCAACTCCCAGGGATTTGGACGGATCGGGATGGGTACCGTGGCGCTGGGCGCACTGGTCAACATCGTGCTGGACCCCATCTTCATCTTTGTGTTCCATATGGGTGTGCGGGGCGCCGCTCTGGCCACCGTGCTCTCCCAGACCTGCTCGGCGGTGTGGGTGCTGCTCTTCCTCACCGGGAAAAAGACGATGCTCCGGCTGCGCTGGTCCGCTTTCCGCCTCAAGGGCGAGCGGGTGGCCCGGATCCTCAGCCTGGGAGTATCCGGCTTTATGATGTCCATGACCAACAGCCTGGTGCAGGTCCTGTGCAACGCCACCCTCCAGCAGTACGGCGGCGATCTCTACGTGGGCGTGATGACGGTCATCAACTCCATCCGGGAGGTCATCACCATGCCCATCACGGGGCTGACCAACGGCAGCCAGCCGGTGCTGGGCTACAACTACGGCGCCCGGGAGTACGGGAGAGTGCGGGAGGGCATCCGCTTCTCCGTGCAGGTGACCATGGCCTATTCCGTGGTGATCTGGCTGGTGACACTGGCCATCCCGGAGCTGCTGATCCGGCTCTTCAACGACGACCCGGCCCTCATCGCCGCCGGTGTCCCGGCCTTTCGGATCTACTATGCCACCTTTGCGTTCATGTCCTTCCAGATGATCGGACAGTCCATTTTTGTGGGGTTGGGGCGGTCGAAAAATGCTATCTTCTTCTCCCTGCTCCGCAAGGCCTTTATCGTGGCGCCCCTGACCGTGATCCTGCCGGCCTGGTTTGGCATGGGGGTGAACGGCGTCTTCCTGGCGGAGCCCATCTCCAACGTGGTGGGCGGTCTGGCCTGCATTCTCACTATGTATTTTACGGTATACCGCCGTCTGGAGTTTCAGTAAATAGTTCTCCGGCTCCGCTCTCGGTTGAGGGCGGAGCCGGAAAAAAGTTTTTCGGAAAAGAGAAAAAAGAGTTGACAAACGAAGAAGAAGCAGATATAATATTCTACGTTGAGTCGCCGGTCCGGCGGCGCAGTAAGTGAATATGGGGGTATAGCTCAGCTGGGAGAGCGCTTGAATGGCATTCAAGAGGTCAGCGGTTCGATCCCGCTTATCTCCACCAATTTGTAAAGATCCGAACTAACAAGTTCGGATCTTTTTTTGTTTTGAACAATGAAAGGAAAAGCGTGATTGCCTGAGATGTAGGCGGATTATGGAACCATCTTCTTGCCGCAGTAAGGGCAAAATGCGCCGGTGCTTCTGTCGAGGAATTTTCCGCAATGCGGGCATCTATAAAAAAGAAAGTGATATCCTGTCCCGCAGATCAATACCACAACTCCCAGCACCCACAACAGCGTTATTTCCGCCAGCGCTCCGATCATACCTACGATCCCACCAACCGCAAACAGAATCCAAACGACAGTCCTCACTTGTGGGGGCAGTAACTTTTTCATACGGTTCCTCCTCCAGCCTGTTTGAGTGGGGCTTTATATACAACAGTATACTACTCTCGCGGATCGCTGACAATAAGGGACGCTTTCCGGCAAGTCTAAATAAAATGATATAGGATGCCAGCGACAATACACCCTGCATTTCACAAAAAAAATCGGAGCAAGCCATTCAGCTTGCTCCGACGATGGTGCGCGAGGCGGGACTTGAACCCGCACGTGCGTAATGCACACTAGAACCTGAATCTAGCGAGTCTGCCAATTCCACCACTCGCGCATGTGGTCCGGGTGACAGGACTTGAACCTGCGGTCTCGTGGTCCCAAACCACGCGCGATACCAAACTTCGCTACACCCGGATCGGTCCTGCTCATCATGCACCGCTTCAAGAACCGATGCAACGAAAGATATTATAAACCATTTCGCTAAGGATTGCAAGAGAAAATTTCGTGTGTTATGATATGGGCTGAGAGGTGACAAGATCAAATGAGAATGCGGAAAAAACCGAACCTTGCAAATCGGATGGAGCGGTGCGCCGGACTGCTGATCCAGAATCCGATGGAGCTGAGAGGAAATTGGAGAAGCCTTTTCCCCCAGGCCAGAGAACTGCGCCTGGAGGTGGGTTGCGGGAAGGGACGCTTTACGGTGGAGACGGCGGCCCAGAACCCGGAGTGCCTGTTTGTGGCCATCGAACGGGTGGCTGACGCCATGATCATCGCCATGGAGCGGGCTGAGAAGATGGATCTGCACAATGTGTATTTCATCGACGCTGACGCCGCCCGGCTGCGGGAGTATTTTGCGCCCGGGGAAGTGGACCTGATCTATCTGAATTTCAGCGATCCCTGGCCCTCCAACCGGCACAGCAAGCGCCGCCTGACCCACACGGACTTCCTGATGCGGTACCGTCAGGTATTGAAGGAGGGCGGCCAGATCCACTTCAAGACCGATAACCGGGATCTGTATGAGTGGTCCCTCTTCCAGTTCCCGAAGGCCGGGTTTGCCCTGTCTGAGGTGACACGGGATCTGCACGGCAATGGGATCTGCGGCGTGATGACGGACTATGAGGAGAAATTCCACGCCATGGGCACGCCCATTAACCGCTGCGTGGGCACCATGGGGGAGCTGCCCGCCGAGATGGCCGGGTGGATCGACCCGCTGGACAAGCCCCGCGGACAGGAGGAAGGGGAAGAAGAGGAGTCCCCGGAAGAATTGCAGGTTCCTTCTGAGCATGAGGAGCCTTAAGTAAAGTAATCCAGAAAAAGAAGGGCTGCCTGAGAAGCTGGCGCCGGTCGGTTCCGAGAAAGACCATCTTCGGAACGGATCTGCGCGGCGTCTCAGGCAGCTCTTTTTTATCATCTGGAAAGAAAAGGGGCTGGAACGGACATAATGGATTTATACAGATATAGAAAATACTGGATGATATGAGGGCATACTTGCCGATAAAACGCAGAAAAAAAGGCCGTATTGTAAATAACGTGTAAAAAATATGTAATAGATCGAGTATGCTCTTGAAGGATTCTGAATTTTTTGTCATAATATTGTCTGCAATGTAAAAAATCTATGAACAGCACGGCGCAGGCCGTGGACAAAGGAGAAAATGAAATGCAACTGGAAGACATTTTTATGCTCTTCGGCGGACTTGCCCTGTTTTTGTACGGCATGCACATTATGTGCGCGGGTCTGGAAATCGCGGCAGGTGACCGCCTGAAGTCCATTCTGGAAATGCTCACTTCCAAGCGGATCCTGGGCGTCCTGGTGGGCGCCGGTATTACGGCAATCATTCAGAGCTCCTCGGCGACCACTGTCATGGTGGTGGGATTCGTCAACTCCGGCCTGATGACCCTTCAGCAGGCGGTCGGCGTGATCATGGGCGCCAACGTGGGTACCACCATGACCAGCCTTCTCATTGCGCTGGACGTGGGCCTCATCGCGCCGCTGCTGGCCTTCTTCGGCGTGGTGCTCATCACCATGTTCAAGAAGCAGAAGATCAACTGTATCGGCCAGATCGTTGCCGGTCTGGGCATCCTTTTCCTGGGCATGGAGCTGATGAGCTCCTCCATGGCCCCGCTGCGGGACTATGAGCCCTTTGTCAATCTCCTCACTTCCTTCTCCAATCCCATCCTGGGCATCCTGGCCGGCGCGCTCTTCACCGCGGTGGTCCAGAGCTCCTCGGCCAGCATCGGTATCCTTCAGGCGCTGGCCCTGAGCGGTGTGGTGGGACTGGATAACGCGGTCTATGTGCTCTTCGGCCAGAACATCGGTACCTGTATCACCGCCCTTCTGGCCAGCCTGGGCGGAAACCGCAACGCCAAGCGCACCACCCTCATCCACCTGATGTTCAACGTGATCGGTACCGTGATCTTTACCATCATCTGCCTGACCACGGACTTTACGGGCCTGATCCAGAGCTATCTGCCCGGCAACGTGCCTGGCCAGATTGCCACCACCCACATCATCTTCAACGTGGTGACCACCATTGTGCTCTTCCCCTTCGGCAATGTGCTGGCCAAGGTAGCCTGCCGGATCCTGCCCGACCACACCAGCGAGGAGGGCTATCATCCCGTCAACGAGCACGGCATCGGCTCCACCGCCATTGCCCTGTCTGAGCTGCAGAAGCAGGAGGCGGAGATGTTTGCCCTGGCCCGGGAGAATGTGGAACTGGCCTTCGACACCCTGCTGCTGCGGGATGAGAGCAAGCTCAGCCGCGTGGCCGAGCAGGAGGACCGGATCGACGTCTACAACGCGGAGATCACCCGCACCATCGGCCGCACTTCCACCCACGAGATGTCGGAGGCCGACTCCGACCGCTTCAACCGCATGCTGATCGTCTGCGGCAACATTGAGCGTATCGGCGACCACGCCATGAACATGGCCGAGTATCTGGAGCCCCTGAAGAAGCGCCATATCCACATGGACGATGAGACCATGAAGGAGCTGACCAACCTGCGCACCCTGGCCACCCATGCATTGCTGGCCATTGACTTCGAGGACGACAGCAACCGGAAGCGCGCGCTGGATACCGTGGCCATTCTGGAGGCGGACAGCGATGAAAAGAACCGCCAGTACCGCGCCGCGCAGATCCGCCGTATGCGGGAGGGTCACGTGGACCCCGAGCTGAGCATCCTGTACAGCGAGATCCTCACCGACATCGAGCGTATGCTGGACCACATGCTCAACATTGCCGAGGCTCTCTGCCCCAAGCAGGCTGCCTAAGCGGAATGTTATGAAAGAAAAAAGCCCCGGAATCCAAATATGGATTCCAGGGCTTTAAGCTGTCGATCAAGTGTATTTCTGCGATTTATGCTGCAAGAGGCCTCGCAGAGTTCCGCCGGGCGTAGACGGCGGAATGAGGTCAAATCGTTTTTTCCGGCGGCGTGTACGTCGGAAAAAACACTTCTCAGGCCGTAAGTGTGTGGCCCTTCGGGCCATGCGCGCGACGGCCTGTATCCCCTCGAAAAAATGCCTGCATTTTTGAGAAGCGTGTCGAACCAGTTCGACACGCGGAAGCCCCGGAATCCAAACATGGATTCCGGGGCTTTGCTGCTGTCTGGACGATTACAGGCAGACGTCTGTCATTTGGAAGGTGCGGCAGTCCACCAGCCCGCGGTTGGTGAGACGCAGCTCCGGGATGCAGGCCAGGGAGAGAAGGGCCATGGTCATGAAGGGGGCGGGGAGGATGCAGCCGATCTCCTTCCAGGCCAGACCCAGTTGATGGGCCAGATCGGCCATCTCGGCGGGGGAGCGCTCACCCATCACGCCGGCCAGGGGCAGGGGGATGTGGCCCAGGACCTTTCCGTCCCGCACCACGCACATGCCGCCCTGGGACTCGATGAGGGTATTGGCGGCGAAGGCCATATCCGCATCGTTGGTGCCCAGCACCAGCAGGTTATGGGCATCGTGGGCCACGGTAGAGGCCATGGCGCCGCTGGTGATGCCAAAGCCGTGTACAAAGCCCCGGCCGCAGGTACCGGTGCGGTTGTGCCGCTCAAAGACCACGGCCTTGAGGACATCCTGGACCGGATCGGATTCCAGATAACCGTTGCGGGGGGTTAGGGCGGCGATATACTCCCGGGTCAGGGCCTTGCCGGG
This sequence comes from Pseudoflavonifractor sp. MCC625, assembly GCF_018784545.1. Classification (NCBI taxonomy): domain Bacteria; kingdom Bacillati; phylum Bacillota; class Clostridia; order Eubacteriales; family Oscillospiraceae; genus Pseudoflavonifractor; species Pseudoflavonifractor sp. MCC625. The sequence goes on along the minus strand of NZ_WQOJ01000014.1, from coordinate 12,922 downwards.
AACAACACCGATGGCGCGGACCTTCTGGATGGTCTGGGAGGGGGCGGGGTAGAGGAAATCTTCCGCCTGGATGGGGTCCAGATGGATGGTGGAGCGGACAAAGTCCGGATAGGACGCCTCTGGGATGTCGATGGTCAGATGGCCGTCCTCGGCCACCAGATTCCCGTCGATAAAGACCTTCTGGACGACGAAATCCTTCAGATCGGTGAACAGGACCAGATCGGCGCATTTTCCGGGGGTAACCGAACCCAGGTCATGGTCCATCTGGAAGCACTGGGCGCAGTTGATGGTGACCATCTGAACGGCGGACACCGGGTCGATTCCCTCGGCCACGGCCCGGCGGAGCAGCCGGTCCACATGGCCCTCCGCCCGGAGGGTCTGGGGATGGGCGTCGTCGGTGACCAGCAGGGCAAAGCGGCTGTCTACCTGGTGCTCGGTGACCGCTCGGGCCACCTCGTGGAGGTCCCGCCAGCCGGAGCCCTCCCGGAGCATGGCATACATGCCAAGCCGCATTTTGGCCAGGGCCTCCTCCGGACGGGTGGACTCATGGCAGGAGCGCACACCGGAGGCGATGTAGCCGTTGAGGCCCCGGTCCAGGTCGGCCATGGCATAGTGGCCGGTGATGGTCCGTCCGGCCTTGCCTGTCTCGGCCAGGATGGCGTGGGGGCCGTCCGCGCCCGAGAGGACGCCGGGGTCGTTCATCATCTCGCCTAGGGCCACGGTGCGCCCGTCCTCCATGAACTGACGCACATCCTCCGGCCCCACAAAGCCGCAGGTGTCCTCAAAGCCGGGGACGGCGGGCACGCAGGAGGGCATGGTGAGCATGGCCTTGAGGGGGGTGGCGGCGGCATCTTCCATCATGAAAGAGACGCCCTTGGGCCCCAGTATATTGCAGATCTCGTGGGGGTCGTAGTACACGCCCACGGTGCCCCGGGGGAGCACGGCCCGGGCAAAGTTCCGGGGCGGCATCATGGAGGACTCGATGTGGATGTGGCCGTCCAGAAGACCGGGGGAGAGGTAGGCCTCCCCGGCGTCCACCACCTGGGTCTCAGGACCGATGCAGTGGGAGGCGTCCGGGCCCACATAGGCGATGCGTCCGGCGGCGCAGGCCACATCGGTGTGGGGCTGGAGCTCGCCGGTGCAGACGTTGATCAGGGTAGCATTCTTCACCACCAGCTCCGCGGGCGTGAGTCCCTGGGCCACGGCCGCCAAAGTCTTGGAGGCTTCCCACAGGGGGGTGCGGCAAAAGACATTTTTCATACAGACGCTCCTTTCTGAGTCCAAATGGTTGAATACGGGGGACCGGAAGGTCCCCCGTATTTCGGATCAATTGAGTTTTTGCTGGCGGGCCAGATTTTCAGCCACGATGCGCTCCATGGCGTTGAGGATGTTCTCATAGCCGGTGCAGCGGCACAGGTGGCCGGAGATCAGCTTGCGCAGCTCATCCCGGTTGTACTGCTTGTTGGTGCCCACGATCTCCACGGCGGTCATGATGAGGCCGGGGGTGCAGAAGCCGCACTGGACGGCGGCCTCCTCGATAAAGGCGGTCTGGATGGGGGAGAGCTCTCCGTTGGGGCCCTTGATGCCCTCCACGGTGAGGACGCTGTGGCCGTCGGCCCACACGCTGAGGTAGCAGCAGGAGTTGACGGCCTTTCCGTCGATGAGGACGGTACAGGCACCGCACTCGCCCACTTCACAGCCCTTCTTGACGCTGGTCAGGCCCAGACGGTCCCGCAGGGTATCGGTCAGACACTCCCGCACGTCCACGGCAAGCTCTTCCTCCTTGCCGTTCACTTTTACATGGATGATTTTAAGCATGGATTTCACCTCCGGCAAAGGCCACAGCCTGCCGGAAGGCCCGGCGGCAGATTTCCTTGGCGATCTGGAGCCGGAAGGCCTTGGAGGCCCGCCAGCTGTCTCTGGGATTGATTTCGGTGAGGACGCTCTGGCCCAGTTCCTTGACCAGGGCCTCGTCCACGGTGCGGCCCACGGCCAGGGCCTCGGTCTTGGGGCAGCGCACGGGGGTGGGAGCGGCCACGCCGAAGGCAATGCGCAGATCCTCTACGGTGCGCTTGTCGGCCGAGAGCTTGACCTGCACGGCACAGCCCAGGGTGGAGATCTCCATGGCCTCGCGCTTGCCGTACTTGATGTAGTGTCCGCCGAAGCCCTCGTAGTTTTCACGGGCGATGCGCACGGCGGTGAGTACCTCGTCATGCTGCCGGACGGTCTTGCCGGGGCCGGCGTACCACTCCCCGATGGGGATGAGGCGCTTGCCGTTGGGGCCCTGGACCTCCAGCACGGCGTTGAGGGCCATGAGGGAGGGGGCGCTGTCGGCGCTGGTCACACCGTTGCAGACGTTGCCGCCGATGGTGCCCATGTTGCGGATCTGGGGGCTGCCCACCTGATCCACCGCCTGGCAGAGCATATTGATGTGGGGGCGCAGCAGGGGGGAGTTGGTGATCTCGGAGAAGGTACACCCGGAGCCGATGACCAGGGTACCGTCCTCCTCCTCCCGGATGGCGCTCAGCTCGCTGAGGCCGTGGAGGCTGACCAGATGGCAGCCGGCGTGGCGGCCCTCCCGGGTCTGGATGAGCACGTCGGTGCCCCCGGCGATGGGCATGGCCGCCGGGTCCGCCCCCAGGGCGGCGATGGCGTCGGCCACACTGGTGGCCTGGTAGTATTGTTCCATATCATACATGGCGCGAAACCCTCCTTAGTCGTCGATGAGTCCGGCCTCGGTAAAGGCGGTGATGAGCTTCTGGGGATCCAGAGGCAGGGAGTCGATGGCCACGCCGGTGGCGTGGAGCACCGCGTTGCGGATGGCGGGCGCGCCGGGGATGGCGGGAGGCTCGCCCAGGGCCTTATTGCCATAGGGGCCGGTGGGATCGGGGACCTCCACAAAAGCGGCCTGCAGGTCGGGGGTATCCATGGCGGTGGGCAGCTTGTAGTCCAGGAGGTTGCCGTTGAGAGGACGGGCCTTGGCGTCGAAGAGGAGCTGCTCGCTCAGGGCGTAGCCCAGACCCATGCTCATGCCGCCGTGGACCTGCGCCGCGGCCAGCTGAGGATTGATGAGGGTGCCCGAGTCATGGACGTTGACGATGTTGAGGACCTTCACCTTGCCCAGGGGGATGTCCACCTCGACCTCGGCAAAGCAGCAGCCGCTGGCAAAGGTGTTGACCTTACAGTGAGAGGTGGCCTCCGCCGTGATGTGCTGGGAGCGGTCCAGGCTGTAGAAGGCCTCCACCGCAATGTCGGCCACGGAGCGGAGGGCCTCACCGGTGACGGTGTCCACGATCTGGTCGTCCCGGATGTCCAGATTCTCCACCGGGTAGCGCAGGGCATAGCCGGCGTACTCCAGGATCTTCTGCTTGAAGAGGGCGCCGGTCTTCTTCACGGCCATGCCGCTGACATAGGTCTGGCGGGAGGCGTAGGCGCCGGTATCGAAGGGAGTGGTATCGGTATCCTGGAAGGAGGAGATATGGACCTTCTTCACCGAGATACCGGTGACCTCCGAGGCCATCTGGGTAAAGACGGTGTCAGCGCCCTGGCCGATCTCGGTGGCGCCCATCTGGACCTGGACCGAGCCGTCCTGGTGGAGCACCATGCGGCAGGAGGCGGTCTCCAGCGAGATGGGATGTACGCCGGTCTTGTAGCAGAAGATGGCCATGCCCACGCCGCGGCGGATGGGGCCGGTCTGGTTCTGATACTTGGCACGCAGCTCATCCCAGTGGATCAGCTCCCGGCCCTTCTGGATGGCGTCCTGGAGACCGTAGCTGCGGAACTGAACGTGAGTGTGGGGGTCCTCATAGCCGGCCTGCATGCAGTTTTTCAGGCGGAACTCCAGGGGGTCCATGCCGATGGCGTGGGCCATATCCTCGGCCAGACACTCGGTGGCGAAGCAGGACTGGGGGATGCCGTAGCCGCGCATGGCGCCGCCCACGGCGATGTTGGTGTAGACCGTGTTGGCCTCGCACTCCAGAGCCTTCTCGTCCCGGTAGAGCTGCTTGAAGCCGTTGATGGCGTTGGCCACGATGGAGTGTCCGTGGGAGGCGTAGCCGCCCTGGTTGGAGTTGGCCAGACACTTGCGGGCCACGATGGTGCCGTCCCGCCGCACGGCGCCGGCAACGTGGAAGTCGATGGCGTGGCGGACGCGGGTGGAGGCAAAGGTCTCCTCGCGGGTGATGTCCAGCTTGACGGCCCGGCCGCCGACCTGCGTGCACAGCCAGGCATTGAGGGGCTCATAGAGCACGTCCTGCTTGTTGCCGAAGCCGCCGCCGATGTAGGGCTTGATGACCCGGATGTTGCCCCAGGGAATACCGGTGGCCTGGCCGATGACCCGGCGGACGATGTGGGGGATCTGGGTGGAGGAGATCACGGTGATCTTATCTCCCTCCTGATAGGCAAAGGAGGTGGGGGGCTCGATGTGGCAGTGCTGGACGGTCTGGGTCCGATAAGTACGCTGGACGGTGACCAGATCATCCTCTCCGGCGACGGCCTCGTCATAGGTCATCTCGCCCACCTGGAAACCGGAGTGGACCAGGACATTGTTGGGCTTTTCGTCGTGGACGGGACGCGCACCGGGGGCCATGGCCTGATCCACGGTGACATAGGGCTCGAACTCCTCATATTCCACGCGGATGAGGCGGGCTGCCCGGTCGGCGGCTACATTGTCCTCGGCGATGATAGCGGCGATGTCGTCGCCATAGAACCGCACCCGGCGGTTGAGCAGCTTCCGGTCGGCCACATCCTGATGGGCCTTTTCCACCGACCAGGGATGGCCGGGGGTGGGGAAGGGGACGTCGGGGACATCGAAGCAGGTGAGGATCTTGACCACGCCGGGGACGGCAAGGGCCTCCTCCAGATGGAAGGCCTTGACCTCGCCGAAGGCGATGGTGCTGTGGACGACTTTTGCCACCAGATAATCGCGGGGCTCCAGGTCTGAGGTATACTTGGCGGTGCCGGTTACTTTGTCATGGGCATCCACACGAAGCATGGACTGACCAATTGCCATATCGTATCGCTCCTTTCAGGCTCGTTGGGGGCTTGGAATGGGGGCTTGCGCTTTCTCCGGCGGTCGGGGCCCCGGCCGCCGGAGAAAGCGGGCCGGAAGGGGAAGCCGGCCCGCCCGAGGGGGGAAACGGGAAGAATCAGATGATGAAGTACTTCACCACGAAGAGAATGGCCAGAACATACATCAGGGGGCTGATGGTCTTGCGCTTCTCGCCGCCGGCGAAGAGGTTGATGACCACGTAGGTGATAACGCCCATGGAGATACCCTCGGAGATGGAGTACATAAAGGGCATGCAGATCATGCAGATAAAGGCGGGGATGGACTGGGTGGGATCGTCGAAGTCCACCTTCAGGATGGAGCTGACCATCAGGAAGCCCACCACGATCAGAGCGGGGGCGGTAGCAAAGGAGGGGATGGCCAGGAAGATGGGAGAGAGGAAGAGGGCGATGCCGAAGAGAGCGGCGGAGACCAGACCGGTCAGACCGGTACGGCCGCCCTCGGCCACGCCGGAGGCGCTCTCCACGAAGGTGGTGATGGTGGAGGTACCCAGAAGGGCACCGGCGGTGGTACCCACGGCATCCGCCATCAGAGCGCCGCGGATGCGGGGAAGCTTGCCGTCCTTATCCAGCATATTGGCCTTGGAGGCCACGCCGATGAGGGTGCCCAGGGTATCGAACACATCCACGAAGAGGAAGGCGAAAATGACCACCAGGAAGTCCAGCGAAAAGACGTTGGAGAAGTCGATCTGGAACAGGGTGGGGGCCACGCTGGGAATGGCGATGCCGTTGGAAAAATCGGGCAGCAGGCTGAAGAAGGTGGTGTTGTCCGGCACATAGAGCCCCGTCAGCTGGCAGAGGATGCCGAGGATCCAGGTGGCCAGGATACCGATGAGGATGTTGCCCTTGACCTTCTTGACGATGAGCAGGGCGGTGATGAGCACACCGATGATGGTGAGCAGGACCGTGATGCCCTGGGTGTGGAAGGTGTTCTGGGCCAGGGCGTCCTTCATGGAGAAGACCGAGAGCAGGGTGGAAGGATCGTCCACCACCAGCTTGGCGTTCTGCATGCCGATAAAGGCGATAAAGAGACCGATACCGGCGGACACCGCGTGCTTGAGGGGGGTGGGAATGGCGTTGAAAATGGCCTCACGCACGTTGGTCAGGGAGAGCAGGATGAAAATGATACCCTCCAGGAAGACGGCGGTCAGGGCCGTCTGCCAGGAATACCCCATCTGTCCGACCACGGTGTAGGCGAAATAGGCGTTGAGGCCCATGCCGGCCGAGAGTACAAAGGGGTAGTTGGACATGGTGGCCATCAGCACTGTGGCCAGCAGAGAGGCCAAGCATGTGGCGGTAAAGACGGCGCCCGAGTCCATACCGGCGGCGGATAGAATGCTGGGGTTGACAGCCAGGATGTAAGCCATGGTCATGAAGGTGGTGATACCGGCCATGACCTCGGTTTTGACATCGGTGCCGTGCTCTGTCAGGTGAAACAATCGATCCAGTGTTTGATTCATGAAGATCCCTCTCTTTCTTTCCATTTAACATAGGCGGAAGGAACAAACCGGGAACCATTCCCGGAAGGGCACAAGAATGAAACAAAACAAGATACGTGAATGAACTTAGAAGAGCTGGCTGCCCCGGACGAATTTGTGGACGATGTCCCGGTCCTCGGAGAGATAGATGGTGCGCTCCAGACGCTGCTGCACGCTGTGGGCTTCCGGCGGGTTGTACCGGCGGTCGTCCAGAACCAGGATGTCGCACTCATAGCCGGGGAGGAAGGAGCCTACCTGGCCGAAGAAGGAGCCGCCGCCCATGGTGCCCAGCCAGAAGGCCTCGGTGGCCGACAGGGGGGCGAGGGTGGAATCCACCAGACGCCAGCGAAGCTTGGAGACCTGCACGGCGTCGGCCATGGCCCGGAAAATGGAGCAGTGGGTGCCGCCGGCCACATCGCTGCCCAGACCCATAGGGATGCCCTCCTCCAGATAGCGGCGGGCGGGGGCGATGCCGGAGGCCAGGTTGGTATTGGAGGCGGGACAGTGGGCCACGTAGACCTGCCGCTCCCGCATCAGAGCGATTTCATCGTCGTCAGAGAGGACGCAGTGGGCCATAATGGTGGGGCAATTTTCTCCGCCGAACAGGCCGAAGGAGTCATAGGCGTCGCCATATCCGTGGGAGGAGGGGCACAGCTCCTTCACCCACTCCACCTCGCTGCGGTTCTCCGAGAGGTGGGACTGCACCGGGAGATTGCGCTCCCGCTGGAGCTTGCCCAGGGCCTCCATCAGAGGATCGGAGCAGGAGGGGATGAACCGGGGAGTGAGAATGGGGGAGACCCGCTGGTAGCGGCCGGCGCTCTCCTCCAGCCAGGACACCGTGGCCGCCAGGGAGGCCTCCGCGCTCTCCTCCTGCAGGTCGGGAGAGGCGTTGCGGTCCATGTTGACCTTGCCCACCATGGCCACCAGGCCGGATTCCTCCAAAAGGTCCATCAGCAGCCGGGTCGCGTCCGGATGCACGGTAGCGAAGGCGCACAGGCGGGTGTTGGGGCCCCGGCGGACGTCCTCCACAAAGCGGGAATAGGCCTGCTTGGCATAGGAGAGGTCCCGGAACCGGGCCTCCTCAGGGAAGGTATAGGTGTTGAGCCAATCCAGCAGCTCCAGATCCATGCCGAGGCCCCGGTAGGTGTACTGGGGGGCGTGGACATGGAGATCGGTGAGGCCGGGCAGAATCAAATGGCCGGTATAATCCAACAGGGGAAGGGACGCATAGGACTCTGGTATGGTATCAAAGACACCGGCGCAGCGTCCGTCCACGCAGAGCAGATAGCCGTTGGGGACGGAGCGGAGGGTGTTGGGGTCGACACTATAACAGAGATCGCCCTTCAAGAGAAAAGAGGTAGCGTTCATGGTCGTACTCCTTTGTCGTTGAAGTGTGATTTCCACCTCTTCACAGCAGCGGGAAGAGGTCCCGGATCAGGGAAACTTATAGCGCGGCTGTTTGCGGCAGCCGGTAGAGACACCCAACCGATTTTGGGCCTATATAAGTCTCTGGAAACGAAATAGATTGGAAGTGGGCCGGATACAAAAAAACCACCGTTCCTGCCGCACAATAAATTCCCGATCATCTCCTCTCGGGAACTTATAGCGCGGCTATTTACGGTAGCCAGTAGAGACGCCCAACCATATTATGGGCTTATATAAGTTCATTCACTTGGATAGAAAACCTTATGGTTTTCCTTGTGCTTTTAGTATACTTCCTGAAAATTTTTTTGTCAACCTATCAAGCTATTATGGAATTGTACAAAAAGATGGAAAGCCCTCTGTGAAAGAGGGAGAAAATATAGCGTAATGTCAATAAAAATGAGAAAAACAGGGCAAAAAAGGCCTGAGTGGGAGAAAATGGTGATGGGAAAAAGAAGCGCTCCGAAAACGTCTGAAAAAAAGAAAAATATGACTTGACAAACGAGGGATAGGTCAGTATAATATAACCTGCACTTGTGAGTGCGCAAGAGATAGCGGGTTTGTGTAAGGGTAGCACAGCAGACTCTGACTCTGTATGTGAGGGTTCGAATCCTTCACCCGCTGCCAAAAAGAGATGCAACGTTGGTTGCATCTCTTTTTTTGCCCTGGAGGAGGATTCCGGGCGCTTGAAACGAAAATTGAGCTGGTTCGGCAAAAGGAGGCGGAGACTCACAAGAGTCTCCGCCTCGGTGATTTTCGCTATGATAAAGTTGCCCATCCGGTCATCAGTTGCCGGGATAGAGGGGGTACTTCTCGGTGATGGAAGCCACGGCGTCCCGGATGGACTGGGCCTTGGCCTCGAAGTCGGTGGCCGCCTGCCAGATCAGCTGGCCGATGAGGGTCATATCCTCTTCCTTCAGGCCGCGGGTGGTGGCGGCGGGAGTGCCGATGCGTACGCCGCTGGTGACGAAGGGCTTCTCGGGGTCGTTGGGGATGGCATTCTTGTTGACGGTGATATGTACCTCGTCCAGACGGTGCTCCATCTCCTTGCCGGTGACGCCGGCCTTGCGCAGGTCCACCAGCATCATGTGGTTGTCCGTACCGCCGGAGACCAGATCAAAGCCCTCCTTCATCAGAGAGGCCGCCAGCGCCTTGGCGTTTTTGATCACCTGCTCCTGATAGGCCTTGAACTCGGGCTTGAGGGCCTCGCCCAGGGCCACGGCCTTGGCCGCGATGATGTGCTCTAGGGGGCCGCCCTGGCTGCCGGGGAAGATGCCGGAGTCGATCTTCTTGGCCAGCTCCTCCTTGCACAGGATCATGCCGCCGCGGGGACCACGCAGGGTCTTGTGGGTGGTGGTGGTGACCACGTCAGCATAGGGCACGGGGTTGGGATGCAGACCGGTGGCCACCAGGCCGGCCACGTGGGCCATGTCCACGAAGAGATAGGCGCCCACCTCATGGGCGATGTCGGCAAAGGCCGCGTAGTCGATGAAGCGGGGATAGGCGGAGGCGCCGGCAATGATCATCTTGGGATGATGCTTGCGGGCCATGTCCCGGACGTTGTCGTAGTCGATGAATCCCTCTTCATTCAGGCCGTAAGAGACCATGTTATAGTTCTTGCCGGAGAAATTGACCGGGCTGCCATGGGTCAGATGTCCGCCGTTGGCCAGATCCATACCCAGCACAGTGTCGCCCACGTTGCACAGCGCCTGATACACGGCATAGTTGGCGTTGGCGCCGCTGTGAGGCTGGACATTGGCATGGTCCGCGCCGAAGAGCTTACAGGCACGATCCCGGGCCAGATTCTCCACCACGTCCACGCACTGGCACCCGCCATAGTAACGCTTGCTGGGATAACCCTCCGCGTACTTGTTGGTCAGCACGGAACCGGCCGCGGCGAGCACCGTCTCGCTGACAAAGTTTTCAGATGCGATCAGCTCGATATTCCGGCGCTGACGGTCAAACTCGTGTTTGATCGCCTCACCCACCTCAGGATCCTGCGCGAGGATAAAGTCCATCATGTCCTTGACCATTTTGATTCCTCCCATGGCATTATACTAAACAGTATAGTTTTTGGGTACTCTATGTTGATTATAGCTGAGCTTGTCCTAAATTACAACCATGATTTGTAAATAATGTCTCGTTTTTTTTCGTCCCCCATGTTATAATGGCACAATCAAAGAACCGGTGTTCCATCTGCCGCAAGCACCTTGACCGGTATATGAGGTGATCCCCTTGAAATCCCAAGACGATATTCTGGCCATTGTGGCCGCGCTGAAAAGCGCCTATCCGGAGGCCATCTGCTCTCTGGACTATCAGAAAGATTATGAGCTGCTCTTCTCCACCCGCCTGGCCGCACAGTGTACGGACGAGCGTGTCAATCAGGTCACGCCCACGCTGTTTTCCCGGTTTCCCACGCTGGAGGCCCTGGCCCAGGCCGATGTGAGCGAGGTGGAGGAGATCATCCACTCCACCGGCTTTTTCCGGGCAAAGGCCCGGGACATCGTGGCCGCCTCCCAGATGCTGCTGGAGGTCTATGGCGGAAAGGTGCCCTCCACCATGGAGGAGCTGCTGAAGCTCCCCGGGGTGGGGCGGAAGACCGCCAATCTGATCCTGGGCGACATCTTCCACGCCCCCGGCGCCGTGGTGGCTGACACGCACTGCATCCGCATTTCGGGCCGTCTGGGGCTGACCGACGGCACTAAGGAGCCCCCAAAAGTGGAGCAGCAGCTGCGCGCCCAGCTCCCGCCCGAGGAATCCAATGACTTCTGCCACCGCCTGGTGCTCCACGGACGGGCCGTGTGTATGGCCCGCAAGCCGGACTGCGCCAACTGTACCCTGCGGCCCTGGTGTGATTTTTACCAGCCCCAGGACTGAACCATCCAGAAAAGGAGGAGCATACCATGCTTCCGAGCGGTACTCTAGCCCCTGATTTCACCCTTCCCGATCAGGACGGGAACCTTGTGACCCTCTCCCAGTTCCGGGGAAAGAAAGTGGCCCTCTACTTCTACCCGCGGGACAATACCCCCGGCTGCACCCGGCAGGCCTGCGCCTTCGGGGAGGCCTGGAGCGCCTTCCAGGACCACAATACCGTCGTCCTGGGGATCAGCAAGGACAGCACAGCCTCCCACGCAAAATTTGCCCAGAAATACGCCCTGCCTTTTCCCATTCTCTCCGACCCGGAGCTGATTGCCATTCAGGCCTATGATGTCTGGAAGGAGAAAAAGCTCTACGGAAAAGTCAGCATGGGCGTGGTGCGCTCCAGCTATCTCATCGACGAGAACGGCGTGATCCTGGACGCCCGGGAAAAAGTGAAGCCCGACACCAATGCCGCCGATCTGCTGGCCCGGCTGGAGGAGGGTTAAGGGTACCTTTGTGCCCGCCTTCGAAACATTCCAAGCAGGTTCTGTCCCCTGACAAAGGGACGGGACCTGCTTTTTGTGCCTCTGGTGTGCCACAAGGGCACGCACCTGCATAGGATGTCAGGGGGAATTCCCCAGAAGGAGGCCGCAACCCATGGGTATTACCAATTCCAACAAAGTCATCAATCAGGACCGGATCGACTGTGACGGTTCTCTCCGCGTCACGCTGGCCATCACCGCCGCGCCGGATATCATCTCGAATCCCACCGACATCGTCCTGGTACTGGACCGCTCCGGCAGCATGGCCGGAGAACCCCTCTCCGCCATGAAAATAGGTGCAAAGACCTTTATTGATATTATTGACGAGGCCACCGACAGCAGCAAGGACGGACAGATCGGCTCCGGCAGCCGGATGGGCGTGGTGAGCTTTTCCAGCACGGCAGTGGCCGACACACAGCTCATCACCTCGGTGGATGCGCTCAAAAATGCCGTAGACGGACTGAGCGCCGGCGGAAGCACCAACCACGCAGATGCCTTCACCAAGGCCATGGAGCTCTTTGAGCCCGCCTCCAGCAATGCCAAGGTGATCGTCCTCTTCACCGACGGCAACACCACCGCCGGCGCGCCGCCCGCCCCGGTGGCCGCCGCCGCCCGGGCCCAGGGAATCACCATTTATTGCATCGGCCTCATCGGGTCGGACGGACTGGATATCGATGCGCTGAACAACTGGGCCACCGATCCGGACACCTCCCACGTGGCGGTGACCCCGGATCTGGCCGACCTGGAGGAACTGTTTGCAGAGCTGGCCGCCAACATCTCCAAGGCGGGGGCCACCAACATCCAGATCAAGGAGATGGTCACCCCCGATTTTGTCATTACCAGCATTTTGCCCCCCGCCAAAGGTACGGCGGAGCAGCTGGATGACCACACCCTGCGCTGGAAGATCCAGGAGCTGGGCGTGACGCTCAGCGAGAGCGCCGTGCTGGAATTTTTCGTCCGCCATATGGGGCAGGAGCCGGGGCTCAAGCTGGTCAACGAGTCCATCACCTATTCCGACAATGAGGGGAACGTGGTCACCTTCCCCGAGCCCAAGGTAGAGGTGGACTGTGATGTGGTGGTCCACCCGGAGGAGTGCCCCGTGCCCATCCAGTTCACGGTGGAGGGCTGTGAGGATTCCCTGCTGGTGGATCTGGGCGACACGTATCTGGAATCCCAGGGCCGGATCATCCAAGTGGACGCAACGGTCAAACAGGTCTGCCCCCATACCCGGGTGGCCCTGGCTGTGATCCTCACTGAAGTGGACACGGACGGCATGGAGTACCAGCGCGGCATGAAGGCTGTGACTCTCCCGGCCCACGATTTCCCGGGCTGCCGGGACATTCAGGTCAAGTGCATCAAGTTTGTGGTGCCGGAGGATTTGAGTGTATCGGGCGGTTCCCTGTGCAGCCCCCGCAATTTCAAAGCGCGCCTGATCGCCCACAGCATCGACACCGATTATCGCTGCTGTGAGGCGGTTATTTCCCCCTGATCTATTTCACTGAAGTCAGATGGAAAACGGGCGGCCGGGACACCATGGTGTCCCGGCCGCCCGTA